>NZ_DASPHO010000801.1:0-23769 GCF_035629615.1 Hyalangium sp. | reverse complement strand
TGGTCCTCATACCCGGGGATAGAGGGGGCCAAGCACCTCTGGAGCAGCTCGGCCTCGCGCGGGAAGCGTGGATCCAGGGGGCGGCGAGCCATCTTGAGGGCCACGAGGGGAGCCTCGGGATGTCCGGCACGCCGGGCCTGGAAGACGACGCCGAAGGTGCCTGAGTCCAGGCGCTCGAGGATGAGCCAGGGGCCCACGGTGGAGCCGGGCACGGGGGCGTCGTCGAACACAGGAGCCTCCATGTGAGGTGAGGAGTGTTGGACCCTACCCCATGGGGTGGGTGCGGCGCTATACCTGGGGCACAATTCCCCTGATTAGACTGGGCGCCCCTTGGAGGAAGCACATGGCCCGCGCCGCACCCGTCACACCCGCAGTAAAGATCTCCCTCGATCGCGCTCGCGCGTTCTGGCACCGCAGACAGGGGCTCGCCGAGCCCGTGAAGGGCAGCATCGAAGAGGTCCTCACGGCGACGAGCTGGCCTCGGACGCTCGGTGGCGTGGACGTGTATCTGGCGGTGCGAGCACGGATCCCGGGGATGCGCCGGCAGGATCTGGATGAGGCGGTGGCCCAGTCCCGGATCCAGGTCATCCCCGCCGTACGAGGTTGCATCTACGTGGTGCCTCGGGCGCAGGTGCCGCTCGTGCTGCGCGTGGCCGAGGATCAGGCGCGCAAGCGGAGCGAGCGGGAGATGAAGACGGTCGGGGTCGAGCTGTCCGAGCTGGCGGATGTCGGCGAGGCTGTGCTCAAGGCGCTCCGCAAGGGTCCGCTGAAGACGGACGCGCTCCGCAAGGCGCTGCCCGAGGGGGTCGCCCGGAGCTTGGGAGAGAAGGGGAAGAAGGTCGGCATCTCCTCGACGCTGCCGCCCGCCCTGCGCCACCTGGAGTTCGACGGGAAGGTGGAGCGCACGCTGGACTCCGGACGGCTGGACACGGAGCGGTACCACTGGCGGATTCCAGCGAAGAACCCGTTCACGGGCGCCAAGGTTCCGGCGGAGGCCGCCGAGCGGAACGTGCGACTCGCCGAGATCTTCGTCCGGCAGGCCGGGCCGGTGAGCGTGGCGGACTTCGCAGCCTGGTCGGCACTCTCGCAGCGCGATACCCGAGCGGCCTTCGAGAAGCTCCCCGTGGTGCCTGTGTCGGTGGAGAGCTACGCCAACGAGGCTTTCGTGATGGAGCAGGACCTGGCGGCGCTGAAGGAGGCCGCTCCCGGGGCAGCGTCCGTCTCGATGCTCTCGTTCGAGGACAACTACCTCACCGTCCACGGAGGGCCTGGGCTGCTCACCGATCCGAAGCACCACAAGCGCGAGGTGTCGAAGTGGGGAAACACGAAGGGCTCGACGCTGGGGGACGTGAAGCACGTCTCTGCGCGCACGGTGTTCGACGGAGAGCGGTTGGTGGGCTTCTGGGAGTTCGATCCGGCGTCAGGGAAGACCGTCTTCTCCACCTTCGACCCACTGCCCCCGAAGCGAAAGAAGGCGGTCCAGGAGGCTGCGGAGGACGTCGCCACGTTCCTCAAGGAGGATCTGGGCCACGCCCGCAGCTTCAGCCTGGACACGATGGAGCAGGTCCAGGAGCGTGCCGAGCTCGTGAAGAAGATGTAGGCTTCAGGAAGAGCCATGTCTGCCAAACCTCGCTGGCTGAGTTTTCAGTGGTCTCGCGTGAATCGCCCCCAAGGAGGGGGGCTTGCCCTTCTGTTCCTGGCGAGTTCTCTTTTTCTCCACAGCGCCTGCAAGGAGCGCAGTGCCTCGAGCTCAGCGGTAGCTGATGCCGCGGCCAGTGATGCAACGCACCGCGACGATGCAGGCAGCAGGCCCGCCGAGGTGGGAGCAGACATGCTTTGGAGGGATGATGGCGACCCGCTCGATCTGGGGGAACCCCTGGCCATCGACAATCGATTGATCAGGCTGGCGGGTGACCTGGATATCGACAATCGATATTCAGCGACGGTCTTCGTGACTGTCGGGTCCCAAGACAAACCCACAGGATTCTGCAGCGGAGTCATCATTGATCGCCGCCTTGTGCTGACAGCGGGTCATTGCGTTTGTACTCGGCGGGCGGTCACCAGTGCTGAGAAGCGTCAGATCATTGATACGTCACAGTGTGGACAGAGCGCGATGGTAGAGGCCATCAGCTACGCACCAACAAAAGTTGCGGGCGAGCTTGGAGGCTGGCGACGGTATGCCTACAAAGGAGTGATCCGGCCGCATCCCGAGCTGCAAATCCTGCTCGATGAGCAAGGGAGAGTCAGCTCAAGCCGAGGCGATCTCGCAGTCATTCACTTGCAAGCGCCTCTCCATCAAAATCTCCAGGTGCTCTCTCTCTCTGACACAGAGGTTCAAGTCAACGAGACCGCCATCATCGTTGGCTATGGGTACGATGAGACTCTGGAGATTCATGGGGCGGACCGCCGATACAGCAGAAACAAAGTCAAGGAAGTTCGTGTGCAGGGTGGAGAACGCGTGTTGGTAGAGCAGCCTGGGAGGCATCTCTATCGACAGGACAGCGGTGGGCCTTGTCTTCGCGAAGATGGAGCGGGGATGAAACTCATCGGCATCTCAGGCCGGAATCTCGGAGAGGGTGCGGCTTTCATCAGCATTCACGACCACAGGAACTGGCTGGCCGGAGAACTCCAGCGCGCGAGAAGCAGCGCTCATCCATAGATGGGAGTTGGGAATGCCTCATGAGAAGAGTCGTTTTGCGATGCTACTGGCCATCGTGGTGTTTGTGAGTGGAGGGTGTTCCGCTGCTTCGAACCCACTGAATACACCGCCAGACTCTTTCGCGGTGGGCGATGAGATTTCCATCGTGTCCGAGAGCACGATTGACAGCTTGAACCTCTATGGCTCTGCTGTGAAGGTTAAAACCACAATCTTCAATTCCATGAAAGGACATGTCGAGATGACCTGCAGTGGCGTGCTTGTTCACTCGCGGCTTGTGCTGACAGCAGGCCACTGTGTGTGCGACGCCCGTATGCCAAAGCCACCAGAACCCGTTGACACAACCATCATTGATCGGCGCGCACCATGCGCCAGAACCGCCACGATCACATTTCTGACCTACAAACCCATGGGAGTGGCGACGGAAGAAGTTCTCACGGATGCAGGCGACTCCGGCAACTCATACACAGGTGTTGTTCGTCCTCATGAAGGACTCAGGATCATCTACAAGGAAGTCATGGCAAAGGATGGTCGAAGGCAGAAATCCACCGCCTTCAGCCACGCGGATCTGGCGGCCATCATCTTGAATGAATCCCTCGAAGGGAAGGTCGCCTACGTCAAGCTCGCCACCGATCAGGTGCGCCGCTATGAGCAGGTCATTCTGGTGGGCTATGGGGTCCAAGGCATCGTCGGAGAAAAGCCTGGGATGAACCGTCGCTATGGCGAAAACTATGTCGTGTCCATCAAGTCGGATGGAACGACGTTCCAGATCGGGAAACAGGTCCGAGTCGACGACACCTATGATGGCGAGAGTCCCAGCTTGATGCGATCCTCAGGCTCCTACGCATTGCAGGGCGATAGTGGGGGACCCTGTTTCCGCAAGGCGGACACGGGCGTGGAACTCGTGGGGATTGCCAAATCCTTCACCCCGGGCGACTTCATGCTCTCGTCGTATACGAGCACGCCTACCTATCTGGAGTGGATCAACGAGAAGATCTCGGAGTCGAAGGCATCTCCTACGGACTGAAGGCTGCAGATTCATGAGGAGCGGGTTCTCCCGCTGGTGGCCTGTGCCATGCGGATGGCCCGCTCCATCAGCTCGCCCTGGGACCAGCGCTTCTCTCCACCCTGGGGCGTGCGCCGGCGCCATGTCCCGTTCGCCTCCAGCTCCCACGCATGCGTGTTGTCCGCGAGGCCCCGCTCGAGCAGGTCTCGCACCTGCGCCACGATCTGCCCATCCTCCACCGGCGTCAGCACCTCCACTCGGTGGTCCAGGTTGCGCGGCATCAGATCCGCCGACCCGATGAAGCACCGCGTCTCCCCGCCACGCTCGAAGAAGTAGATGCGCGAGTGCTCCAAGAAGCGGCCCAGCACGGACATCACCCGGATGTTCTCCGAGACCCCAGGCACCCCGGGCCGCAGGCAGCAGATCCCCCGCACGTTGAGCTCCACCTTCACCCCCGCGCGGGAGGCGTCATAGAGCGCTCGGATGAGCACCGGATCCACCAGCGCGTTCATCTTCATCACGATCCGCGCGGGCTGCTCCTTCGAGTGCGCCGCCACCGTGCGGCGGATCTCCTCGAGCAACCCCTCGCGCAGGTTGATCGGCGCCACCAGCAGCTTGCGGAACGACTGCGGCCGGGCAAACCCCGTCAGGTAGTTGAACAGGTCCGCCACGTCCGCGCCGATCTCTGGATCCGTCGTGAACAACCCCAGATCCGTGTAGAGCCGCGCCGTCTTCGGGTTGTAGTTCCCCGTCCCGATGTGCACGTAGTGCCGACTCCGCTCTCCCTCCCGGTGGACGATCAGGATCGCCTTGGCATGCGTCTTCAGCCCAGGGATGCCGTACACGACGTGCACCCCGGCCTCCTCCAGCGCCAGCGCCCACTGGATGTTCGTACGCTCGTCGAACCGGGCCTTGAGCTCCACCATGCACACCGCCTGCTTGCCCCCCTCCGTCGCGCGGATGAGCGCCGGCACCAGCGGTGAGCTGTCCGAGGTCCGGTACACCGTCTGCTTGATCGCCAGCACGTCCGGGTCCTCCACCGCCTCCGTCACGAAGCGCTCCACCGACGTGGCGAAGGACTCGTACGGGTGGTGCACCAGCAGATCCCCCCGGCGCATGGCCGCCATCACCGTGTCTTCCGTGTCGCCCTCCGTCCGCAGCCGAGGCTGCGTCACAGGCACCCACGGCGTCGCCCTCAGCTCCGCGAAGCCCGGCGTGCCCACCACCGCGTGGAGATCCACCAGCGCCAGCAGCCCCTGCTCCTCGTACACCTGCCGAGCCTCCAGCCCCAGCGCCTCCTCCAGCGGCTCGCGCAGCTTCGGGTTCATCCCCGCCTGCACCTCCATGCGGATCACATCTCCAAAGCGGCGCTGGCGCAGCTCGTCCTGCACCGCCACCAGCAGATCTTCGGCATCTTCGGACACCGTGAAGTCCGCATCCCGGGTGACTCGGAACGGCCCGTAGTCCAGCACCTCCATGCCCGGGAACAGCGCGCCCAGGTTGTGCGCGATGATGTCCTCGAGCGGCACGAACGCCGCTCCCTCTCCCTTCAGCGGCATGAAGCGCGGCAGCAGCTCCTTGGGCACCTTCACCCGCGCGACGGTCTCCACCTCCGCCTCCGGATCCCGCAGCAGCACCGCCAGGCTCACCGAGAGGTTGGAGATGTAGGGGAAGTGCCGGCCCAGCCCGATCGCCAGCGGTGTGAGCACCGGGAAGATCTGCTCGCGGAAGTGCCGGTCCACCTGAGCTCGGGCCTCCGCCCCCAGCTCCTTCATGGAGAGGATGCGCAGCCCCTTCTCCGCCAGCGCCGGGCGCAGCACCCGCTCGAAGCAGGCGCTGTGCCGGTGCCCCTGCTCGCGGATGCGCGCGTGCAGCTGATCGAGCGTCTCACCCGGAGTCGCTCCGTCAGGCACCAGCCGTGAAATGCCCCCGCGGTGCTGCTCGTGGAGCCGCGCCACCCGGATCATGAAGAACTCGTCCAGGTTGCGCGCGTAGATGGCGCAGAACTTCAGGCGCTCCAGCAGCGGCACCGAGGCGTCCTCGGCCAGCTGCAGCACCCGATCGTTGAAGGCCAGCCAGGACAGCTCCCGGTTGAAGAACAGAGCGCGATCCTGAACATCGACGCCCTCAGGAATCACGTCCCGCTCGAGGGTCTTCTGGCCGCCCGATCGGCGGGGAGAGGCGCGCTTGGGCATACCCGGCTCCTCAGGATGGGCATGGAGTCGGGGGGAGGGTAGGCCCTGTCCCTGGCACCGGGCATCGGCCCGCCACGCTTTTCCTGGCCTACTCGCCAGATGGGGTTTGGGCTTCCGTAAGGTTTGAGACAAAGTGCGCCCGGCACCTGCCGGAGGGGTCAAACTTGTCTAGACGTGCGTCTCTCGCTCGAGGGCTGTGTCTCGTGGCCGCGCTGTGCGGCTCCGCGGCGCTGGCCCAGGTTACCTCAGTCATCACAGGCACCGTCGTCGACGCGGCGACGAAGCAGCCAGTCGCGGATGTCGTCGTCACCGCCACCGCCCCAGGCCTCATGGGCGAGCAGGTGGTCGTCACGGACGCCACCGGGCAATACCGCCTCCCTCAGCTCCCCCCGAGCGCCTATACCCTCCGCTTCGAGAAGGAGTCCTACAAGCCCTACGAGCGCGGGAACATCTCCCTGCGCGCCAGCATCACCATCCGCGTCAACGTCGAGCTGCTCCCCGAGTCCTTCACCGAGACGATGGAGGTGGTCGCGGCCCCTCCCTCGGTGGACGTCGGGTCGAGCGCCGTGGGTGTGAGCGTAGACGCTGACTTCCTGCGCAACGTGGCCGTCATCCGCCCCGGCGGCAAGGGCTCGGCCACGCGCTCCTTCGAGTCCCTGGCCGAGCTGGCCCCCGGCGCCCAGGAGGATCGCTACGGCGTCAGCGTCAGCGGCAGCAGCTCGCCCGAGAGCCAGTACATCGTGGACGGCCTGTCCGTGAACGATCCCAGCGTGGGCACCGTGGGCACGCCGCTGTCCGTGGAGTTCGTCAAGGAGGTCAACGTCATCACCAGCGGCTACCTGCCCGAGTATGGCCGCTCCACGGGCGGCATCCTCAACGTCGTCACCAAGTCCGGCTCCAACGAGTTCCACGGCTCCGTCTTCGCGAACATGGCCC
Source organism: Hyalangium sp. (assembly GCF_035629615.1). Classification (GTDB taxonomy): domain Bacteria; phylum Myxococcota; class Myxococcia; order Myxococcales; family Myxococcaceae; genus Hyalangium. The sequence continues at coordinate 16,976 of NZ_DASPHO010000801.1, read as the reverse complement.
CGGGCTTCCTGCAGAAGGCGGGCACCGAGGTGAGGCAGGCCGGCTCCGTCATCAGCGCCCAGGGCCGCCCGTGGAACCTGGGGGATGTCGGCTTTGATCTCGGCGGGCCCATCCTCCAGGACAAGCTCTGGTTCTACGTGGGCTTCGCGCCGGCGTTCAACCGCGTCCGGGTGGAGCGGCAGCTCAGCACGCTGGACATCTGCACGGCCGTGGATGCGGCCAACGGCTGCAACGCGGTGGGGGCCGCCCGGATCGATCCCGAGACACGGTTCGCGGTGTCCACGCCCATCGAGGGCACCCAGGTCAACCGCTTCGCGGACGAGCGGAGCCTGCAGTTCACCAGCAAGCTGACCTACCTCTTCAACCAGGATCACAACCTCTCGGTCTCCGTCTTCGGCGTGCCGCGCTCCTCCGGCGGCACGGGCAAGTACTCCTTCAGCGATGACGGCGATCCGGAGGTGTGCGTCGGCCTGTCCTGCACCGGCTTCGTCCAGGGCTCCTACGAGTCCATCGCCACCCGGCGCGAGAATGACGCGCTGGACCTCGTGGCCCGGCAGTCCTCCTCGTTCTTCAACAAGTCGCTGCTCATTGACGCCACGGTCGGCTGGCACCACCAGAATGACTCGATCCTGCCGTCGGATGACTCGGGGCTGAACACCGGCCAGGGGCTCTCCAAGGAGCCCCGCATCAACTGGCGGCGGACGCGCAGGGCCGCGACCCAGGTGGGACAACCCGGGCGCGACTTCCACCCCATCACCGAGTTCGAGGCGATCCCCGATCCCTCGGTCTGTGACTCGCCCGAGGAGCTCCTGGCGGGCCCGGGCGTGACGGATCGCCGGGCGACGCGCTGCCCGGTGAGCGCATACTCCACGGGTGGGCCCGGCACCATCAGCATCCAGGAGCTGGACCGTGTCCAGGGCAAGCTGCTGGGCACGTACCTCTTCGAGTGGCGGGGCCACCACATCGTCAAGGCCGGCGTCGACGCGGAGCGGCTGAGCTTCTACAACAACCGCGCCCGCACGGGCCTGGCCCACTGGCAGGAGTGCACGGACGGCTCCTGCTTCTTCAGCCTCAACCAGTACGGCTACCTGGAGGCGCCAGATCAGCCTGTCTTCCTCGAGACCAAGGAGGGCACCTCCACCTCGATGACCGTGGGCGGCTTCATCCAGGACAGCTGGTCCGTCCTGGACAAGTTCACCGTCAACGTCGGCTTCCGCTATGACGTGCAGACCGTGTGGGGCCTGGACGACAAGGTGGGGCTGCACCTGCCCAACCAGTGGTCGCCCCGCGTCGGCGTCATCTACGATCCGACCCAGCAGGGGCGCTCGAAGCTCTTCGTCAACTACGCGCGCTTCTTCGAGAGCATGACGCTGGACATGGCGGATCTCTCGTTCCCGCAGCAGCAGCTCATGTCCGCCACCTATGACGCACCGGACTGCAACCCCGCGGACCCCGTCTCCCTGCAGACGGCGTGCGCCAGCGACGACACCCGCCAGGCCATCGGCAACCGGGAGAGCCCCAACCAGTTCTGGGACGTGGAGGGCGGAGATCGCGTCCCGGTCGATCCGAACATCAAGCCCCAGTCCATGGACGAGTTCGTCGTCGGTGGCGAGTACGAGCTGTTCCTGGGCCGCCTGGGCCTCACGTACACCCGGCGCCAGCTCAACGACGTCATCGAGGACATGAGCCGGGATGACGGCAGCACCTTCTTCATCGGCAACCCCGGCAAGGGCTACTCCACGGACTTCCCGCAGGCCGTCCGCAAGTACGATGGGGTGACGTTCTATTACCAGAAGGACTTCTCGAACCACTGGCTCGCCCAGGCCAGCTACACCTGGTCCCGCCTGGAGGGGAACTACTCGGGCCTGTTCCGCGCGGACACCGGCCAGCTCTCGCCGAACCTGACGCGTGACTTCGACCTGCTCTCGCTAACGTTCAACCGGTATGGGCTGCTGCCGGGAGACCGGACGCACAGCCTCAAGGCCAACCTGGCGCGGGAGTTCATGCTCACCCCCGCGACGAGCCTCAACATTGGAACGAGCTACCGGGGCCGCTCCGGCACGGTGATCAACGTCCTGGGCGCGCACCCGCAGCGCAGCGGCGCGGAGACCTTCATCCTGCCGCGCGGCAGCGGCGGCCGGCTCCCCTGGGTCCACAACTTCGACACACACGTCGGCTTCAGCCAGAAGCTCGCGGGCGACTACGTGGTGACGCTGTCGCTGGATGTCTTCAACCTCTTCAACTTCCAGCAGTACACGGCCGTGGATCAGAGCTACACCTTCACTCGCGTCCACGCCATCGAGGATGGCAGCGCCTCCATCGGCGACCTGGAGAGGTGCCGGGATCAGGACCCCAGCCTGCCGTGCGACAAGGTGCTCACGGCCACCGCCACTCCGGTGCCCATCCTCTCCGGGGAGATCAACCCCAACTTCAAGCGCCCGATTGCCTACCAGTCGCCGCGGTCCATCCGCCTCGGCGCGAAGCTCAGCTTCTAGCCTGCTGCCCGGAGAACACCTTCCATGATGCTCAAGATGATGGGACTGCGCGTGGGCGTGGCGGCGATGGCCGTAGCGGCTGGCGCGTGCAACACAGAGGATCCCGAGCGGCAGTGCTCGGTGGCGAGGGCCGTGTCGGACGGCTCCACCGGCTCCTTCGCCTCGACGTTTACGCTGAAGGAGGAGGCGTCGCACCCGGATCGCCCGTGCACCCTGCTCAAGTCGGAGCCCGTGGGGCTCCAGAAGTACTTCAGCCGGGAGCCCGCCGCGCCGGACACCGTGGCCATTCGCACGGATCGGATGGGGAGGCTCGTGACGCAGTACGCGTCACGCGTGGACCCTGCGTCCGCGGGCGAGCCTTACGCCGCGGGCGCGCTGGCGTCCGAGTCTCCAGGGCCGGACAACTTCTGTGACGTGCCGGAGCTGTCTCCCGCGCGGCTGGAGGTGCCGGCCACCAGCAGCCTGCCGGCCCAGAGCTTCGCCTACGAGTGGTCCAACCTGCGCGTCTACAACACGCCGGAGATCCCCGGGACGCAGTTCGTCGCGGACCTGCGCTACATGGAGAACGGGTGCACCGCGGAGTACAGCGTGAAGGGCATCTGGCCAGTGGTGAGCTGTGCCACCGCTGGGAAGCCGGACGAAGCGAAGTGCGATCCCTACCCGGACTTCAACGTGGGCCGGCTCCGCGGATCGGGCATCAACCCGATCTTCCCGGTGAAGTGCGATCCCGTCGCGCTCATCTGCGTGCTGACAGGAGAGGTGCCTTCCGACAAGAAGCCCTGATTCGGAGGGCTTGTGGAAGCCGGACACGGATCGAGCCAGGGACCTAGCGTCCGTGAGGCCTATGCCCAAGATGTACGATGTCGCGATCGTCGGCGCGGGGCCAGCGGGCGTCTCGACGGCGCTCTTCCTGATCCATCGGCGGCCGGAGCTTGCCGGGCGCATCATCGTTCTCGAGAAGGCCACCTTCCCTCGCGACAAGTTCTGCGGGGGCGCGATGGGTGCTCGCGCAGACGCCTGGCTGTCCGAGATCGGCGTTCACGTGGACGTGCCCTCGGTGATGATCGACGGGATCTCTCTTGCTCTCACCGGTGGCACTGTGCAGCGCCGCATGGGCCGCATCGGCCGCGTCGTGCGGCGGATGGAGTTCGATCACGCGCTCGTCCGCGTCCTCATCGCGCGCGGCGTCCAGCTGATCGAGGGCGCCCGGGTGACAGCTCTGACCCCTGGCACTGACGCGGTTCATCTCGACACGTCAGCCGGAGCATTTCTCGCCAAGGCAGTGGTCGGGGCCGACGGCGTGGGCAGTGTCGTGCGGCGGAGCCTGGGCCTACCGTTCGGCGACCTCCTCGCGCAGGTGGCAGAGGTCGACACGGAGCCCGTTCCGGGCGACCCACCTCGCGACGTGCTCCACTTCGATGCCTCGAACCGGTCGCTGGTCGGGTACAGCTGGGACTTTCCCACCCTGGTGGATGGCAAGGCGCTCGTGTGTCGCGGCGTCTACGTGCTGGGGATTGGCAGAATGCCAGGGGCGGACGCCACACAACTGCTCGCCGAGCGGCTCGAGGAGCGGGGGCTTCACCTCAGCGACTATCGCGTCAAGCGCTTCTCGGAGCGCGGCTTCGAGGTCCACCGGCCGTTCGCCGCTCACCGCATCCTCCTGGTGGGCGAGGCGGCGGGGATCGATCCCCTCGTGGGTGAAGGGATCGGGCAGGCGATCGAGTACGGAAAGCTCGCGGGAGATTACCTGGCGGCCAGGCTCGGCGGCAGGGAGCTTCGTTTCGACGACTGGACGAAGCACGTGGCGCTCTCGGCGCTGGGGCTCCACCTCAGCGCCCGCGGCGTGCTCGTCTCGGGTTTCTACGGAAGGCCCCGGCCCACGGTGGAGCGGCTTCTGCTCACCGTGCCGGGCGTGACGCAGCTGCTCATGTCCCTGTTCGCGGGACGATCGATCACGCTGGGGACCCTCGCGCGCGTCGCGGGCGAGAGCGGCCTGCGCCTCGCGGGGCAGGTGCGCGGGGCCTTGGCCAGACGCTGAACCCCAGCCTCCGGACTCCGCTCTGCTGCAAGCGCTCGATGTGGGTCATGGCCTCTCTTGGATGGGCAGCCTGCTTCCCTGCTGCAATGCACTACAGGCCGGTGGCCTGCGGAGCAGGCAGGCGGCTTAAGATTCGGGAGGGCTTTCCTGTCCGCCCCCTTGCTGGTCTAGACTTCCGCGCAACTCCCGCCCTAGGGCCGATGACCCCCTTTCTCGAGTCCATCCTCGCGTTCCCCACCGTCTTCTTCACCATCCTCATGGGGGTGACGCTGACGTACTGGCTGTGCGTCATCCTGGGCGCGGTGGGGATCGACGCGCTCGATGCAGATGTGGATGTCGATGTGGACCTCGCAGCAGGTGCCAAGGCCGCCGGAGGCCTCCTCGAAGGCGGCGCCAAGGCCGCTGGAGGCCTCCTCGAAGGTGGCGCTAAGGCCGCCTCGGGTGTGTTCGAGGGTGCCGACGGCCATGCCGGCCACGGCCATGCCGGCCACGGCCACGATCACGACGCGGATGGGGACGGTTCGGGACTCTTCGCCTCCCTGGGCTTTGCTGGCATCCCCGTCACGATCTCCTTCAGCTTCGTCATCTTCGCGGCCTGGATCCTGTCCATTGCGAGCCGCCCCACGGCATTCAGTCTGCTCGGCTCCATCCTGCCGGGTGCCGTCGTCGGAGGCGGCCTCTTCGTGCTGTGCTCGGTGCTCGGCACGCTGGCGGCGTCACTCGCTGTGCGGCCGCTGCGCCCCGTCTTCATCGCCAAGCAGGCTCCTGGCCGGGACTCGCTCATGGGGCGCGTGTGCACCATCAACAGTGGCAGCGTCGACACCACCCACGGCCACGCCACCTTCGAGGATGGGGGCGCCGGCCTGATCCTCAACGTCTTCTGTGACAGGGACAACCAGCTCAAGCGCGGCGACAAGGCGCTCATCCTCGGCTACGACCCGGCCCGGGATGTCTACGAGGTGGAGCCCGTCGACTTCCTCCTCCCCGAGGAGATCGCCCAGATCCACGATCCGGTGAAGGCCACCGCGATCGCCGCTCGCGCCAGGGATCGGGTGCACTAACACTTCCCGCGACACCTCATCGTCGCTTCACTCGCAGCCCGGAGAGCCGTTTGCGGGGGACTCCGGACGCGTCAGCCAAAGCCCGCCGTTTCTCAACCGAGTAAGGATCGCAATGGATCTGGATCTTCCCACAGTCGCCGGAGCAATTGGTGTCGGCAGCGTCGTGCTGTTCGGCACCCTCTTCACCATCGCCCGATTCTACCGGCAGGTAGATCAGGGCAAGGTGCTGATCATCAACACGCTCAAGAGCGAGCCCACCGTCACCTTCACGGGCGCGGTGGTGATCCCCATCATCCACCGCGCGGAGGTGATGGACATCTCCCTCAAGACGGTCGAGATCGATCGGCGCGGCAAGGAGGGCCTGATCTGCAAGGACAACATCCGCGCGGACATCAAGGTCACCTTCTTCGTGCGCATCAACAAGACGCGCGAGGACGTGCTCAAGGTGTCCGGCGCCATCGGCTGCGCGCGCGCCAGCGACCAGCAGACGCTGGAGAACCTCTTCGAGGCCAAGTTCTCCGAGGCCCTCAAGACGGTGGGCAAGCGCTTCGACTTCGAGGATCTCTACACCCAGCGGGACGAGATCAAGGACGAGGTCGTCAAGGTCATCGGCCGCGATCTCAACGGCTACATGCTGGAGGACTGCGCCATCGACACGCTGGAGCAGACCCCCATCGAGATGCTGGACAAGGACAACATCCTGGACGCGCAGGGCATCCGGAAGATCACCGAGCTCACCACGGTGCAGAACGTCAGCACCAACGAGTTCCGGCAGGACGAGCGCATGGCCATCACCAAGCGCAACGTCGAGTCGGACGAGGCCATCTTCGCCCTCGAGCGCCAGCGCGCCGAGGCCGCCGCCAAGCAGAAGCGTGAGATCGAGAGCATCCAGGCCCGCGAGACAGCCGAGGCTGAGCGCGTGAAGTCCGAGGAGCACGCCAAGTCCGAGCTGGCGCGCATCAAGGCCGAGGAAGAGATCCAGATCAACGAGCAGAACAAGCAGCGCCAGATCGAAGTGGCCGGGAAGAACCGCGAGCGCGTGGTGGGAGTGGAGACCGAGCGCGTCGACAAGGATCGGATGCTCGAGGCCATCAACCGCGAGCGCGAGACGGAGCTGCAGCGCATCGCCAAGGAGAAGGCGCTCGAGACGGAGAAGAAGGCCATCGCGGACGTCATCCGCTCGCGCATCGCCGTGGACAAGACGGTGGCCGAGGAAGAGGAGCGCATCAAGGATCTGCGCGTGATGGCCGAGGCCAAGCGCAACAAGGAAGCGCTGCTCATCAACGCCGAGGCCCACGCCCAGGAGAAGCTGGTCAAGGACATCAAGGCCGCAGAGGCCAGCAACGAGGTGTCCAAGTACCTGGCCAAGGAGCGGCTCACCCTGGCCGAGGCCGATCTGGAGGCCGCGGACAAGACGGCCAAGGCGAAGGTGCGGCTGGCCGAGGGCATCCAGGCCGAGACGGCCGCCGAGGGCCTGGCCAACGTGCGCGTGAAGGAGGCAGACGCGGTGGCCAGCGAGAAGCAGGGTCTGGCCAACGTGCGCGTGAAGGAGGCCGAGGCCGAGGTCATCAAGAAGCAGGGCCACGCGCAGGCCGAGGCCATCCGCGAGCGGATGCTGGCGGAGGCCGCCGGCGAGCAGGAGAAGGGTCTGGCCAAGGCGCGCATCCTCGAGGCCGAGGCTGGCGCCCTCCAGAAGAAGCTGCTGGCGGAGGCCGCCGGCGAGCAGGAGAAGGGCCTGGCGCACGCGCGTGCCCAGGAGGCCGATGCGGGAGCCATCCAGAAGCGTGGCGAGGCCGAGGCCGTCGCCATCCAGGAGAAGCTGATGGCCGAGGCCAGGGGCCTGGCCGAGAAGGCCACCTCCATGAAGGCGCTGGACGGCGTGGGCCGGGATCACGAGGAGTTCCGCCTGCGGCTGGCCAAGGAGCGCGACGTGGAGCTGGAGGCCATCCGGGTCCGCAAGGACATCGCGGAGGCGCAGTCCAGGGTGCTGGCCGAGGCCATGAGCCACGCGAAGTTCCAGATCGTCGGCGGCGACGGCCAGTTCTTCGAGCGGTTCGTCAAGGCGGTGACGGTGGGCGCTTCGGTGGATGGCGCGCTCGATCACGGCGAGGCGCTCCGCAAGGTGGCCCAGCCCTACCTGTCCGGCGAGAAGGATCTCTCCGCGGATCTGAAGGAGATCCTCTCCAAGCCCGGGCTCACCAACGACGCGCAGAACCTGGCGGTGGCGGCGCTGCTGCACCGCATGGTGGCCAACTCCCCGCCTCCGCAGGCCGCCGCTCAGCCGCAGGCGGTCGTCGAGGGCAGCGCCCGGCCGGCCTCCGTGGGGAAGTCCACGGAGTAGGCCCCAGCGCTCCCAACCGTAGGCAAGCCTCGCTCCCCTCCTTCTCCTGAACGCGAGAGGGCAGGGGGCGAGGTGCATCTCTCTCTCGACTCGATCTCTGGTCCTTCCCGGTGAACTTTCATGGCAACTGACGGCGCGAAGCCCACGGGCAACGCCCCTGCTGGCGAGACGACGCTGGAGGGCGGCAGCTACGAGGTGATCCGCGCCCGCCTGCTGGCTCAGGCGGAGGAGCTGGGCACCCGAGCCGCCGATCTCAACGCGCGGCGCAAGGCGCTCTTTGGCGGCACCGAGCTCACCGTCATCGGCAACGAGCGGGTCCGCACGGAGAACAACTGCGTCCCGCGCGACATCGTCAGCGTCGGGAAGTACCTGCTCTTTGGCTACAACGTCTTCATCGGGCTGAAGAAGGAGACGGTCGTCGCGGACGTCTTCTCGCTGCACAAGTTCGAGAGGACGGAAGAGGGCTTCGATCTCTCTACCGTGGCCCCCACGGAGGCTGGCGGCTTCCTGACCGACGCCCGGTTCGTGAAGGACTTCGGAGAGCTCTACAAGTACTACAAGGACGCGAAGCTGCTGCAGCTCAGCCGCACCGAGTCGCGCCTGCTGGCCATCTTCAAGACAGGCCAGACGCTGCGCGACATCAAGGTCTTCCGCTTCAGCGTCGACGTGGAGGGCCGGGCCACCTACATCGACAACCAGGGCGAGCGCGATCTCGTCCTGCCGCCGTCGCATGACTTCGAGTGGACGGTGACGCGGCGGGAGAACTACGTGCTGGGCTCCCACCCGCACGTCAACATCCTGGATCAGGTCTTCGTGGAGACGGTGAAGGGGGATCTCACCGTCAAGGTGGAGGACAACACCAGCTCGGGCCTGGGCATCTACAGCGAGCCCGTGGAGGACGCGGATCAGTCGCTGGATGACGCGGAGATCGCCTACGCGCAGGTGGGCGGGCTGATCCTGCTGCGCGTGCTGCCGTTCCGGGAGAAGGCGCACCGCTACCTCGTCTTCAACACGCGCACCCAGCACGTGGTGCGCATCGACGCGATCGGGCTGGCGTGCGTCCGGCTCCCAGAGGATCAGGGCGTCATCTTCCCCGGCGGCTTCTACCTGCAGACGGGGGACTACAAGGTCTTCGAGGGCTCCACCGAGGAGATGGAGTTCACCAAGGCCATCCGCTCGCCCAACGGCGAGGACGTGCTCTACATCTTCCACCGGCGCGAGGAGGGCAGCTACGTCCTCTTCCCGTACAACCTGGTCCGCAAGGAGGTGCAGAACCCGCTGCTCGGGCACGGCTTCAGCCTCTTCGCGGACGGGGGCCTGGTGATCTTCCGCAACACCTCGAGCGAGCCGACGCGCGTCCACCCGATGCAGATCTGGCAGACGCCCTTCGTCTCCGCCGAGCACGCCGCCGCCGCTCCCGTGGTGCCCGGCTACCTGGGCAAGGTGGGCAACGCCGAGCTCGTGCGTGGCATCTCCGACGCGCTCACCCTGCAGCGCAGCGCGAAGACGGAGAAGCCCACCCGGCGCATCTATGAGGATCTGATCAGCTCGGTGACACGCGCGCTGGACGCCTACTACTGGCTCACGCACGCGGAGGTGGGGCTCCAGGCGCCCATGGAGGCGCTGCGCCGCACCTCCGAGCTCATCATCGACGAGTTCGAGAAGGTCCAGGCGCTGCAGAAGCGCGCGGTGACAGCCATCACCGACGCCGAGGCGAAGCAGCAGGCCTTGATGCTGAAAGTCCGGCCCGAGGAGCTGGCGAACGCCGAGGCCTACATGCAGGCGCTCACCGAGCTGCGCCAGCAGCGGGGCCACCTCATCACGCTCAAGGAGATCCGCTACATCGATCTCGCCCGGCTGGAGGTGCTGGAGAAGCAGGTCGTCGAAGAGACGGACCGGGTCAGCGCCGAGTGTGTGACGTTCTTCCAGAAGGGCGAGGCGCTCCAGCCGGTGGCCGAGCGGCTCGAGGTCCTGCTGGCGAAGCTGGACCCGGTCCAGACCACGGTGGAGCTGGCTCCGCTCGGCGAGGACATCGAGAAGGTGGGCAAGGGCCTGGAGGTGCTGGGCGAGGTGGTGGGCGGGCTCCAGGTGGGCGATCCACTGGCGCGCGCGAAGATCCTGGAGGGTGTCTCCGAGCTGTTCTCCCGGCTGAACCGGGTACGCGCCGGGCTCCAGGTGAAGCGCAAGGAGCTGGTGAGCCGCGAGAAGCGCGCGGAGTTCGGCGCCCAGTTCAAGCTGCTGGGGCAGAACATCGAGAGCGCCCTCTCCGTGGCGGACACCCCGGAGAAGTGCGACGAGGGCATGTCGCGCATCACCGTCCAGCTCGAGGAGCTGGAGGGGCGCTTCGGGGAGTTCGATGAGTTCCTCGATCCCATCACCCAGAAGCGGGAGGAGCTGCTCGAGGCGTTCGGCGCGAAGAAGCAGGCTCTGGTGGACGAGCGCCAGCGCCGCGCGCAGAACCTGTTCGGCGCCGCTGAGCGCATCCTCGTCGGCGTACAGCGCCGGGCGAAGTCCTTCAAGTCGGACGACGAGCTGAACACGTACTTCGCGTCGGACGCCATGGTCCAGAAGCTGCGGCAGCTCTCCGAGCAGCTGATGGAGCTGCAGGACAGCGTCCGCTCGGACGAAGTGCTCTCGCGCATGAAGACGGCGCGCCAGGACGCGCTGCGGGCCCTGAGGGATCGCCAGGATCTGTTCGAGGACGGCCAGGCCGTCATCAAGTTCGGGAAGTACCGCTTCAACGTCAACACCCAGGCGCTGGAGCTCTCGCTGCTGCCGCGCGACGGCTCGCTCTCCCTGCAGCTCACGGGCACGGACTACGCCCAGCGCATCGAGGATCCGGCGCTGGAGCAGTACAAGGAGCTCTGGGAGCAGCACCTCGTCTCCGAGACGCGAGAGGTGTACCGCTCGGAGTACCTGGCCGCGAACATCCTCGCGGATGTGGAGGAGGGGAAGGGGAGCCTGAGCCTCACGGCCCTGCACGAGGCCGCGGCCCTGGGCACCCTCATGGAGACGGTGCGCGCGTACTCGGCCGAGCGGTTCGACGAGGGCTACGAGCGCGGCATCCACGACGCGGACGCCGCCACCCTCCTGGAGAAGCTGCTCACCCTGCACCAGGGCGCGGGCCTGCTGCGCTTCGCCCCCACCTCGCGCGCCTGGGCGGCCCTCTACTGGGCCTTCGACTCGGACGAGGCCGGGCGCGCCATCCTCCACCGCCGGGCGCGCAGCCTGGCCCGCCTGCGCTCGGTGTTCGCCAGCGCCGCGGAGCTGACGTTGCTTGGCAACGAGCTGGGCGAGCACGTGGGGGCCTTCCTCACGGCCAACAAGATCGCTCACTCGCCCGCGGAGGTCCGCCAGGCCGGCCGCTACCTCATGGAGGAGCTCGGGGCGGAGCGGCCGCGCTTCACCACCAGCACCGAGGCGGTGGCGGTGAAGGACGCCTTCCTCGCTCAGCTCGATCGGCAGGCGAGCCGCTCGGCCTTCGAGGAGGACTTGCGGGGCCTGGAGAAGAACCTGCCCGAGCGCCTGCGGATCGCCCGGGCGTGGGTGGACGGGTACCTGGCCCAGCGAGAGGGTGGCGCGGGCGAGGCGGCGCACGTGGCCGTGGAGGCCGCCGTGCTGCTGCTCACCGAGCGCAAGCTGGACCGCCACGAGGCGGGCGCGCTCACCTCACTGGAGGTGACGGGGCTGTTGGGGCAGCACTCCCGCATCACGGACCGCAAGATGATGTTGCGGCTGGACGAGTTCCTCGCGCGGCTGGGCGAGTTCCGGCAGCTCCGGGTGCCGGCCTACCACTCCTACCGCGGCCTGCTCCGGGATCTGCTGGAGCGCGAGCGCAGGAAGCTGCGGCTGGAGGAGCTGACCCCCAAGGTGCTCTCGTCCTTCGTGCGCAACCAGCTCATTGACGGGGTGTACCTGCCGCTCATCGGCGCCAACCTGGCCAAGCAGCTGGGCGCGGCGGGGGAGAACAAGCGCACGGATCGCATGGGCCTGCTGCTGCTCATGTCGCCGCCTGGCTACGGCAAGACGACGCTCATGGAGTACGTGGCGAGCCGGCTGGGGCTGACGATCGTCAAGGTGAACGGCCCGGCGCTGGGGCACTCGGTGAAGTCCCTGGATCCAGCGGAGGCACCCAACGCCACCGCGCGGCAGGAGGTGGAGCGCATCAACCTGGCGTTCGAGATGGGCAACAACGTCATGCTCTACCTGGACGACATCCAGCACACGGACTCGGAGCTGCTCCAGAAGTTCATCTCGCTGTGCGACGGCCAGCGCCGCATCGAGGGCGTGTGGAATGGGCGCACGCGCACGTATGATCTGCGGGGCAAGAAGTTCTGCGTGGTGATGGCGGGCAACCCGTACACGGAGACGGGCGAGCGCTTCAAGATCCCGGACATGCTCGCCAACCGCGCGGACACCTACAACCTGGGCGATATCCTCGACGGGAAGGAAGATCTGTTCGCGCTGAGCTACATCGAGAACTCGCTCACCTCGAACCCGGCGCTGGCTCCGCTGGCCACGCGTGATCCGGGGGACATCCAGAAGTTCGTCCGGATGGCGCGGGGCGAAGAGGTGAACACGGGCGAGCTGTCGTACGGCTACGCGGCGGCGGAGATCCAGGAGATCGTCGCGGTGCTGCAGCGACTCTTCCGCGTGCAGAAGGTGCTGCTGAAGGTGAACCTGCAGTACATCGCCTCGGCGGCGCAGGACGAGCGCTTCCGGAGCGAGCCCGCGTTCAAGCTGCAGGGCAGCTACCGCAACATGAACAAGCTCGCCGAGAAGGTCGTGGCGGCGATGACCGACGAGGAGCTGGAGCGGCTCATCGACGACCACTACCAGGGAGAGTCCCAGACGCTCACCACGGCGGCGGAGCAGAACCTGCTCAAGCTGGCGGAGATGCGCGGGCGGCTCTCGGCGGAGAAGGCGAAGCGCTGGGAGGAGATCAAGCAGGGCTTCACACGGATCAAGCGCATGGGCGGCAAGGAGGACGATCCGGTGGCTCGCGTGACGGGTCAGCTCAGCGCCATCGAGGAGCAGCTGGGCGTGGTGGGGCAGGCGGTGTCTCAGGCGGCGGAGACGGTGCGCAAGGGCCAGCAGGAGAAGAAGCCCGGGCCGGATCCTGTGGCCGCCTTCACGCCGCGCCTGGAGGCGCTGCGGGAGGCCGTGCTGGAGGTGGCGAAGGTGGCGCGCGAGGTAAAGGACACGCCTCCGCCCGCGGCAGTGGTGAACGTGCCTCCGGGGCCGGACCTCACGCCGTACCTCCAGCATCTGGCGAAGGTGCTGAAAGCCCTGGCCGAGCGCTCGCTTCAGGCTCCCACGGCTGCGCCCGCGGCCGCGCCGGAGCTGGGGCCGTACATGGAGCAGATCTCGAAGGCGATGGCGGCCATGGCCGAGCGGCCGGTGCAGGTAGCTCCCGCGCTTGCGAGGGCCGCCTCCGCGCCGATGCCAGCGGACCTGCCCAGACAGGTCTCGCTCATCCAGGCCGCGCTCGAGCCGCTGGAGCGGGCGGCGAAGCGCAGCCTCCAGGCTGGGAACGAGGACCTCAAGGCGATGCAGGTGTGGCAGTCCGTCACCGAGGCGCTGGCGCTGGTCCAGGCCATCATCCAGCTGCGCTGAGCCCCAGCGCCGTCAGGCGAGGTTGTGGAAGACGCGCTGCACGTCTTCGTCCTGCTCGAGATCATCGACGAGCTTGAGGACCTCGGTCGCCTTGTCCTCGGGCAGCTCGACGGGGGTCTGCGGCACGTACTCCGAGTCGGCGAACAGGGCCGTGAGGCCGCGGCCCTCGATGGCCGCCTGCAGCTTCCCGAAGTCATTGAAGGCGCAGCGGATGACGATCTGCTTCTCGCCCTTCTCGCCGGTGCTCTCGCCCATCTCCTCGAGCCCGTGGTCAATGAGGTCCAGCTCCAGCGCCTCGAGGTCCAGGCCCTCGGGGCTCAGCCGGAAGACGCCCATGCGCTTGAACTGGAACGCCACGCTGCCTGTCGTGCCCAGGCTCCCGCCGTTGTTCTTGAAGTGCATCCGCACGTTCGCGACGGTGCGCACGACGTTGTTGGTGGCGGTCTCGACGATGACGGCGACGCCGTGCGGCCCGTAGCCCTCGTAGAGGACGACATCGTAGCTCTCGGCGTCCTGGCCGCTGGCGCGCTTGATGGCGCCCTCGACCTTGTCCTTGGGCATGTTGGCCGCGCGCGCGTTCTGGACGGCGCGCCGCAGGGCAGGGTTGGTGTCGGGGTTCGGGCCCCCGGCCTTCACCGCGATCGCAATGTCCTTGCTGATGCGGGTGAAGACCTTGGCCATCTTGTTCCAACGGGCGAACATCGTCGCCTTGCGCGTCTCGAATATGCGTCCCATAGCGGCCCTCTTTGTATCATTGCTCCACCTCCAGCGCTTCCCGAGAGTCCTCCCGGCGGCCCTCGTCCTCGGGGCCGTGCTGAGCCTGCCCTCGCTCGGGGTGGGCTTTTTCGGGGATGACTACCTGCACCTCGCCATCCTCGACGGACAGCCCGCCCCGGCCACGCCCTTCGACCTGTTCACCTTCGCCAGTGGCAACCCGGCGGAGACGTGGCACTGGGTCGAACGCGGCCCGTATCCGTGGTGGACCCTGCCCGAGCTGAAGCTCGCGTTCTGGCGCCCGCTGTCGAGCGCACTGATGGTGCTCGACCACGCGCTCTTCGGGAGGAACCCGGTCCCGTACCACCTCCACTCGATCCTCTGGTACCTGCTGACGATCGTGGCCGCGGCGGGAGTCCTGCGCCGCCTCCCAGGAGCCGCAGGCGGGCTCGCGCTTCTGTTCTTCGCGCTGGATGAGACCCACGTGTTCCCCGTCATGTGGGTGGCCAACCGCAACGCGCTCGTGGCGACGGCGCCGGCCCTGTTCGGCCTCTGGATGCACCTGAGGTGGCGAGAGCAGGGCTGGCGCCCCGGCCTCCCCCTGTCCCTCGTGGGCCTGGCTACTGGCCTCCTGGGTGGAGAGACCGCGCTCGGCGTCTTTGCCTACCTGGGGGCGTATGAGCTCCTTGGAAATCCAGGGCCTGTGGGGGCCAGGGCTCGCGGGCTGCTCCCTGCACTGCTGCTCGGTGTCGGGTACTTCCTCGTGTACCGCGCGCTCGGCTACGGCGCGCAGGGCTCGGGCACGTACTTCGATCCCGTCGCGGAGTGGCAGCAGTACCTGCCCGCGCTCGTCACGCGCATCTCCACGCTCATGGCGGGGCTGTTGTGGGTCCTGCCGCCTGAGCTGTGGGTCCTCGCGCCGAGCCTCCGTCCGCTCCAGCTCGTCGTCGGCTGCATCGCAATTGCCGGAGTAGGGGGCCTGATCCTCGCAGTGCGCCGCACGCTGAGCACGGAGGAGTGGCGGCACACGCGGTGGCTCGTGGCCGGTGGGCTGCTCTCGCTGCTGCCCGTTGCCGCCACCTTTCCCGCGGGACGGCTGCTGCTGGTGCCGAGCCTTGGTGCCTCCGCGCTCCTGGCGGTGCTCGCCCTGGGCGTCTGGCGGGCGCTGCCTGGCCTGAGAGGGTGGAGGAAGCTCTCCCTCGGAGCGGTAGCTGCGGCGATGCTGGGTGTGCAGGGGCTTGCCACGGTGGTCTGGGGCCTCTATCCGTATGTGCTGAGGACGATTGGCGACCTGAGCCTTGAAGCCATCGCCCGGATCGAGGTGGACGAGGCCCGGCTGGCACAGCAGCGGGTGGTGACGCTGGTCGTGCCGGACCCGGTAATCGGCCTCTATCCCGCCATCATCCGAGCCGCCCAAGGGCGCTCTCTCCCGAGATCCTGGCTGCCGCTGTCCCTGGCCCCCTACGATCATGTCTTGCACAGGACGGGCGATGCGGCCCTCGAGCTGTCCCTGCCGGACGGCCGCTTCCTGTCCACCGAGCTGGAGCAGCTCTTCCGCGGGCCCGCGTTCGCGATGCGCGTGGGAGAGCAGGCCACGGTAAAGGGCTGCCGGGCCACCATCCTCGAAGCGGAGGGGGCCTGGCCCAAGCGGATCCGCTTCGAGTTCGACATGTCGCTAGACGATCCGGACCTGGTCCTGCTCACACAGCAGGACGGTACGCTCAAGCGGCTGCGCCCGCCTCCCGTGGGTGGGACGGTGACGCTGCCATGGGTGCAGCAGATCATGGACCGGTGATACGTACCCACGAAACCTCCCAGAAGGAGTTGGTGAACCCGATGAACGCTTGCCGCGCCGTGCTTGTGTTGACATGCGTCGTGCTCCCGCTTGGGTGGGCGCATGCGGCTCCTGCCTCCGTCGTGACCCAGTGGGCGGACAAGGAGTGCCCGCCCGCGAGTGACACGAAAGCGCGGGAGGGAGCCATGTCTCCTCGCTCCAGATGCCTCCGGACTGCGGCGCTCGCGGCGGAGCAGCGGCGCTCCAAGGAACTCCTGGCGCAGTCCGGCGAGAGCTCCCACAGCCAGTGGAAGTCGCTCCAGTTCGCGCTGAATGATTGGATCTTGGCAGTCTGCTCCATGAAACCCCAGATCGCCCACCTGGACTGGACGAGCGGGACGGTTTCGCTCAGTCCGGAGAGAGGCAGGCTCGAGCAGCAGTGCACGGAGTTGCTCCTGGGGTGGCGAGGCCAGCTCGCGGATGCGCAGGCCCGGCGTGACGCCAACGCCCTGGCCGCGGGGCTCGCCGCGCTCGAAGCTCAAGCGCAGGCCGAATCTGCACCTGCTCCCGAGCACATTGCCACGGCCTGCGAGCTGGCACACCGGGCGATGGAGCGTCCGCCCGGACCGAGGGTTCCGGAGTCCAGAGTCATGACGCAGACCGATTGGGAGCAGCTCACGGCGAGCCTGGCCAACAGCTTCGAGGACACCCGGTCCATCGCCGAGCTGCAATGTGGACTCATGACCCACGGCGGTGTCACCCCGCCCGAGAAGTGCCAGGCACGCTTGGAGGCTGCCCTGAGGGGTCAGCTCACGCCCATCATTCGATCCCTGGAGAAGGCCGCGAGGACGGCAGACCCAGTGCTGCCAGGTGCGCAGCCGACTGGCTCGGCACCGAGAACCTGGGAGTCGGTGTACCCGTGCGCGTGGGACAAGGG
>NZ_DASPHO010000800.1:0-21761 GCF_035629615.1 Hyalangium sp. | reverse complement strand
CGCGACAACATGAAGTTCCGGCTGCAGGACTACGTGCAGCGCGAGCTCAACTACGCCATCGTGGACGAGGTGGACTCGATCCTCATCGACGAGGCCCGCACGCCGCTCATCATCTCCGGCCCCACCGAGGACAGCACCGACAAGTACTACCGGGTGGATCAGGTGATCCCCGGGCTCGTTCCGGACCAGGACTACTCGCTGGACGAGAAGGCGCGCTCGGTGTCGCTGACGGACGATGGCATCGACAAGCTGCAGAAGCGGCTCGGCGTGTCCAACCTCTACGATCCCGGCGAGATCGAGACGCTCCACCACGTGGAGCAGGCCCTGCGCGCGCACACGATCTACAAGCGCGACAAGGACTACGTGGTGAAGGACGGCGAGGTGATGATCGTCGACGAGTTCACCGGCCGCCTCATGCCTGGCCGGCGCTGGTCGGACGGCCTGCACCAGGCCGTCGAGGCCAAGGAGGGCGTGAAGATCGAGAACGAGAACCAGACGCTGGCGACGATCTCGTTCCAGAACTACTTCCGCATGTACTCGAAGCTCTCGGGCATGACGGGCACCGCCGACACCGAGGCCGAGGAGTTCGCGAAGATCTACAACCTCGACGTGCGCGTCATCCCCACCAACCGCGCCATGGTCCGCAAGGATCAGGAGGACCTGGTCTACAAGACGGAGCGCGAGAAGTTCGAGGCGGTGGCCAAGGAGATCGAGGAGCTGAACAAGAAGGGCCAGCCGGTGCTGGTGGGCACGGTGTCCATCGCCAAGAGCGAGGTGGTGGCCAACTTCCTCAAGAAGCGCGGCGTGCCGCACAACGTGCTGAACGCCAAGCAGCACCAGCGCGAGGCGGACATCGTCGCGCAGGCGGGCCGCAAGGGCGCGGTCACCATCTCCACGAACATGGCCGGCCGCGGCACGGACATCCTCCTGGGCGGCAACCCGGAGGTGATGACGAAGACGGCCATGGGCGCCGAGCCCCAGCCCCCCGATCCCCTGGAAGGCGCGACGCCGGAGCAGGCCGTGGCGACCCAGGTGGCCTTCGAGCAGCAGCTCGCGAACTGGAAGAAGCAGTACGAGGAGACGCTGGCGAAGTTCACCGAGCAGACGAAGGTCGAGCGCACCGAGGTCATGGAGGCGGGCGGCCTCTTCATCCTGGGCACCGAGCGCCACGAGTCGCGGCGCATCGACAACCAGCTGCGTGGCCGCGCGGGCCGCCAGGGTGATCCGGGTGGCAGCCGCTTCTTCCTGTCGCTCGAGGATGACCTGATGCGCATCTTCGGGTCCGAGAAGATCCAGGGGCTGATGGAGCGCCTGGGCATGGAGGAGGGCGAAGTTATTGAGCACACGTGGCTCAGCCGCGCCATCGAGGGAGCCCAGAAGCGCGTCGAGGGCCACAACTTCGACATCCGCAAGAACCTCCTCGAGTACGACGACGTGATGAACCAGCAGCGGCGCACCATCTACAAGCTGCGCCGCCAGGTGCTGGCCGCGGGCGCCGGCATCCCGCTGGTGGAGTACGACGAGGACAAGAAGACCAAGGCGAAGATCCGCAGCGAGCGGACGGTCTCCTGGGCGGACTTCAAGGAGCTGGTGCTCGACTCGCTCGAGGACTCGATCGTCACGCTGACGGACACCTACCTGCCCACGAAGAACCCGGGCACGTGGGATCTGGAGGCGCTCCAGCGCAACGTGAAGGACGTCTACGACCTGAACCTGAGCTTCGAGGGCGCCAGCAACCGAGAGACGGTGGAGAACGACCTCTACAAGGCGGCAGAGAAGGTCATCCTCCAGCGCGAGCAGGAGTTCGGCGAGGAGTTCCTGCGCTTCCTGCAGTACCGGTACCTGGCGACGATCGACCAGCTGTGGAAGGACCACCTGCTGGCGATGGACCACCTGAGGCAGGGCATTGGCCTGCGTGGCTACGGCCAGAAGGATCCGAAACAGGAGTACAAGAAGGAAGGCTACAGCGGCTTCATCCAGATGCTGGGGGCCATCAAGACGCAGTTCGTCACCCAGATGATGCGGGTGCAGGCGCGCAACACAGCCGAGGAGACGGCCCGCATCCAGAAGCAGATGGCGCAGCGGCAGAAGCAGGCCCTGGAGGGCCGGGCGAACGAGGAGGGGAAGATCGAGCAGGCCTCCGCGGCGGCTCGGACTCCCGCCAAGGCCGAGGGGCCCCGGGTGGGTCGCAACGATCCGTGCCCCTGCGGCAGCGGTCGCAAGTACAAGAAGTGCCACGGCGCCGCCGAGGCGAACGTCTAGGCTGAGCCGCTTCGCGGCTGTACCGACCGGCGCGGTCTCTCCTCCTCTGGGAGCGAGGGCCGCGCCGGTGGCTTTTCAGGCCTCGGGCGACTTCCCGCCAACTCAAGGGCGCCAAGTGCCGGGCACACAATTGCGCCCAGTATGCTCCTTTGTCACGCAACTCCCCAGAGGAGGTCAGGATAACCTATTTGTGGGTATGGAAATCCTCTTCCAGCGAGGGGCAGGCCATGAACGTCGGAAAGACCAGCGAAACGAAGTCTTCAGACAGGTCCAGATCATCCGAGTCCAAGCCTGACTCCAAGCCCGCGGCAGAGGCCACGCCCAAGAAGGCTGCGGAGTCGGCCTCCGCGATCTCCAAGACGGCGGCCGGCCAGTCCTGGGCCGGCAAGAGCGCCTTCGACGCCAAGTCGACCGAGGCCGGGCAGGCCCTGAAGCTCAGCCTCAGCGCCGGGAGTCCGGGCGAGGGGGTCACCCGCCAGGCCCTCAGCAACCCGGTGGGCAACATCCTCGCCGATGTCAGCAGCGCGGTGGGCGACACCCTCGCTGACGCCAGCAGCGCGGTGGGCGACACCCTCACCAACGCGGCCACCACGATTGGCAATGCGCTCAATCCGCCCGTGGTGGAGCAGATGCCCCCCATCCCGAGCTTCACCGATACGGTGACGGTGACGGGCAACACGCTCACCCATGAGGAGAAGATCGCGGCGGGCGCGGTGCAGATCGATAAGAACATGCCGCCCTCGACGTATGACGGCATGTACATCGGCGCGGACAACTACGCGTACCCGCCGGACAAGTTCAAGGTGACGGATGTTCCTCCCTTCGAGCCTTCGAATCCGCTGTCGGATCCGCCGCCGACGACCTACTACGTCAATGGCATCAACACCGATACCGCCGGCGTGGTGGCGGGGGCGCAGGAACTGGCAAACCACACCGGCACCAACGTGGTGCCCATCTACAACGCCACGGAGGGAATTCCCGGGGACGTGGCACAGGTGGCCCAGGACCGCATCGGCGTGGGCGAGAACAAGGCCGCGGACACGCTGACGGACCTCATCATGGCGGACCTCGAGAACGGCAAGCAGGTCAACGTGGTGGGCTACAGCCAGGGGGCGGCCATCGTCTCGCGCGTCCTCCAGGAGGTGGATAAGCGCCTCGCTGATGCTCAGGGCGGTGGGTGGCTGGGCAACCTGCCGTTTATCGGCGACGAGGACCGCCGGGCCCGTGAGGAGATCCTGGGGAACATCAACGTGGTGGGCATTGGCGGCGCGGGCAAGAACTTCCCGGCGGGGCCGGAGTACACCTTCTACGTGAACAAGCAGGATCCGTTCGCCAACTGGCTGGGCGTCCACCCGTTCAACCCCGTGACGGACGGCATCACCGCTGCCGCCACCGTGCTCATCCCAGGGGTGGGCTTGCTGAATGGGGGCGGGCCCGGCTACAGCGCCCCGGGCGCCACGGTGCACGTGATTGATGAGGTGGGCGATCCCAACGAGGACTTCAGCCCGCACCTGCTCGACACGTACTTCGACCACATCCTGCCGAACTAGCACTACTGCGTCAGGGTCCCGCTGGGTGAGCGGGGAGACCTAGAAGGCGGCTGGGCTGGGCAGGCGTGTGTCTGCTGGAGATGAATGGCTGCGCCGGCCCGGAGTGCGGCTCATGGGCTACCCGTCAGCGTCCCTCACCTCCCGCTCTGCTCCCGCCCGCTCCGCCCAATAGGGCTCTTGTCCTTCCTATGCTCTGTGCCCATCCCCCTTGGTGTTGAGGTACCGTTGGCGCCATGTCCAATGGCTTCATCTGGTCCAGCGCGGACGAACCGCACGCCGCGCGGCGGCGCGAGATGCTTCGCACGCATCCCGAGATCAAGGAACTCTACGGCCCGTGCTCGCGCACGAAGTACGTCTGCACGCTGCTCGTCGGGCTGCAGCTCTCGCTCGCCTTCCTGCTGCGTGACGCGCCCTGGTGGCTGATTGTTCTGGTCGCCTATGCGGTGGGCGGAGTGATCAACCAGGCGCTACTCCTGGCCATTCACGAGCTCTCTCACAATCTCGCGTTTCGCAAGCCCTGGCACAATCGCGTGTTCGGCGTCTTCATCAATGTGCCCGTGGGTGTGCCGGTCGCAGAAACGTTTCGCTACTACCACCTGCGCCATCACATCCATCAGGGTGACGAGCGGCTCGACACGGATCTACCGACGGAGTTCGAGGCGCGCTTGCTGCGCCATCGCGCAAGCAAACTGCTCTGGCTCTCTTGCCAAGGCTTTGCCTACGCGCTCCGTCCGCTGTTCGTGCATCCAAAGAAGCCGGGGGCTTCCGAGATCACGAACCTACTCGTGCAGGTCGCGTTCAACGTGGCCGTGTTCCATTTTTGGGGCGGCAAAGCGCTTGCCTATCTGCCGATCAGCTCACTGATCGTCATGGGGCTACATCCGATTGCCGGACACTACATCTCGGAGCACTACGTCTTCCGCGAAGGGCAAGAGACCTACTCGTACTACGGGCCGCTCAACGTGCTCGCGTTCAATGTCGGCTACCACAACGAGCACCACGACTTCCCCTACGTTCCTGGCTCGCGCCTGCCGAAGCTACGCGCGATGGCGCCGGAATTTTACGACGGTCTCCTGTCGCACCAATCGTGGACGGCGACGCTTTGGAACTTCGTCATGTGCCCCAGCCTGGGCGGTTACAGTCGCATCAAACGGCGCGTGGAGCGGCGGCGAGACTAGCGCCCAGACTCCTGCCGCGCACACGCGTGCGTAGCAGCGCCAGCAAGCGCTTCTACGTCAAGACCCGAGGTGGGAGCCCAGTGCGGTAGCTCTGCTCGCTGGGATCTGTGCGGGGGGCGGCCCGAGTCTCTACGGCGAAGGGCCGTCCCTACCGCGACCGAGGCAACAGGCCCGGCCTCACTTGTCCGGCGCGATGCACCGCCATCTTGTAGGAGAGAAGGGAGATTGGGACTCGTCGTACTTCATGAACTCGCATCGCTTCCAACGCGAGGTTTCATTTTCCCGTGATTGCAGTCCTGGAGTAGGGGGTAGGTGCGGCACTGACGGAGTTTTGGGTAGAGTCCGGGGGGACGTGTGTCTGCTGGAGATGAATGGCTTCTGCGCTGGCCTGGCGTGCGGCTCATGGGGTAGCCGTCAGCGGCCCTCACCTCCCGCTCTGCTCCCGCCCGCCACCCCCAACAGCGCTCCTGTCCTTCCTATACGTAAGGAGCGGTTTCAACCCTGGTTCCAGGCCTACGTCGAGTGGGCTTATGAGGTGACGCTGGATTGAGGGGCTGCCTCAACTCAGGGGCGCACGCCCATCTTCTCGAGCATCTTCACGGCGTTGGTGTTCTTCGGGTCGAGCTGAAGTGACTTCTTGTAGCTGGCGATGGACTGCTCGCGCCTCCCCGCCTCGAAGTAGGCCTCGCCGAGGCTGTCATGCGCATTGGCGTCCTCGGGGTAGAGCTCGACGTTCGCTTCGAACACCTTCAGAGCATCGGCGAGCTTGCCTTCGCGGAGCAGCCCATAGCCGCCCTCATTCAGGACGTTCGGAGACAGCCCCTCGGCAGGGCCTTCGCGTCGCCTCGCCTTGTACCAGGAGAGGAGCGCATCCACCCCCTTGAGTCGCGCGAGCAGGTCCACCGTCACCTGCGGGGACTCCGGGTCGGAGGCGGGGGTCTTCCAGCCGTACTCGGCGGCAACACTGGCAGCCAGCCGATCGAAGAGCATGGAACCGTTGTCCGAGTTGGCCATGATCGCCACGCCACTGCCCGAGTCGGCGAACGCAATCAGGATGGACCGGAAGCCCTCGTTCGCGCCTCCATGCCCGAACCGGTCGGTGCCGCTCTCCAACTGGAAGCCGATCCCGAAGGCCTCCGACTGCTTCGTGAGCATCTGCTTCACCGTCGCTTGGGACAGCAGGCGACTGGACTTGCCCACCCGAGCCTTCGACACCTCGATGGCGATGCTCGCGAGGTCCGACGGCGTGGTCCACAAGCCCGCAGCCCCCATCTCCGGGTAGATGTGCCAGCCACCGTCAATGCTCTGACCGGTCCCACGCGTGCCAGTCGCGGCCATCGTGGCAAGGGCCGGGGGCAGCGGCTGCTCGTAGGTGCTGTGCTTCAGACCGAGCGGTGCCAGCACCGTCTCCCGCATGATCTGCGGAAAGGGCTTCTTCAGCTGGTCGACCATCATCAACTGGACGACCGTCGTGCCACCACCGCTGTATCGCGTCTTCGTCCCAGGGATGATGTCGACCCGCACCGGAGCGGTGTTCGCGGGCTTCTCGCCATCGAGGATCTGCTGGACCGTAGGCCGCGGCTCGTTGACGGCGTAGCCTGGGAAGCCGTGCACCGTCAGCCCCGCGCTGTGGCTGAGCAGCCGACGGAGCGTCACCTTCTGCTCCTTCGTGAACTCGTTGTCGGGCACCTTCCACGAGATCAGCTTCTCGTTGATGTTCGCATCGAGCGACCACCTGCCCTGCTCGACGTGGCGCATCACCGCCAGCGCCGTCACCGGCTTGCTGATGGAGGCGGCCTGGAAGAGCGTGTCGATCGTGACGGGGTCCGAGCCACCGGCCTGCTTCACGCCATAGGCCTTGGCCCAGACGAGAGCGTTCTTGTCGAACACGGCGACACTCAGGCCGGGAATCTTGTACAGCTCCATCCAGTGCTGAAGTGACATGTTGATGAGCTCCTCGCCCGGGAGGGTGGCGGGCGCGAGGTTCGCTTCCACTCGCGCCACGCGGGCCGCTTCGGACGGACGGGCCAGCCACTCGGTGGTGGGCTTTCTCGTATCAGCCGCAGTGAGGAGCGCGACCGCCGCGCAGCCTGCGAGGGCAACGGTGGCCAGACGGAGAGATCTTCGACGCATCGCGTGCTCCAGCACTCGGGGTGGGTTCGACAGGGCAGGACGCCTACGAAGGAGTATCGAACCGATTGCCTGGCGGGTGCGAGTCTCAGGAGCCGGAGCGTCTCCCGCGGAGCTTCCGGCTCACCATCCCAGAGGGGTCGAGGGACGATACGGGAACAGCTCCGCCAGCACCACGAACCCCATGACGCCCCAGAGGGCCAGGATGGTGACGAGCGGCCCCGCAAACTTCCGGAGCGAGGACGGTGCGCTGGAGTCTGGGATCTTCATGGAGTCCTCTCCGCGAGGCGGGCCTCGCCCCCCAATGTACCCTGGGGAGCCAGGCCCGTCCTAGCCGGGTCAGCGCAGCGTCTTGCGCTTCCGCTTGACCGCGATGTCCTGCCCCGTCTTCTTCAGGCTCCCGGCCTTGCCCGTCGCGGTGACGGAGACTTCCAGCTCGAACTCTCCGCCCATGTCCTCGCTGCATCGGACGCACACCAGCGTGTCGGGCATCGCCTTGAGCCGGGCCTGGGGAATCTCGACTCCGCAGACGCCGCAGTGGACCACCTCGGTTGCCTCGTTCTCCATGTCCGCCGTCTCCCTTCTGTTCACTCGAAGCGCAGGCCTCTCCCACGCCCGAGCCGCACCTCTGCCTATCTCACGCCGGCTCCAGGGCGGCCCTCACTCGCCGAAGATCTGGCTCATGCTCAGGTCGAGCTGGCTGTCGAGGACGGCCAGAAAGCTCTGGAACTCTCGGGCCGAGAGGCCCAGCCGCGCCTGCAGCCGACGCTTCGTCTCCTCGTAGACGGTCTGCCGCGCGCTCTTCAGCCAGCGCGACACCGTGGACTGGTTCACCCGGAACAGCTCGCCCAGCTCGGAGGTCAACAGCCGATCGGCGAAGTAGAGCTGGCAGCTGCTGCCAGCACCCCTGCAGGCCTCATCCAGTGCCGCGCCCCGCCTGGGAAGGCAGCCTGGGCAGGGCAGGCGTGTGTCTGCTGGAGATGAATGGCTTCTGCGCTGGCCTGGCGTGCGGCTCATGGGGTAGCCGTCAGCGGCCTTCACTCCCGCTCTGCTCCCGCCCGCCACCCCCAACAGAGCTCCTGTCCTTCCTATACGTCCACCCCCAACAGGGCTCCTGTCCTTCCTATACGTCGGGGAAGAACATCGGCCACTACGGCCGGCTGGTGTTCGCGATGGTGGCGCGCCACTTCGTGGATGGCGAGGAGCTGGTGGCGAAGCTGCAGAAGGACCCGGGCTGCCACGAGAACCAGGCCCGCGCGCTGGTCGAGCAGGTGAAGGGCCGGGACTACAGCCCGCCGCGACGGGAGAAGGTGTTGGAGTTCCAGGCGCAGCAGGAGTTCCCCATCTGCCCCTCCCCCGAGGACCCTGACGCCTGCAACGTCTACAAGGACCTCCAGTTCCCCGAGAGTGTCTACGCCCATATCTCGGAGTACCGCGAGCAGAAGGCCCACGTGCACGCCCTGCAAGAGGAAGCCGGCGGGTGAGCGCCTCGACGCGCAGCAGCATGTAGCTCGCTTTCTCTGCATGATTTTCCAGCTCATGGGCTCTACCGGGTGTGGGCCACTCTTCTGGCTCGCGGCAGTCATACACACCCTGGCCGATTCAATTGAGTTCCAATGCCCAGCTCCCTTCGTGCCCCATCGCCGC
The DNA here is from genome assembly GCF_035629615.1 of Hyalangium sp. Classification (GTDB taxonomy): domain Bacteria; phylum Myxococcota; class Myxococcia; order Myxococcales; family Myxococcaceae; genus Hyalangium. Next base: position 12,994 of record NZ_DASPHO010000800.1, on the reverse strand, counting down.
TCATGATTGGAATTTGCGCGCTCGTCTGGCTCGGCGCATGCGCCACACCTGGCCAAGCCCGCCCGTTGGCGCAGCGTACCCTCGACTTGGCGTCCACTGGATCGCCCAGACCGGGCAGTCCAAGCGCGGTCGAAGGGGAGCCAGCGCGAGCGCCTGATGAGGACACGAGATTCCATCTGCTCTTCACCCTCGGAGCCCAATTCGGAGAGAGGCGCTTGTCGACATCCTCTGGAGCGACGGAGGCACGTCCCACCTCAATGCGGGAGATGCGCTGGTCGTCGCCGCGGGGGGATTGCTAGAACCCTTCGGCGGCATGACCCACGTCCTGCAGCTCCAGGCGACCGCCGCGTACAACGACACGCGCGCCGACGCGAGCAACGGAAGCGCGGAGTTGACGCATTGGCCATTGGAGCTGCTCGCTTTCTACGATTACCGGCCTTACGGCCTCCGCTTCGGAGGAGGCCTGCAGTACCAGCTCGGCGTCTCTTTCGATGGGACGGGCTCGCTCGCCTCCAGCACGACCTCCTTCGACAACGCGCTCGGGTTGGTCTTGCAGATTCTGTAGGCAAAGCGTCCTGCTGCCCTGCTCACTCTGCACCCCCGGTGGCGTGCCACCTTGGTGGTATCGCTTGACTCCCACTTCACTTCTAACTTGGTCATTCTATGCGTTCATCTCGTCTCATCGGGGTCCTGCTAACCACCGCGGTGGCTGTCAGCGCCTGCAAAAGTAATCTGCCCCCCCCGCCCGAGGAGGGAGTGCCCACGCTCGCCGACACCCCGCTCGCGGAGACCACCGTCGGCGTGAGCTACGCCGCCTCCGTCAGCGCGAGCGGCGGAACAGCGCCCTACACCTTCTCCACCCAGGGGCTCCCACCTGGCATCGTCATCGCCAGCGACAGCGGCGCGCTCTCCGGCTCGGCCAGCACCGCCGCGGACTTCCATGTGCAGGTGACCGTGAAGGACGCCCACGACAAGGAGGCCTCGAAGACCTTCCCGCTCAAGGTCTATCCAGGCGTGTCCTTCAAGAACGGCGCGATCCCCTCGTCCACCGCCGAGTTCCCCTACAGCACCACAGTCGAGCTCGAGGGCGGCAAGGCGCCCCTCACCCTGCGGCTGGCGAGCGGTGAGCTGCCCGCTGGCGTGAGCTTCAACGCCAACGCCCGGCAGCTCGCAGGCACGTTCCCCGCCGCTGGCACCTTCACGCTCAGCTTCGAGGCCACGGACGTCCACGGCTCCAAGGCGACTCAGCACTACTCCCTCACCGTGGCCGCGCCGCTGCGCATCACCCTGTCAGCCCTGCCTGCTGGCAAGGTGGCCGAGCCCTACTCCGAGCTCATCACAACCAGCGGCGGTCGCTCTCCCATCACCGCATCGCTCGAGAGCGGAATGTTGCCCCTGGGTCTCGCCTTCAGCGGTGACAGGCTGTCTGGCACCCCCCATGCCGCCGGGCACTTCACCTTCGTGATCAAGGCCACGGACGCCAATGACGCCACCGCGACCCTGTCCGCCGCGATGGACATCGCCGTGTCCCCGCCGCCGCAGATCACCTCCACCGCGCTCACCACCGCTACCGAGGGCGTGGACTACCGGCGCTCGGAGGCCAGCCCCGAGAGTCTCCAGACGCAGGCCAGCCAGGGGACACTCACCTTCGCGGCCACGGGCCTGCCCCCGGGCCTGTCCCTCAACGCGAGCACCGGCGAGCTGGGCGGCACTCCCGCGCAGGGCTCGGCGGGCTCCTATCCCGTCAACTTCACCGTGACGGATGCGGGCAACCAGTCCTCCAGCAAGGTGCTCACCTTGCAGGTGGTGACGCCCCAGCCGATCACCTTCGGCGGTGTCGTGGGCCTGGCGCCTTCCGGCAGCCGCATCACCGACACGCTCACCGTCTTCGCCTCGAGCGGGCGGCTGCCCCTGGCCAACGTAGGCGTGCGCGTGCGCAAGAACGGGCAGGAGTACGCCCCCGCCAGGGAGGCCCTCACCAACGCCGAGGGCAAGGTCGTCTTCACCGGCCTGGGCCTCAACGGCACCACGGACACCGTGGACATCACCGCCAATGGCAAGGACCTGACGAACACCACCTTCGCTGGCCTCAACGCCGCGGTCGTCACCCTGAGGATGTCCGCGACTCCCCTGCCCCTGCCCCGCGTCTCGAGCAGCGGCGCGTATGATCCGAGCTCGCGGCGCTTCCTGCTCACCGGTGGCCAGAGCGCGCGCACCGCCCTCCTCTCCGCTTCGTGCCTCAACGACATGGTGGAGGCGGTGGACGTGGCGCAGAAGGACTTCACCACGCGCGTGCCGGGCGGACTGCCCACCTCCCCGGCGCCCCGGGTCGAAGAGGCCATGGCCATTGCCGGCGGGGCAGCGGTCCTCTTCGGCGGCCGCAAGTGCATTGGAACCGTTGACTCCCTGGGCGACACCTGGGAGTTCGATCTTGCCAGCAACACCTGGGCGGCGATCACCCCCACCGGTAACAAGCCCACGCCTCGCCGCGCCCAGGCGATGGTGCGCGACGCCTCCGGCAACTTCATCTACATGGTGGGCGGCTTCCGCACTCCCTTCCTCAGCAACGAGGTGTGGCGCTACGAGCCCGCCAGCAACACGTGGCTCCAGCAGCCCGCGGCCCCCTTCAGCCGGGCCTATATGGCCTCCACCCTGCAGACCGTCACGGGCGAGCTGTGGCTCTGCGGCGGCCGCGGGCCGCTCATCACCAGCGAGTGCCAGGCCTTCAACCCCACCTCGGGGAGCTGGTCCGTCAAGCCGTCCCTGCCCTCGGCGCGCACCGAGTTCTCGATGGCGTTCGACCCCTTCACCGAGACCCTCTACGCCTTCGGCGGGCGGGGCAGTTCCACCTTGCCCTATGGAGACCTGCTGGTGCTCCGCCAGAATGCCTCCGCCTGGGAGTCGGTCACTCCCTTGGGGGCCACCCCGTCACCGCGCTACGGGCACGTGATGTACTTCGACCTGACGCGGCGGGAGCTGGTCGTCGCGCTCGGCATGACCGGCATGACCCTCAGCTCAGGGAGCACCGCCTACACCCGCCTCGGCGACGTGTGGACGTACGATGGGCAAGCGTGGACCGAGCGGGGCCCCTCTGCGACGCCGCCGGGCTACTCGGTGAGCGGGCAGATCACCGGTGGACCCGTCAGCGGCACGGCCCAGCTCTCCCTGAACACCCCCAGCGGCTTCGTCACCTCCGCCTCGGTGGCGCTCGACCCCCAGGGTCACGGTACATACGCGCTGCCGGGGATTCCCCCGGGTGAGCCCCTCCTGGTGACGGTCCTCGGTCAAGACTTCACCCTGGCGTACCCGAACTCCCTGTGGACGTACGCCGAGGCGCAGCGTCCCGGGCTGGCCGCGGACGCTACCTTGGACATCCACCTGCCGCCGGGCCCCGCGGTGCTCTTGCAAGCCACGGGCAGCATCCAGGTCCCTCCGAACTGGTACGGCAATGTGTACTATGCCGACCCCCAGCTCGAGGTGCCGGGCTTCCCCGCTACGCCCAATGGGGTCTCCCACTTCGACATGGAGACCCGGCAGTTCAGCCTGGCCTTCGCCGCGACGGCCGCGCCCAACCAGCAGCGCATCTCCAGCTTTTCCGAGAGCGTGCTGACCTGCGCACGCCATGGCATCTTCAATGTCATCGGTTCGGGCAACCTGACCGTCCCGCTGAGCGCCCCCGTCACCGGCATGGCCCCGGGACAGGCGGAGTGCATCCCGCAGGGCCCCCGCGGAGTGAGCGCGCCGCGCAGCCGTGTCAGCGCCCCACGGGCGAAGCATGTCTCGGTGGGAGACCTCGATGGTGACAACTTCCCGGATCTGCTCATCCCCCTTCCCTCCAGCTCGAGCCTGGGCCTTGTCTGGGGATCTCCCAGCGCAGGGCTTGCCTCCGAGGATTTCAGCTGCTGCGATGTCAACGACACGCACAGCGTCGCCACCGGCGACTTCAACAAGGACGGCAAGCTGGACCTGGCCGTTACCGAGCCGGCCACGAGCTCCGTCAAGGTCCTGCTCGCCGATGCCAGCGCGCAGCGGACCTTCGGACCGGCCACGGCCTATCCTGTGGGCCCCAGCCCGTCGGGCATCGCCGCGGCGGACGTGAATGGGGACGGCTTCCAGGATCTGCTCGTGGCCAACCAGGGCGCCAGCACCGTCTCCCTCCTCTACGGCGCCACCCACGGCACCTTCACCCCAGGCTCTCTGGTCACGCTGGCAGGCACCTCGCCCACGCAGGTGCTCGTCACCCAGGTGGACGGGGACACCGCGCTGGATCTGGTCGTGCTCGTGGCCGAGGGCGTCTCCGTCGCGCTCGATGGTTCCGCCCAGGGGCCCTTCGGCAACTCGACGCTCGTCACTGCTGGCGCCCAGCCCAGCGCGGTGGTGGTGGGCCAGCTCAACGGCGACGCCTTCCCGGACCTCGCGGTGGCCAACGCGGGCAGCAACAACCTGTCCCTGCTGCTCGGGGCCGACGGCGGCACGTTCGCGCAGCCCGTGAACCTCGCCGTGGACGCGGCGCCCGCGGGGCTCGTCCTCGCCGAGCTCACCGGCGACACGCACCTGGATCTCGCGGTGACCAGCCCCACTGAAGGCACCGTCACCTTGCTCCAGGGCGCCTCGAGCAGCACCTTCACCCTGCACTCCAAGGTGTCGGTGGCAGGAGATCCGCGCGGACTGGCGGCGGCCGACTTCAACGGGGACGGCCTCAATGATCTGGCTGTTGCCTCGCCCACCGCCAACGGGGTGTACCTCCTGCTGGGCCAGAAGCCGGCCCCCACCGCGCCGGGGACGTCGTTCTCCTTCAACGCGCCCGCTCATGCCGGCTTCATGTTGTCCGTGCACGCCCTGGAAGGACAGCGGGTCTACTGGAACTACTACGCGCCCCTCCAGCCCGGCCCGGTGTCCTATTCCCTGCCGCTGCCGAGCACGCTGGCACCCTCGGCGGCGCCCGTGGCTCCTCCCAGTGGCCAGCTGGAGCTGTCCTGGTCGCCGCAGGTGAGGCAGTGGGAGCCGAGCTCGGCGCGGCCCTTCAACCCTCGCCAGTTCTCCCTCAACCACCCGGGCGCCGACGCGGATACGCAGCCGGGCTATCGCCACTACTTCTGGCCATAGCCGGCTCGAGCAATCCCGGGGGGCGACGCTCACGCCTTCACCCGGGCCGACGGAAGGCGCACGCTCTTGAAGACCTTGATAACTCCATAGTCTTGGAAGGAGTCGGTCAGGGTGTCGTCCAGCTCCCCCAGGAGGGGAGGCGGCCGATCGCGCGGCTCAGGGCGGTGGCGCGGCCCCCCCTTCTTCGAGCCGATGTCAGGACGAGGATCGGCAACGAAGCCATCCCGGTTCGGCATCTTCACGAGCGGCAGCGTGCGCTCGTTCATCTCCGTGTCCTCGCCGATGATGCCCTCCGCGTGCAGCAGGAAGGCGGTCAGCGCGTAGACCTGGTCGGGAGTGAGAGTGCCCGGCGCGACATAAGGCATCGCCCGGTGGATGTAGTCCCAGACGGTGGTGGCGAAGGGCCAATAGCTGCCGACAGTGAGCACGGGCTTCGCGCCCGTCAGGCTGCCGCGGCCACCGACGAGTGCGGCGTAGCTCTCTCGCCCCTCGCCGTTGGGCCCGTGGCAGGTCGCGCAGAGGCTGGAGTAGAGGCCCTTTCCCTCCCGTGTCGTTCTGTGCCCGGGAGGAAGGCCGGCGTTGGCCGGCAAGACCGAGATATCTCTCGCCTGGATCTCCTCGGGCTTGGCGACCCGGCCGATCTCGTAGCGGGTAGGGGCCGTCCCCCCGCCGACGAGCTCCCTCAAGCGGGGGCGGAGTTGGGGCCGGAGGAGGAGAGCCCGTTGGTGGCCGCGAGGGTGGAGCAGCCGCAGAAGGAGCGCCCGCCCCGCTTGGAATGGGACGTGTTCACCTTGTTGCCCGCGCATGGCCCAAGGCATCGCGTGCTGGCGGGCTACGAGAGCCTCACCACGACCCAGCAGTACATGCACCGGTCCCCGGCAGCCAAGGACGCGGCGATCAGCCTGCAGGATGAGGCGGCCCCCCAGATTTCTGGAGACATCCCGGAGACGGGGATCGCGCCGAAACAGAAGCCCGGGCGCTGAAAAGACGAAGGGCCTGGAATCTTTGAGGCTTTGGCGAGGAGTAGGGGACTTGAACCCGTGGCCCCCATGAAGCAGTCAGGGCACCACGCACCATCTTCCAGGCCGAGCCGATCCCCTGCACCGCCGCCTGCTGGACGAGCGGGCAGGCCTCGGGTGTGGACATGTAGGCACCCGGCAGCGGCGAAAGCTTGCGATCTCCCTGGGGGTTTTGTTAAGGACCGCCCGCCCCCTGCAGCACCTGGGGCGGTAGGACGCAGCACCCACTACTCACACGTCCGTGCCGGCAACCGGTGCTCCGCTGAAGCGGGGCAAACCGCCGGAGTTTCCATCGGGCGTGGCGGAACAACCGGAGAAGCAAACATGTCGGAGACGCAGCAGGAGAATCAGGCGCAGATCATGGCCGCCGCGAGCGGCATCACGATGAAGCAGCTGCTGGAGGCCGGCGTTCACTTCGGCCACCAGACCAAGCGCTGGAACCCGAAGATGAAGCCGTACATCTTCGGCGCCCGCAACGGCATCTACATCATCGACCTGCAGAAGACCGTCGTCATGGCCCGCGCGGCCTTCCGCTTCGTGGCGGATCTCACCTCGCGCGGCGGGCACGTGCTCTTCGTCGGCACCAAGAAGCAGGCCCAGGACGTCATCCGCGAGGAGGCCGCCCGGGCTGGCCAGTTCTTCGTCACCAGCCGCTGGCTGGGTGGCACGCTGACCAACTTCAAGACCATCAAGCAGGGCATCGACCGGCTGAAGACCCTGGAGAAGATGTCCGAGGACGGGACGTTCGATCGCCTGCCCAAGAAGGAAGTCGCCCAGCTGGAGCGCGAGCGCGAGAAGCTCGAGAAGAACCTGGGCGGCGTGAAGGAGATGACGAAGCTGCCCCGCTGCGTGTTCGTCGTCGATCCGAAGAAGGAGCACATCGCCATCCACGAGGCCACCCGCCTGGGCATCCCCGTGATCGGCGTGGTGGACACCAACTGCGACCCGGACGGCATCGACTTCATCATCCCGGGCAACGACGACGCCATCCGCTCCATCAAGCTCTTCACCTCGAAGATCGCCGACGCGTGCATCGAGGGTGGTGCGCGCTACCGCGCCTCGGGCGCCGCCGAGCGCGACGAGCAGGAGGAGCGTGAGGGCGGCGGCCGCGACGACCGCCGTGACCGTGACGATCGCCGGGGCCCGCGCCGCGGTGACCGGGGTGATCGCGGTGACCGCCGCGGTGGTGGTGGTGGCGGCGAGCGCCGGGGTCCCCTCGTGGAGATGAAGGCCACCGCCCCTGTCGCCGCCGAGCCCGTTGAGGGCGAGGCCGCCGAGGCCGAGGCCCCTGCTGAGGAGACGCCGGCCGCCGAGTAAGGCCCGAGCGCTCTCGCGTCAACATTGAAGTCGGCCGGGTGGTGGGGCCTCTCGCCGCCCGGCCTTTCCATTTCCCCTACTGAAGTACCTGAAACCTCAACGCCCCTGCCGGCGCACTGCGCACGCGGGGCCTGGAGACGAACATGGCCGAGGTTAGCGCCTCGATGGTGAAGGAGCTCCGCGAGAAGACCGGCGCGGGCATGATGGACTGCAAGAAGGCGCTCGCCGAGAGCGACGGCGACTTCACCAAGGCCGAGGAGTGGCTGCGCAAGAAGGGCATCTCCCGCGCCGGCGCCAAGGAGGGCCGCGTCGCGGCCGAGGGCATCATCGCCACCTACGTCCACAGCGGCCGCATCGGCGTCATGGTGGAGGTCAACTGCGAGACGGACTTCGTGGCTCGCAACGAGGACTTCCAGGCCCTGGCCAAGGACATCGCCATGCACGTCGCGGGGGCCAGCCCCCTGTACGTGCGCCGCGAGGAGATCCCCGCCGACGTGCTGGAGAAGGAGAAGGAGATCCAGCGCCACCAGCTCAAGGAGCAGAAGAAGCCCGAGGCCATGTGGGACAAGATCCTCGTGGGCAAGCTGGAGAAGTACTACGAGACGGTGTGCCTGGTGGACCAGTTCTGGGTGAAGGACGACAAGAAGCGCATCCACGAGATGGTCACCGAGCGCGCCGCGAAGATCGGCGAGAAGGTCTCCATCCGCCGCTTCTCGCGCTTCGTGGTGGGCGAGGGCATCGAGAAGAAGAAGGATGACCTGGCCGCCGAGGTCGCCAAGACGCTGGGCACCACCCAGGCCTAGCCGCGCCGCCAGCTCCCTGAGCTGACGTGGGGCCGCGCGCTCCAGGTTCCTGAAGAGGGCCTGGGGCCGCGGCCCTTCGCGTTTTCCGGGGCCTGCACGGAGCCCGGGCCAGGAGGTTGGCGGGAGACGGTCGCGGCGTGGGGGGTGACTCGAACGTTGATCGTGGGCGGGGTGGGGGATATGAGCGGAACCGCATGTCCGACCCGACCCGTTCCCTTCGTTACAAGCGCATCCTCCTCAAGCTCTCGGGCGAGGCTCTCATGGGCGATGGGAAGTACGGCATCCATCCCCCCACGCTCACGCGCATCGCCTCCGAGGTGAAGGAGCTGGTGCAGGCCGGTGTGGAGCTGGCCATGGTCATCGGCGGCGGCAACATCTTCCGCGGCGTGGCCGGTGCCACCGAGGGCATGGATCGCGCGAGCGCCGACTACATGGGCATGCTCGCCACCTGCATCAACTCCATGGCCATGCAGGATGCGCTGGAGAAGCAGGGCGTCTTCACCCGGGTGCAGTCGGCCATCAAGATGGAGCAGATCGCCGAGCCCTACATCCGCCGGCGCGCCGTGCGCCACCTGGAGAAGGGGCGCGTGGTCATCTTCGCCGCAGGCACGGGCAACCCGTACTTCACCACGGACACCGCCGCCTCCTTGCGCGCCATGGAGATCAACGCCGAGGTCATCCTCAAGGCCACCAAGGTGGACGGCGTGTACAACGCGGACCCCAAGAAGGACCCCGCGGCGCGGCGCTACCGCACGCTCACGTACATGGACGTGCTCAAGCAGAACCTGAACGTGATGGACTCTACGGCCATCTCGCTGTGCATGGACAACAAGCTGCCCATCGTCGTGTTCGACTTGACGACGCGCGGCAACATCGGCCGGGCCGTGCTGGGCAACGGGGATATCGGTACAGTGGTGGGTGCGGCAGAGACCGTCTGGGCCTGAACCACTCCTTACCTAGGAGCACACAATGGCGAATGAGGACGTCGTTGCGCAGTTGAAGAGCCGTATCGACAAGACGCTCGATGATCTCAAGAAGGAGCTGGCCAGGGTGCGCACCGGGCGCGCCAGCACCAGCCTCCTGGATGGCATCCGGGTGGACTTCTATGGCACGCCCACCCCGCTCAACGGTGTGGCCAGCGTGAACGCCCCCGAGCCACGGCTCATCACCATCAAGCCGTGGGACAAGGGCGTGCTCAAGGACATCGAGAAGGCCCTCCGCGAGGCCAACCTTGGGATCAACCCGATGAACGACGGCGAGCTCATCCGCCTGCCGTTCCCGCCGCTCACCGAGGAGCGCCGCAAGGAGATCGCCAAGCAGGTGAAGTCCAAGGGCGAGGAGCACAAGGTCGCCGTCCGCAACATCCGCCGGGATGCCAACGAGCTGCTCAAGACGCAGCTCAAGGACAAGAAGATCACCGAGGACGACAACAAGCGGATGCAGGAGCGGGTGCAGAAGGAGACCGACGCGGGCGTGGCCGAGGTCGACAAGATCATCGCCGCGAAGGAAAAGGAGGTCATGTCGGTCTGATTTAGGGCTTTAATAGCCGTTTGTATGCGCTCCGCCCTCGTCGCCGAACCCGCCATCCCCGTCGCTACGGCCCTGCGCAGGTTCCTGGAGAGCGCGGGTTATGCCGTCATCGTCGTTGGCACCGCGGTGGAGGCGCTCCGGGAGGTCCGCACCAGTCCTCCCGAGGTGCTGCTGGCCTCGCTGTCCGAGTCCATGGACGGCGAGGAGCTGTGCCGGGAGGTGAAGCAGGAGGCGCCGACGCTGCCGGTGCTCCTGCTCTACATGCCCGAGGAGGAGAAGCCCGAGGAGCGCGCGGCCGCGGCAGGCGCCGATGCCTGCCTGGTGGGGCCCCTCAAGCGCACCACCCTGGTGACGTGTGTGGGGCTGATGCTCCAGCTCGCCGAGGCACGAGCCGCCGCCCGTTCCGCCCAGGGCCCGGCGGCTCCGAAGGCAGAGTCCGAGTCCGATGATGTCGCGGCCCGCCGGCTCGGGCTGGAGGGGCCGGCCTCACCGGACTTCGAGTTCCTCAAGCGGCTGCTGCTGATGGAGGTGAAGCGCAGCCGGCGCTACCGCTACCCCATTGCCCTGCTGCTGATGGAGATGGATCACCTGGCGGAGCGCACCGCGCACCTGGGATCCTCGCAGCGCACCACGCTCCTGGCGGAGATGCTGGGGCTGCTCTCGGGCGGGGTGCGCGACATCGACGTCATCGTCCCCACTACCGAGGGCCGCTTCGTCGCCTTCTTCCCGCATACGCCGAGGGTGGGGGCGATGGTGGTGGCGGAGCGGATGCGGCAGCGCGTGAGGACGCTGGCGCGCCTGCCGAACATGAGCGTCTCCATGGGCCTGTCCGTCTTCGAGCCTTCACCCGTGAGGGGCCAGACGCAGGTGAGCTTCGGCAACCTGATGAAGGACGCCAGCGAGGCGCTGCGCAAGGCCCAGGCCGAGGGAGGAGATCGGGTGGCCTTCATCGAGCGCGAGGTCCCCGAGGAGCCGCCCGAGGAGAACTGACGCCGGGCAGGCCCGTGGCGGGCCTCAGGCCGAGTAGACGAACTGCTCGCCGCTAAGCTCGCGCACCACGTCCGCGACGAAGGAGAAGAGCTCCAGCCCCTTGCCCTTGTCGTCCTTCCAGGTGCCGGAGGCCTCGTCGTAGGAGAAGTGGATCCCCTGTCCCTTGCCGGCCACCCAGATCTGCCGCACGGCACGCTGGGTGTTGACGATGCACTTCTCGCGCGAGCGGGCGGTGAGGGTGAGCATGTCCCCGGTGCTCTCCGCCTCGAGGACGTCCGGGTCCAAGGCGTCCGCGGCAGCCAGCATGCGCTTGAAGACCGCGGCGACACGCTGGTTGTAGAGGCCCTCGTCCATCATCACTGGATGACGTCGAGCACCTGCTGGCCTAGGGGCGCGTAGAACAGGAACTTCAGGCCCGGGTTCTCGCCCTCGGTGCGCTCCAGGCCGATGACGGTGCCCGGGCTCACCGGCTTGGGAAAGGACTGCATCCCCAGCAGGTGAGCGGCGAGCGCCCCCATGGACGGCTGGTGCCCCACGAGCACGAGGTTCTGCTCCGCGTGCTCGCTGATGACGGGCTCCACGGCTCCCACGGGCATGTCCGGCAGCAGGCAGCGATGGACGCGCAGCAATCCCTCGTGCTTCACCACGGCGGAGAGGATCTGCGCCGTCTGCACCGTGCGCACCAGGGGGCTCGTCAGGATGAGCGAGATGGGCCCCATTCGCTCCGACAGGGCGGCGAAGTGCTGAGCAGTATTGACGCGGGCCTTGGAGGTCAGCGCGCGCGCCTCGTCGCCAAGACCCTCGGGGATCTCCGCGTCCGCATCGCCGTGCCTTACCAGAAAAAGCCTCAAAGTCCCTCCACCGCTCACGACAACGAACCGGGGTTCGTACACGACCGTAGCCGGGTTGGTCAAAGGTAATGCGGCGATTGTTCAGTGGAGCAGATCCCCCCCGGTAGGTTGTCGAGGGGGCGCTGAACCCTGTTGCATCGCGCGGGAGAATATACTGCGCCGCCTCGGTTCCGTCCCGAGAGGAGTGGGCATGCGTCGGTCGTTGTGGGTGCTGTGCGTCGCGCTGTTTTTCTCAGCATGCAAGAAGGAGCAGGCAGAGCCCGCGCCTCCCTCCCTGGAGGCGACGAGGCCCTCGCCCGCTCTGCCCAAGGACGAGCAGGCCGCAGAGGAGCCGGGGGGAGAGGCCGCGCCCGGCGCGTACACGCTCACCCAGGAGAAGCTCGAGGCCTATGTGCGCTACCAGCGACAGCTGCTGGCCGCGTACGAGGCGCTCCTCAAGGACATGGCGCCACTGAGGCTGGACGCCGGGCGAGGGGATGAGCTCGCGGAGGTGAATGCCACGATGAAGCTCATCGAGGGCAAGGCGAAGGCGGAGGAGGCGGCGCGCAAGGAGGCCAGGCTCAGCGAGGAGGACGTGAATGCCATCGCCGATGTCGTGACGGCCGTGATCAGCCAGCGCCAGCTGACCCAGGCATTCCAGATCGACGAGGAGCTGAAGAAGCTCGAGGAGATGCAGGCGAAGCTGAGGCCCGAGCAGCGGGAGGAGCTGGCCCCGCAGCTGGCCGCCATGCGCGAGCGCATCGAGGATCTGCAGAAGCTCACCGAGGTGCGCCGCACGTACGGGGACGCCAACGTGGACATGGTGCTCACCCACGAGGCGGACCTGGCGAAGAACTACCAGGACATGCTCAACACCTTCAGCAAGCGGTGACGGAGGCTGGGCGCTGCACTGGGACATCTCTGCCTCCCACTCAGCGGTGTCCGCTCTTGCTCACTCCTCAGGCAGCCTGCTCGGTGAACGTTTACCGTTGGCCAACGCCCGGCTGGATGCCTGCGAAAGGGCGAAGTCGCGGTGATAGGCTGCTGGACGCATTCGAGCTGAGAGAAGGATAGCGCCGTATGGAATTACAACCCGGAGCACGGTTTGGCCGCTACGAACTGGTGTCGCGCCTGGGACGGGGCGGCATGGCGGAGACCTACCGCGCCCGGCTGATGGGAGAGGCCGGTGTCACCAAGCCCGTGCTCATCAAGAAGGTGCTGCCCGAGTACGCCAACGACGACGCCTTCAGCGCCATGTTCGTCAGCGAGGCGCGCATCTCGGCTACGCTCTCGCACGGCAACATCGCCCAAGTCTATGACTTCGGCCGGTCAGACGGGGAGTACTTCCTGGCCATGGAGTACGTGGACGGGCAGCCGCTGAATCGCATCATCAAGCGCA
>NZ_DASPHO010000799.1:0-55189 GCF_035629615.1 Hyalangium sp. | reverse complement strand
TGCTGTTGTGGTGGTGCTGCCGGTAGATGGGATCCTTCGAGAAGTACAGCAGCGTGTCGTGCATCCACCCCATGTTCCACTTGAAGTGGAAGCCCAGGCCGCCCTCGCTCGCGGGGTGGCTCACCTTGGGCCACGCCGTGGACTCCTCGGCGATCACCACCACGCCCGGGTGCTTGTTGCGGATGACGGTGTTGAGCTCGCGCAGGAAGGCGATGGCCTCCTCGTTCTCGCGGCCGCCCCAGCGGTTGGGCACCCACTCGCCCGCGCGCCGGCTGTAGTCCAGGTAGAGCATGGAGGCCACCGCGTCCACGCGCAGCCCGTCCACGTGGTACTCCTCGATCCAGAAGAGCGCGTTGGCGATGAGGAAGTTGCGCACCTCGTTGCGGCCGAAGTTGAAGACCAGCGTCCCCCAGTCCGGCTGCAGGCCTTGCCGCGGATCCGCGTGCTCATAGAGCGCCGTCCCGTCGAAGCGCGCCAGCGCGTGCGCATCCTTCGGGAAGTGCCCCGGCACCCAGTCGATGATGACGCCGATGCCCTGCGCGTGCAGGTGATCCACCAGGAAGCGGAAGTCGTCCGGGTGCCCGTAGCGCGCGCTGGGCGCGTAGTAGTTGCCCACCTGGTAGCCCCAGGAGGGGCCATACGGGTGCTCCGACACGGGCAGCAGCTCCACGTGCGTGAAGCCCAGCTGCTTGAGGTAGTCGCTCAGCGCGGGGGCCAGCTCCCGGTACGTCATCGGCCGGTCCCCTTCCTCCACCATGCGCCGCCACGAGCCCAGGTGCACCTCGTACACGCTCCAGGGCTTCTGGGCCGGGACGCCCTCATCTCGAGTGGTGCGCCACTTCTCGTCCGTCCACGTGAAGCGGTGGAGATCATGCACCACGGACGCGGTGAGCGGCGGCACCTCCGTGCGGAAGGCGAAGGGATCCGACTTGAGGATGGGGGGGCCGCCGTGGCCGGGCCGGATCTCGAACTTGTAGCGCGTGCCCTCTCCCACCTCGGGGACGAACAGCTCCCAGATGCCCGAGGCGCCCATGCGCCTCATGGCATGCAGGCGGCCGTCCCAGCTGTTGAAGTCCCCCACCACGGAGATGCCGGCCGCCGTGGGCGCCCACACGGCGAAGGACACGCCCGCCACGCCTTGGTGGTGGAGCGGGTGCGCGCCCATGCGCTCCCAGAGCTTCTCGTGCCGGCCCTCGCCCGCGTAGTACAGGTCCAGCTCCCCCAGCGTGGGTGTGAAGCTGTACGGATCCCTCACGGTGAAGATCTTGTTGCCGGGGTACTCCACCTCCAGCAGGTAGCTGAAGACCTGGTCGCGCCCGTTGATCCGGGCCTCGAAGAGGCCGCCCCTGTGGTGCTCCATGGGGATCTTCCCGCCGGAGTCCTGGAGCACCCGGATGGCGGTGGCATCCGGCCGGAAGGCGCGCACCACCACGCCGTCTCCATCCGGGTGGATGCCGAGCACCCGGTGCGGCTCCGGGTGACGCAGCTCGATGATCTGCTGGATCTCCGCGTCGATCTGTTGCCGGTCGGCGGGCTTCTTCACTTCGGCTCCTCCATCCGCAAGAGGGCCTGAACGGGGATGCGGACCCAGTCCGGGCGGTTCTGCAGCTCATAACGCACTTCGTAGAGCAGCTTCTCCAATTCGAATGCGCGCAGCATCACCCAGAACGTCGCCTTGTCCGCCGGGAGGAAGGGCGCGCCCTGGGTCGTCTCCAGGTAGCCCGCGAGGAAGGCATCGCGCGAGGGCTCCATGCGCGGCGCGGGTGGGTTGCCCTCCAGCAGCACCGTGGCCTCCGCGTAGTCGAACGAGCGCAACATCCCCGCCACGTCCCTGAGCGGCGAGTACTTCTCCCGGCGCTGGGTGAAGGTGCGGGACGGCTCGCCCTCGAAGTCGAAGATGAGCCACTGGCCCTCGGCGCGCAGCACCTGCCCCAGGTGCAGATCCCCGTGGATGCGGATCTTCTGCCCGGAGGGCGTCACGTGCGCCAGCCTCCGCGCGTACTCCATCAGCCGCTCGCGATGGTGCTCCAGATCCACGTGCAGCCGCCCTGCGTCCGCCAGCGTCACCCCCAGCTCGCCCATGATGGAGGCGCTCCAGCGCTGCAGATCCTCCTGGAGCACTGGCTCCGGGGAGAAGACCTGATCGCTGGCGTCCGAGGACAGGGCGCGGTGCAGCTCGCCCAGGCGCCTTCCCAGCTCCCGCATCTCCTCCAGGAAGCCCGGCTCCAGCGGCTCGGACTTGCGGAACCGGTCCAGCGTGTACTTCCAGCCGTCCACGGCGTTGGGGACGAAGCGGTGCACCAGCCCCAGCGTGGCGCCGGCGGCCCCCTCCAGGTTCATCGCGCCCAGCAGCGTGGGCGTGGCGCGGAAGGAGGTGCGCGTGGCGAGGAAGCGCCCCACCTCGTACTCCGGGTTCACCCCTGCCTCCAGCTTGCGGATGATCTTGAGGATGACCTTCTCCCCGAAGACGACGGAGGTGTTGCTCTGCTCCACCATGAGCCGGCGCACGGGCGTGGGCTCGGGCAGTGAGAGGTGTCCCTCCGGGGTGTCCAGCCACTCGCCCCGGACGAGGCCAGAGGCGGACGGCAGCTCACGCTGCTCGCGGATGATCTGGAAGAGGGAGCGCAGGCAGTCCACGTCCTCGAGCGCGTCCTGGATGCCCTCCGCCGAGGGCTTGACGGGCAGCAGGTAGCGCTCGGACTTGCCCAGCTCGTACAGCACCTCGACGATGGCCAGGGTGAACGCGCACGGGCCGAAGTCCAGGGTGGCGTGATCCAGCACACCCACGGACTTGATGGGCCAGGCCTTGCCGCTGAACCAGCGCTGCTGCTTCAGGTACTCGGGCAGGTGGGTGAGATCAACGGGCGTCATGAGGGCGTCCTCCCCGGAAGGGGTTTCTCCAGCCGGAACCACAGGAACATGTAGGGACCCATGGAGAACTGGTACGGCAACGACGAGATTCGCGGGAAGGGTGTCTCGCCCAGCAGCTCCACGGGCACGTAGCCCTCCCACTCGCGCAGATCCACCACTGCTGGCTGCGCGAAGCGTGAGAGGTTGCAGATGATGAGGAACGTCTGGCCCTCCCACTCGCGGACAAAGGCCAGCACCCGGCGGTTGTCCGGGTTGACGAAGCGCAGCGTTCCCATGGCGAAGGCCAGGTAGCGCTGGCGCACTTTGATCAACCGCTTCACCCAGTGCAGCAGCGACGTCTTGATGCGCTCCTGGGCCTCCACGTTGATGGCCTGGTAGCCGTACACCGGATCGGTGATCACCGGGGCGTACAGCCGCGCGCTGTCCGCCCGGCTGAACCCCGCGTTGCGGTCGCCCGTCCACTGCATGGGCATGCGCACGCCGTTGCGATCGCCCAGGTAGATGTTGTCCCCCATGCCGATCTCATCGCCGTAGTACATGACGGGCGTGCCAGGCAGGGTGAAGAGCAGGCTGTGCATCAGCTCGATGCGCCGACGGCCGTTGTCCATCAGCGGGGCCAGCCGGCGCCGGATGCCGAGGTTGATCCGCATCCGGGGATCCATGGCGTACTCCCGGTACATGTAGTCGCGGTCCTCGTCCGTCACTATCTCCAGCGTCAGCTCGTCATGGTTGCGCAGGAAGATGGCCCACTGGCAGTTGGCCGGAATCTCTGGCGTCTGCTGGAGGATCTCCTGGATGGGGGTGCGGTCCTCCCTGCGCACGGCCATGAAGAGGCGGGGCATCACCGGAAAGTGGAAGCCCATGTGGAACTCGTCGCCGTCGCCGAAGTAGACGCGCACGTCCGCGGGCCACTGGTTGGCCTCGGCCAGCAGCATCTTGTCCGGGTACTCGGTCTCGATCGTCTTGCGCAGGCGCTTGAGGAAGGCGTGCGTCTCCGGGAGGTTCTCGCAGTTGGTGCCCTCGCGCTCGAAGAGGTAGGGCACGGCGTCGCAGCGGAACCCGTCCACGCCCATGTTCAGCCAGAAGCGCATGACGTCCAGCATGGCCTCTTGGACTTCGGGGTTGTCGTAGTTGAGATCCGGCTGGTGGCTGAAGAAGCGGTGCCAGAAGTACTGCTTGGCCACCGGATCCCACGTCCAGTTGGAGCGCTCGGTGTCCAGGAAGATGATGCGGGTGCCCTTGTACTTGTCGTCCGTGTCGCTCCAGACGTACCAGTTGCGCTTGGGGCTCTTCGGATCGCGGCGGGACTCCTGGAACCAGGGGTGCTGATCGCTGGTGTGGTTCACCACCAGCTCGGTGATGATGCGGATGCCGCGCTGGTGGGCGGCCTCCACCAGCCGCTGGAAGTCCGCCAGCGTTCCGTAGTCCGGGTGGACGGCGTAGAAGTCCGCGATGTCGTAGCCGTCATCCCGCAGCGGAGAGGGGTAGTGGGGCAGCAGCCAGAGGCAGTCCACCCCCAGATCCTGCAGGTACGGCAGCTTCTCGATCAGCCCGGGGATGTCACCGTGGCCGTCCGCGTTCGAGTCATGGAACGCGCGGATGTGGACCTCATAGATGAGGGCCTTCTTGTACCAAAGCGGGTCCTGTTCCATACGCCTCTCGGGTGTCACTCGTAGTAGTCGAACGCCTGCTCGGTGCGGCGGAAGCGGTACACCGCCCAGATCGCTGCGGGCTGCTCGGGGGTGAGGCGGACCTGGGCGTGGGGACCCTGCCAGAGGCGGCGCTCGTCTGTCATCAACTCATGCACCTGGTACGTCTCCTCGGGGAGGATGCCCAGCTCCTCGAGCGGCACGTCCAGGAGGGCCTCCTGGGGCAGGTGCGGATCCAGGCTCACGGCGACGAGCACCTGGCTAGAGCCGTCCTGAGTGCGCTTGCCGTAGAAGAGGATGCGATCGTTGTCCGCGCGGTAGAAGCGCAGGTTGTCGTAGAGCTGGAGCGCGGGGTGCTGCTTGCGGGCGGCGTTGAGCTTGCGGATCCAGTCGCGGATGTGGCCGGGCCGCTCCAGATCCCAGGCTACGAGCTGGTACTTCTCCGAGTCGAGGTACTCCTCCTTGCCGGGCAGGGCGCGGGCCTCGCACAGCTCGTAGCCGGAGTAGATGCCGTAGGAGGAGGAGAGGGTGGCGGCCAGCGCCACGCGGAGGCGGAAGCCTCCCGGGCCGCTGCGCTGGAGCAGCTCGGGGAGGATGTCCGGCGTGTTGGGCCAGAGGTTTCCCCGGAAGTAGTCGGACACGGGTGGGGAGGTGATCTCCGTCAGGTAGTCCTCCAGCTCCTGCTTGAAGATGCGCCAGGTGAAGTAGGTATAGGACTGGGTGAAGCCGATCTTCGCCAGGGCCTTCATCACCTTGGGGCGGGTGAAGGCCTCCGAGAGGAAGACGACGTCCGGGTGGACGTCCTGCACCCGGCGGATGAGCCAGGCCCAGAACTGGATGGGCTTGGTGTGCGGGTTGTCCACGCGGAACATGCGCACGCCCTGTTTCACCCAGTGGAGCACCACCGACTCGAGCTCCGGCCACAGCGTGGCCCGGCCGGGCCCCATCCAGTCAAAGTTGACGATGTCCTCGTAGCGCTTGGGAGGGTTCTCCGCCGTCTTGATGGTGCCGTCCGGCCGGTGGAGGAACCACTCGGGGTGCTCCTGCACATAGGGGTGGTCCGGCGAGACCTGGAAGGCGAGATCGATCGAGACCTCGATGCCGTGCAGCTCCGAGGCCTTGAGGAAGCGGCGAAAGTCCTCGGGCGTGCCGAGCTGAGGGTGGATCGCCTTGTGGCCGCCCTCGGCGCCACCGATGGCCCAGGGACTGCCCACGTCCTCGGGCTCGGCCTTGAGGCTGTTGTTCTTGCCCTTGCGCGCGGTGAGGCCAATGGGGTGGATGGGCGGCAGGTAGATGACGTCGAACCCCAGGGACTGGATGTAGGGGAGCCAGGCCTCGGCGTCCTTGAAGGTGCCGTGGGTGCGGCCGTCACGCACAGCCGAGCGCGGGAAGAACTCGTACCAGGCACCGGTGCGCGCGCGCTCGCGCTCCGCGAAGACCTCCAGCACCCGATCGTACTGGGTGGCCAGCGAGCGATCCGCGTACTTGCCGGCGAGCCGCGCCAGCTCGGGCGCCAACGCGACGGAGATGAGCTCGGGGGAGGGAGGCTGCTTCAGCTTGCGGGCGGCCTCGGCGAGCACCTGGGCGTCCTCTTCATTGAAGGGGCGGGAGCGCTCGGCGGTGCTCTCCATGAGGGCGGCCCCCTCGAGAAGCTCGCTGCGCACCTCGCGGCCCGCATCCACCTTGCGCTTGAGCTCGGAGGCCCAGGTGGCGAAGAGGTCCGGCCAGGCCTCGATGGTGTACTGGTAGCGGCCGTTGCGGGCGAGGGGGAACTCGGCGACCCAGAGATCGTTGCCGAGCGCCTTCATGGGCACCTCGGCCCAGGGGGTCTCCTGGCCCGCGGGGCTGAACTGGCGCCATCGGACGATGGCGACGAGGACGTCATGGCCCTCTTTGAAGAGATCGGCCTCGACGGTAAAGGTGTCGCCGGCGACGCGCTTGACGGCGAAGCGGCCACCCTCCAGCTCGGGGCGAACGCTCTCGATGACCACACTTCCGATTCTTGAGCTCATAAGGACAGCCGGCCCTTATAGGGGCAGGGAGGGGAAGTTCCGGGCACCATGACGCGGGGACGTTGATGCCGGACGGCTCCGTGCATGGAGGCGTTGGAGAGTGAACGTTCTGGCGGGGCCGGAGGACGGCGCTTGGGTTGGGATCGGGCGCGGGCATCGGTGCTAAAAGGTGGGGCCCTAACCGTGGATGCGGTATCCGGGAGCCCGTGGTGCCTTCTGATCCCCCCGCTACGCGAGCGAGCGATCCAGCGGCCGACCGGGCCCTCTTGCAGCAGGTGGCCTTGGGGAGCAGCGAGGCGATACGTGTGCTCTACGCGCGCTGCGCGCGGCGGGCGTGGGCGGTGGCGCTGCGGATCCTGGGCTCTCGGGCGGACGCCGAGGAGGTGCTGCAGGAGACGTTCCTGGAAGTATGGCGCCGCGCCCGGGAGTACGATCCGAGCCGGGGTGGGGTGGAGACGTGGGTGACGACGATCGCGCGGACGCGGTCGATCGATCGGAAGCGGGCGCTGGGCACGGTGGCGCGGATTGCCGAGGACGCGGCGCACCAGCCTCCGCCCATCAGCTCCGCGCCGGTGGATCCCTCGGAGGCCGCGGCGCTGGGGCAGGAGCAGGCCCGGGTTGCCACCGCGCTGCGCGAGCTGCCGCCCGAGCAGCGCACGGTGGTGGAGCTGGCCTACTTCGAGGGCCTGTCCCAGCGGGAGATCGCCGAGCGCACCGGGGATCCGCTGGGCACGGTGAAGACGCGGGCCCGGCTCGCGCTGGAGAAGCTCGCGAGCTTGCTGGGACGAGGGTAAGTCCAGGAGACGCGGGAGCTCAAAGCACGGGCCCGCGCTCTGGGGCACGCAGGTCGCGGGCCCCTCGTCTCGGCAGTGAGGCGTGCTCTGGCCAAACGGCTCAGGGCCGTCGAGTGCCGGCGCGCGACCGGGCTGGTTGACACTGTCAATCAAGAGAGGCCGGGTTCATACTCGCTCCTCAGCACAATGAAGACCGCCGTCATGAAGATCTCCGTCAGACCGGGAGGGGGATACCTCGCCCCTCTGGAGTGGGATCGCCTGGTGGAACTGTTCCAGAAGAACCCCGACTCGAAAGATCGCCACACCACGATCGGCGGGTTCCTCTACACCGCACTGTTCACGGGGAAGACGGGTGAGCAGTGGGAGGCGATGGCGTGTGATCCCGTCAACGATGCCCAGATCCGGCTTCGGTTCGAGGCGAGGGCGCTCTGGTCGGAGGTGTCGGCGAATCCGTCCTCGAACGGTTCTGCTCCATGAAGGAGGAGAGTCCATGCCGTTGGCACGTGGCTGTACTGCTCTTCGTGGTTTTGCAGATGGGGTGTGCTCGTGGCCTCAACACCGTTACCGGGCGAATCACCCCAGCTCACTATCGCTTCAAGACGGTCGTTGAGCTCTCGAAGCGCAACAAGCTTCGGCCAGATGGTTGGCGGGCCGTCTGCATCAACGCTCGCATCACCGAAGGCGACTCTGGAGCTACCGACGTCTGCAAGTTCGAGGTCGGGTTGCCGCTGCGCAACGAAGATCTGGGAGACATCCCGCCGGAGGTGGCTCAACGAAGTGCGGCGATCACAGCCAATCGCGCTGCACACCTCGTTCTGGCTGAAGCCAGGCCAGGTGAAATGATCGCTGTGCTGTGTCTCCAGTTCAAGGATCGCTACGAGCAACTGCTCAAGGAGGAGATTGCCGGCGCACGAGTGTCCCAGTGCGAGACTGAAGGTATCGAGACGGTGTACTTCGACATTCCAGGTGGCCTGACGCCATGAGCGACTTCACGAGAAAAGCGCTCATTGGCATCGCTCGGCGGTTCTACCCATCGGGGTTTCCCGTGGAGGAGGACGACTACAGCCAGCCGCTTCTTGCTCATCAGCGCACGCCAGAGCATGAGCGGTGGCGGTCAGCCTGGAAGAAGGCACTGGCGTGGGAGCAGTGGGATCAGGTGCTTGCCGCAGTGGAGTCTGCGTTCCCCGAGAATGGAGTCAGGGATGCAACCCAACCATGGCACTCCGCATGCCGTCGCTGTTGCCTCTACGTCAAGGAAGCTCTTCCGGCGGGTGGACAGACCGTCATCCGGATTGTTGCCGCCGCCAGTGTGTTGGCTCCTCTCTATGTGACGTACGTCACGACACGGACTCTCAAACCTGGTGCACGAGCGTCTTCCCCCCAGCTCACCTTCGAGCCCCCCCAGGAAGCCAAGCCGCAGGTGGATGCACTGACACGGGTGATCGAGCGGGAACTGGGCTACCGGCCGTTTCCGTTGGAGCTCGCGGAGGTCACTCTGCCCGACGTGCGAGTGGGCTATCGCAACAGCTTGGCTCCGCCCACACTCCTGGATGCACTCTTCTCGGACGATCTAGCGAATCTGCCCTGAGGGACAGAACCCAAGCTGGAGTCCATACGCAGAGCGCACAGCCACGCTGGCCGAGCTCACCGGCTGGGAGCTGGCCACCGTCCACGGGAAGAGGAGCCGAAGGGGCTGTCCCCGATCAGGGGAGCAGGGAGGTGCGGCGCAGGCGCTCGCGCAGGAGCTTGAGCCGCTCCTGAGGCTCGTAGCTGAACACGAGGCGGATGTAGCGCTCGGCCACCGACGAGCCCCAGTTCGTCATTGGCGTGGCCGCCACCTTCGCCTGCGACATGAGGATCGAGGCCGCGTCCGTGGCGCTGTAGCCCAGCGCGTGCGCATCCAGCAGCATGCTCCAGCCGCCCTCGGGGATGACGATGGGCAGGCCCTCCAGCTGCTCGAGCACCAGATCGCGCCGCTTCTTCCACTCGACCAGCGCCGCCGACACGCCTCCGTCCTCGGCACGCAGCGCCACCTCGGCGCCCTTCTGCGCAATGCCCGGTGGCGCAATCACCAGGTAGCTGTGCGTGTAGAACACGTCCGCCATCACCTTCGGCGGGCCGGCGATCCAGCCGATGCGCCAGCCGATCATCCGGTACTCCTTGGAGATCGAGCCGACGATGAGGGTGCGCTCCGGCATGCCCGTCAGCGTGGCCGGGTGGCGCAGCGTCAGCCCGTCATAGAGGACGTGCTCCAGCGCGGCGTCGTAGAGCAGCCACAGGTTGCGCGTCACGCACAGCTCGCGGATGGCCATCCACTCGGCCTCGGAGAGCACGTGCCCCGCGGGCATGTTCGGGTTGGAGAGCACCATCGCGCGCGTGCGGCTGGTGACCATGGCCCGCAGCATGTCCAGGTCCAACCGCCACCGGCGATCCACCACCTTCATGGGCACGAACATGGGCACGCCGCCCGCGAACGTGACGCGGTGGATCATTCCCGCGTACGTCGGATCCGTGAGCAGCACCTCGTCGCCGGGCTCGATGATGGCCAGCAGCGCCGAGATCAGCCCCTGCGTGCCGCCCGCCGTGATCACGATCTGCCGATCCGGATCGTACGAGAGGTTGCACTGCTTCTTCAGCCGCTGCGCCACCGCCTGGCGCAGGCTCGAGGCCCCCGTGAAGGGCGTGTAGCTGTTGGCCTCGTTGGTTCCTACTGCCTCGCGCGTGGCCGCTACGGCTTCCGGCGGTGGCGCCAGATCCGTACCGAAATTGTCCAGGCGGAGGACCTCTGGATCCATGGTGGCGTCAGACACCACCCGGTCGACGTTGAACCCCACCACGCGCATCATTCGGGACGGACGCATCTCTCCTCCGGTGCGGCGGGGACTATAGCCTCAGCAGGTAGGAGGAGTGGATCAGTGTTGAGATCCCTCCTGAACCCTTGAGTGCTTAGATTGGCCTACATCAGCCTCCATGTGAACCAAAAGTGACGCTGTGGGTAGGGGCCAGTACGCTCTGGGTGCGAACAACTGGAGGCATTTCCCATGAAAGCCGTTTACACACTGAGTCGACCGGTGCTCCCCGCAGGGACTTCGTCCAAGGTCGACCTGCTGGTGGCCTTCCGGCCCGACACCGCCCAGGGGCCCGCACGGCGCGGGCTCAACCTGAGCCTGGTGATCGATCGGTCGGGCTCCATGGCGGGTGCGCCGCTGAAGCACGCGCTGCAGGCCTCCCGCAACCTGATCGAGCGCATGGGGCCGGAGGACTGGATCTCGATCGTGGCGTACGACGACTCGCCCATGACGGTGGTGGCGCCGCAGCGCGTGCAGGATCGCGCGGCGATCGAGAAGGCGCTCTCGAAGGTGGGTGTCGCGGGCTGTACGAACCTGACGGGGGGCTGGCAGCAGGGTGTGAACCACGTGAAGGGCCAGCTGGCCCAGGAGCGCATCAACCGCGTCCTGCTGCTGACGGACGGACAGGCCAACGTGGGCGTCACCCGGCCGGAAGAGATCCTCTCGAAGGTGAAGGAGGCGACGGGCGCTGGGATCTCCACCACCACGCTGGGGTTTGGCTCGAACTTCAATGAGGATCTGCTGATCGGCATGGCCGGCGCGGGGGAGGGGCACTTCTATTTCATCCAGTCGCCGGATGACGCCGAGGGCGTGTTCGGCATCGAGATGGAGGGCCTGTCCTCGGTGGCCGGGCAGAACCTGGTGGTGACCATCCAGCCTGCGCCCACGGTGAAGGTGGCCAGCGTGCTCAACCGCTACCGCTTCGAGGCGCGCGGCCAGCAGGTGGAGGTGGGGCTGGGGGATGTGTACACCACCGAGGATCGGCAGCTCGCGGTGGAGCTGTCCGTGGAGGCGGGAGCGGCGATGGGCAGCGTCCCGCTGCTGACGCTGGCCTACAAGTACCAGGCGCTGGTGGACGGTGCGCTGAAGGAGTTCACCGGAGAGCTGCCGGTAACGGTGACGGTGGGCTCGGAGGAGGAGGCCAGCGCCCTGTCGGCGGACAAGAACGTGTTGGCGCAGACGAACCGGCTGCGCATCGCCCAGGTGAAGGACCGGGCCGTCACGCTGGCGGACAGTGGAGATCTCAAGGGGGCCTCGCAGCAGCTGCGCGGCACGATCGCGGAGCTGTCCGCGAACATCGACAAGAGCTCCTTCGAGCTGGTGGAGGAGGTGGAGCAGCTCGAGCACTACGCGAAGCGGCTGGAGTCGAAGAAGTACGACTCGGTGATCCGCAAGGAGCTGCGCGATCAGTCGTACCAGGCGGGCACGCGCAACCGGAATGATCTGGCGCTGCGCGGGACGGCGGGTGGCTCCGCGGACGAGCTGGAGGCAGTGTCCAGCGCCGAGGGGGGCGTCGTCGTGAAGTGCGAGCGCGAGGGCGGCAAGCTGCGCGTGCGCGCGGCCTCCGAGGGGTATGACGCCTCGTTCAACATCCAGTTTCCGCGCAGCGCGCGCGAGGAGGGGGTGACGTACCTGGTGGAGAAGCTGGTGCCCTCGGCGGACGGGAGCTTCTACCGGGCGCAGGGCACCATCAAGCGGCTGGTGCTGCCCGGGCAGGAGCGTGCGGCCCGGTCAGGGAGTGGGGGAGGAGCTCCGAAGAAGACGGGCAAGGCGTCGAAGGTGACGGGCTCGGCGAAGGATCTGCCCACCACCAACGCCGTGGGCAACGGTGTCCTCGTTCAGTGCGTGAAGGAGGGGAGCAAGCTGCGCGCCCGGGTCGTCTCCGACGGATTCGATCCGAACCTCAACATGCGCTTCCCGAGGGACATCCGCGAGGAGGGCATCCTCTACGTGGTGGACGAGGTGATCGAGATGTCCGGCGGCGGCTCGTACATCGCCTGCGGTGACATCAAGCGGCTGGTGCAGTAACGGTCATGGCTCAGACTGAGGGAAGCGGCCAGCCACTTCCCTCAGCGCCGCGTCACAGCCCCAGGCGTGACCGCAGCCACTTCCTCACCACCCATGCTGCCAGTCCCCCCAGGATCGGCAGGCCCAGGATCACTCCTACGAGCTGTAGCCACTCCGCCGAGCTCGTAGGACGGGACAGGGCTCCTACCTGCCAGGCCACCAGCCCCGTGCCGGAGACCACCAGCACCCCGGCCGCCAGGATGACCAGCCGACGGAGCCAGTTGCGCTGAGGCGGTGGCTCGAGCGCGGCTTCTGTCTGGAACTGCAGCGTGGCTGTGGGATCAGGGTGATCCGGCAGCTCCGCCACCTGCGCGAGGTAGCTCTGCCAGCGCGGTGCATCCTTCACCAGATGGGAGAGCAGGGCCATCCAGCCGATGGGCCCCTTCAAGAGCTTCAGCTCCGCGCGCAGGATCTCCGCGAAGATCAGCGAGCTGGCGCTGAGGCACTGGGACATCTGCTCCAACCGCGCAGCCAGCGTGTCGGCCGCCGACGGAGAGGCCTGGCTCCCGATGAACACCCCCAGGCTGCCATTCAGTGCGATCTGGCACTCCACTCGGCCCAGGCCCTGACCCACTCGGATGCTTCCGTCCAGGAAGGGCTGCACACCGTGGATGAGCGCTGCCACGGCCCTTCGGACCGTGGAGAAGATCTTCGACCCTTGCTGGAACACGTACCGGACCATGTTCCACACGAACGCCTTCGCGTACTCCACCCCCTTGCTCACGACCTCAGCCAGGGAGGAGAGCCCCGCGATCTGCTTCTGCAGCCACCGCGCGCCGCGCTTCACCCCATCCCAGATGAAGAACACGGGGCGGCAGGGAATGGTGTGCTCCCAGGCCTGGCGGAACTCCTCCAGGTGGCTGGCCACGAAGCTGGACACGTGCTCGTGTGCCTTCGCGTCGTCTCCAGTGAGAGCCCCCTGGTCCTGTTGCAATGCCGCGAACAGCGTGACGTCGATCAGCTTCGAGCGGCGCTCGATCGTCTCTCCGGGCGGCAGCGCCCGGTGGCTCCAATAGACCCGAAGTCCATCGGCCAGCCCCTTCTGTCCTGGAGCCACCTGCGTGGAGACGCGCAGATCCCCGACCTCATACCCCTGCAACCACAGCTCGTTGCGCACCATCCGCCGCAGCATCCGCGATGTTGCGTCGGCCTCCGGGGTCTCGAGGTCCTGCGGCCCGAGGACAGTCTGTCCCTCGAGTCCTCTCGCGGCGATCGAGAGGAGGAGCTCGTCATCGAAGAGCAGCGCCACCACCTGCCGCTCCGGAACCTCGGCCCCCGCAGGTAACCCCAGCTCGCGGGCAGCCCGCCGGAAGGCGGCCAGTGGCTCCGCGAGCAGCTCCTCCCGATCGGTAGGAGTTGCCTCGAAGCCCAGCATCCTCAGTCGCAGGGCCGTGGCTCGAACCAGGGCAGGGCAGGGACTCCCTCCGCTCGGGTACCAGCGCTCGAGCTGGAGGGGCGGCTCCAAGGTGATGAACTCATCGAGCGCCTCCCACGTCTGCCGCCCCACCCAGCCATCCACATCGATCTGCGCATCCTGCTGGAACTGGCGCACGGCCTGACGCAGGGTGCTGCTGTCGCCTTCTGCTCCAGGGGCGTAGCCCAGCAGCTCGAGCCGGGCCCGGACTGCCGACTTTCGGAGGTTGTGCTCCTTGTTGCCGGGCCGCACTTCCTCTCCCCAGCTCGTGTCGCCCGCAGGCAGCGGCGCCAGCTCGAGCTGCCGCTCTGCCCGGGTCAGCCGCTCCAGCAACCCCTGGAGCCTACGGTACGGATCGACCAGAATCTCGTCCGGCCTCGCAGGCGCCTGGAGGTGGAGTGGCTGCGTTCCTCGACGGTGGATCTCCCGCCGGATCTCGTCGAGGACGGCGTCCCAGATCGGCGCGTTCACGGAGCGGGAGCCTTTACTTCACCGCGTTCTTGAGGCCATCCATGAAGAACTGGATCAGGGACTGCCGGGCCAGGCGGCTGTTGTTCACCGACTTCTCATGGATCTCCAGCAGCGCATCCAGCCGGTCCAGCTTCTCGGAGGTCTGGAAGTTGTAGGTGTCCCCGTCGAACAGGACCTTGGTGGCAGCCACCAGCTTCAGGGCGCCGTCATTGGCCTTGGACTTCGTGAAGAGCTGGTCCCAGTCGATGCCGCCCCCGTCCTTTGTCAGCACCGAGTTGACATCGCCCGTGTAGGTGAACACCTGCAGCGAGCTGAGGTTCGCCGTCGCGTTGGCCAGTCCCTGCAGCGCTTCCTTGAAAGTCGCCATGGTGCCTCCTCTTGAGAGAGGCATCGAGTATGTCAGCTGCATCTGACAGGCGGCAATGGACCCAGGCCGCGCCGCTCGGAGCTCCCTGCGCTGCTTCAGTAGATCTCCACCTGATCCGCGACCTTCTCTCCCTCGCGCTCGTCGTAGCGGGTGCGGACCTGTTTGCCCTCTTGGAGCTCCAGCCGCTCCACGGGCTGGCCTCTGCGGACGAAGTCCGTCTCATCGTCGATCTCGAACGGCTGCTCATCTCCGTTCTGGTCGCGGACGATGAACTGCGTCCGGCTCACTGCAGTCACCGTCCCGCGGAACTCGGCGATGTCATCGCCGCCGAGCACACCCTCGCTCGCCAGGGGCGCGTCCTTCGCCACCACCGGCGCTTCCGCCCGCTCACAGCCGCCGAGCCCCAACCCCATCAGTGCCACCACACTCCACACCCAACGCCGCATGATCTCCCTCCTTGGCTCCAGGGCTCCCACCCGTTGTGAACGAACTCCCACCTGTGAAGGTTGGAACCCGGACAGCCCGTCACAACCAGGCTCATGTCAGTGGCTCGCGCTCTTGCCTGCTTGCCTGCTGCAGGGAGCGTGTGTGCGTAAACCTGCGAGATGCCAGGGCAACAGTCGACCCGGAGTCGATTGAGCGCGGGCCGGGACGGGCCTACGCTGTCAGACCATGCTCACCGTCGTGTTCCTCTCTCTTCTCCTGGGTTCGGCGCCGAATGACGGCTCGCCTGCCTCCTCCTCTTCATCCTTTGAAGCCCCTCCCGTGGCGGACGAGTCCCCCACCGCCTGGTCCTGCACCGCGGACACCCTGCGCTCGGGCAAGGAATGCGTCTTCGAGGCCGAGCTGACGCCTTCCGCGGCCAACAAGGACCAGGCTGCCAGCAACGTCCGCACCATCCAGGGGATGGGCCGGACCTTGTGTGCGGAGGCGGCGCGGGCTCGCTCCGAGAACGGCAAGGCGGACCGCAACCTCGCCTCCTCGTGCGAGAAGAAGTACGTCTCCGCCGCGGAGGTGTGCGATCTGGAGGGCACCGTCCCCATCGTCGACGCCAAAGGGCGCTTCGCCCCGGCCGCGCGCGCCTGCTACCGCGCGATCTCGGGCGTGCTGCAGGAGACCCAGCTGATGGCCACCGTGGCTGCCCCCTGCTGCCAGTGTGCCGCCCAGCGAGGCTGCCCGGGCGTGGGGGATCGCTGCTACGCGGAGCTCACCCAGCAGCAGGCCGGCGTCTCCACGCTCGCATGCATGCGCGATCGCTGCAGCGATGCCTGCTCCCTGGTGCCGTCGGCGGCTGGCCAGGGCAAGTCCGCTACTCCCTCCCTCAAGCCCGAGCCTCGGCCGAACCGGGGCTCCGCGTCCCTGTAGTGCACGGGAAGAGGACTCCCATGAAAAGAGCTACCTTGGTTGCTTCGTTGAAGCCGGCCTCGCGCCACGCGTGGGCCCTGATCTGCGCGCTCGCCATGACGGGGTGCGCGACCTCTCGCGCCGTGGAGGAGGATCCACGGGACAAGCCCTCCTCGTCGGGACCGAGGGTGACGGAGCTGCCTCCCGATCCCTTCAATCCCCAGACGTTCGCCGCTCAGTACTCGAACCCCTCCGAGTGTGAGCGACAGGCGCGGCGCTTCCTTCCCATCTCCCGCGATGATGCCTGGGCCGCGCTGAAGGCCTGCATCGACGGCACGCCCTTCACCTCGCTCCAGGCGCTGATGAGCCGCGCGTGGAGCAACGAGCTTCGCTCTCGTGCTGGAGCCGCGGCGCTGATCGCCAAGGTGGTGGCCCAGCGGGGAGGCAGCGTGGAGGGAGATCTCCGCCTGCTGAATGAGCAGCGGCTTCCGATCTTCTCCCTCGCCGCCGCCGTCGCCCAGCCGGACACGTACAAGGGGCGCTTCATCCTCGTCCGTGCCCAGGTGGGGGACTCGCGGGCCGAGGGTGAGAAGCCCACCGTGTGGCTCGTCGAGCAGGGCCTGGGCTCTGTCGCCAGCGAGCAGCAGGTGGGCGTGGCCGTCCGCAGGGACTCTGCCTCCACCACGTCGGGCAACCTGGGCGGTGAGACGACGCTCGGCAGCGGTACGGTCGGAGGTTCACTCTCGCAAGCAGACACGGATCGCAAGAGCCGCACCGTCCTTCGCTATGACAACATCTCCAGTGACACGGGGCGGGAGGCGCTCGGGCGGCTGGCGAAGCCGGATCCGTTCCTCGCGCCTGGCCGGGACTTCGTCATCCTCGCGCGGTTCGATGGCATGCGGACCACGTCCGGCTCCCTGGATGCGGACGACGAGGGCCCACGCATCCCCGTGCTGAGCATCGTCAGCTACTTCATCCCGCACCCGCTCGTCGTCTACTGAGCCTTCGAGTCAGGGGAAGCGCGCGACGAAGCCTGAGAGCAGCGCACCGCCCTCGCGGAGGGCTTCACGAGGGGGCTTTGGCGTGCTCGCGGGCAGCCGCGACAACAGCTCCACCAGGGCCGGCCGCATCTCCTCGAATGCGGCCGAGGCCTCCGCCGCGCTGCCGAAGAAGCGGGTGTGGACGAGCCACCCGGCGACGCCACAGGTGATCGCGTAGAAGGAGCGGCTCTCGTCCTGCTCCATCGTGAGCCGCACCTGCTCCGTGTACTCCTCGTCCCAGGTGATCGTCCCGCCTTCGGAGCCCTGCATGCCCAGGGTGCTCCCCCCCTGGTAGGGCTGCCACGATCTGTCTTCACTCATAGGAGCGCTGATCAATACCCCATCTGCGTCTGCCGGGGACGGCCCGCCTTGTCCGGGACGAACGCGGTGCGCTCGGCATCTCCGGTGACGGTGGCCGCCACGGAGAGCCGCCCTTCGCCCACGGTGAGGTGCTGAGAGCTCGGCTTCGCGGACGTCTCGTGCCAGGCGTGCAGCACGTACTCGCCCGGGGGAACGCCGCGCAGCTCGAACCGCCCCCGCCCGTCCGCCTGTGCGTACCAGGGCGAGTCCACCACGTAGACGAACGCGGACATGGAAGCGTGGATGTTGCAGAGCAGGCGCACCGGGCCGGGATTCGTGAAGACCTTGTTGCGCGCCACGCCCTCCTTATAGAGCCCCAGATCGAAGTCGTTGGGCCGGCTGAGCGAGAAGACGTTGTGGAACATCTTGTCCTCGTTCACGAAGGACACCTCCGTGCCCGTTGGTACCAGCAGCACGTGCGGCAGGAACCGCTTGCCCCGCTGGACCACGATCTGGCGCGGCGCGGGCTTCGGCTTCGGAGTGGGGCCCTGCGCGCGTGTCAGCCACACCACCGCGCCTGCCGCCCCGGACGGCCCGCCCTGCACCGTGCCCTCGAGGGTTCCCGTGGCGCTCACCCGAGGGCGGCGCACCTCCACGCGGGGGGAGCTCGCCGGAGCCTTCCGGGGGGACACGTTTTCCTGGAACGCCGCGGGCTCGGGCTTCAGCTCCGGCTTCGGCGTCGGGAGCAATGTGTAGCCCTGGGGCGGGGGAGGCATGGGCAGGTCCAGCGCCGCCTTGCCTCCGGCCTTCTGGCGGGCCTCGGCTGCCAGCGGCTTCACCACCGCCTCCAGCTCCAGCGGCAACCCGGGCACCCGCAGGAGCTCCTCCCAGCGAGAGGCTGCGGTGTCCATGTCCCCCCGGTCGTATGCGAGCCGGCCGCTCGAGAGGAGGTTGAAGATCAGGTACTGGCGCTCCGCCGCGGCCTTGAAGGCCAGATCTTCCGGCTCGCGGACGACGAGGGGCAGTGGCATCTCCTGGCCCGGCCAGTCCGAGGACGGAGCCGATCCGGCAGGCAGGGCGATCAGGACCGCAACGAGGAGCGCCAGGGCGGTGCGCAGAGATGAGAGCATGAGGAGCATCACTCCAGGCAAGAGGCTCAGAAGACGTAGATGGCCGAGGCGGTGAACACGTCGTTGTCGACACGGGGCGCACCCGCGTTCTCCCGGTTGAAGAGGTACTCAGCCTTGAGCGAGAGCACGCTCCAGAAGTCCAGCCGCGTGCCCACCGTGTAGCGCGACGTCAGGATGCCCCCGAAGCCGTGGAACTCGGCGGCACGCCGGTCATAGCGGCTGTACACGGTGGCGGTGCGCAGTGCCTCGTCCCCCACCGGCACCGCGAGCGCGAGCGTCCCGTAGAAGCCATCCACCGCGAAGCCCGAGGCATAGAAGAAGTCCCCCACACCGGTGTGCTTGCCAGGGGCCGAGCCCGCATCGTCTCTCGCGCGCACGTACTCGGCCGCCAGGCTGAACCAGCCCGCGGTGAGGCGCGCGTCCGCCCCCAGCTGAGTCTGGCGCACATGCGCGTCATCCTGATCGTTGCGCGCGCCTGTCTGCCCGCTCATGCCCAGCTTCAGCTGCAGCCGCAGCAGCTGAAGCTCGTAGCCGAGCCTCGCGCTCACGAACGGCAGCCCCGTGAGGCTCAGGTCCGCCGTCTGGAGGCTCTCCACCCGGCTGCTGCTGTTGGTGATCGCCACGTTCAGCGACACCGCCGAGGACAGCGAAGGGAGCTGCCGCCGGTAGAAGGACTTCACCCCGAGCTGGTGTCCGGTGGTGTAGCGGGCCATCAACGACGGAGTAATTCCCGTGCGGAGGGGGGACTCGTTCTCCCGGTACTCGATGCCGAAGACGGAGTCGAAGCGGCCTACAGTGACGGTGAGCTCGTGGCCCGAGAACGGGGTGACGCGGCCAAACGCCTGCTGGAGCAACAGCCGCGTGCCGCCGCTGCCCTTCTCGAAGCGGGGCAGGAACTGCGTCCGCGCGAAGACGAGCACCGGTGCCGACGAGGGCTCATAGAAGAGATCCAGGCTGGCGGTGTTGAGCAGGAAGGACGCATGGCCGCCAATGTCCACCGTGCGCGGCAGGAAGCCGTTGACGAAGCGCCCACCGGCATCCAGCGAAGCCACATCGCCGCGCGAGTTCACCGCTGGAGCAAAGGCGTCCGCGCCGTAGTCCGCGGGCACGCGCGTGTCGTCCGGGTGGAAGGAGCTGCCGCGCCCCTGGGCCTTGGCGAAGCCCACGTCCACGTAGCCGGACACCCGGAAGGGCGAGACGGACTCTGCCTCCGGCGTGTAGCCGCTCGGAGCCGAGCTGGATGAGGCGTCCGGCTCCTCCACGCCCGGCAGGGCCTCTGGGAGCACCTCGCCGACAGCGTCCGCCATGGCCTCCGAGACTTGCGTGCCCTCTTGGGATGCTGACTCCGCGGGCGCGGGAGCCGCGGCCAGCAGCAGCAGGGTGAGCGTGGGAATGAACCCCGTGCGCGCGCTCATCGGCCCACCTTCTTTCCGTCATAGAAGAGGACAGGGGAGGTGAAGAGCACGTCCTGGGGCAAGAGACTCGACGGCGCGAGGTTCGTCTCCACCGCTGCTTGCGAGTCCAGCCAGCGGCACGCCGTGGGAAACCTCGCCGGATCCTGGAAGCAGTCCGGGTTGAGCGCCACCCGGAGCACGTAGTCCTGGGCGTCCGCTCGCGCCTGGATGTCCGGGTGGACATCCACCACGGAGACGCCACCCTCGCCACGCAGCATGTCCTTGAGGGGCTCCATCGTGCTCGGCACGAAAGGACCCGCGGACACTGGCAGCAGCGCGAGGTGAGGGCGGCTGAGCGCTCCAAAGAGGGGCACCCCGGCCGCGGACACCCGCGCCACCTGGCCCGCCCCTCGAGGGCCCGTGCCGATCACCGCTGGGAGTCCCAGGGGAGTGGGGCGCCCCTCCGAACCCGCGCGCGCGAAGACGTAGAGGGCCGCCTCGTCGATGATGCCCGCCCGGCTCGGCGCCGTGCTCCAGGTAAAGTTGCTCGAGCCGAAGCTCAGATACGGCACTCGCCGCCCGTGCAGCCACGTCTCTCCCTGGCGCGCGCTGCCTACCGCCTCCCCCGTGTACGGGCGAACCGGACCCGTGTGGCCCTCAGCGATGGCCGGCATGACGTCGGAAGGTGTCAGTGGCGCGAGCAGGCCGCCTCCGCGATGCATGGGCAGCCCCGCGGACAACAGAGCGGTAGCACTCGTGTACCGATCCGGCGGGGTGTCCTCCGGAACCACCGCATAGATGATCTCCCAGAAGGGACTGTAGAAGAGGCTCTCCTCCTCGATGTCCACCACCGGCAGGGAGTCCTTCAAGCGGTACTGCCCGGGGTTGGAGGGCTCGTATGCGGTGACGAGCACGTACCAGGGCTGCACCCAGACCTCGGGTACTCGCTCCCACACCTCCGCCACTGCGAACGCCGCGGGGCGCCCCTGGCTGAACGCCGGCAGCACGTTCAGCCCGTCCTGCTCCTCCACCTGGAGCAGCGGCGTCGGGGAGAAGGGCGGCGACCACTGCGGGATCGGCTGGCCTCGCGGGGTGATCCACTCCGTGGCGGGGACTCCCGCGATGGTGCCTGCGAAGAGCGATGCCTCTCGCAGCTGGCGCAGCGTCCAGATGTGGGGCGGGGGCGTGGAGCCCTGGCTCGAAGAGCCACAGGCCGTCGCCAGCAGCAGCAGCGCGAGGACGATCGCCATGCGGAGGAGAACGAAGGGGGCGGGTATCATGGGGACCTCGCGTGGGGAGAGACGGGAGGTGAGGGCAGGAAGAGCCCGGCGTCAGCCCGTGAAGGCCTGGCCGAGCAGGGTGGGAGGATCCGACACAGCGGCCAGCGCGGAGCGGTAGGCGGACTCGGCGCGCAGCTCCTCGCCGAAGAGGCGCAGCATGGTGCGCTCCAGACTCGAGGCGTCCTCCGGCCTCACCGCGGGCAGCGCCCGGGCGAACTCCTCGGCCGACTGGAACCGGTCCGCGGGGCGGGGCTGCAGGGCTCGGTGGAGGATCGCCACCGCGGGCGCGGGCAGCCGGTGGATGCGCTCCCAGTGCGCCTCGCCGGGGCCCTCGGCGGCCTGGATGACCCGATCGAAGTCGTTCTCCCCGTCATAGAGCAGCTCGCCGGTGAGGCACCAGAAGAGCGCCAGGCCCAGGGAGAAGAGATCCGCACGCCCGTCCACCTCGAGCCCGCGTGCCTGCTCCGGAGCCATGAAGTTCACGTTGCCCTTCACGAGCCCCACCCGCGTCTGCGTGGAGCGGTGCGCGCTCTTGGCGATCCCGAAGTCCAGCAGCTTCACCTCGCCGCGCGAGGAGGCCAGGATGTTCATCGGCGACACGTCGCGGTGGACGATCCCCAGGGGCTTGCCCTGCGCGTCCTGCCGCGTATGCGCGTACCCGAGCGCCTTGAGGATCTCCTGCGCCACGAAGAAGACCGTCGCAGGCTCCAGGGGGCCGCCATCCCGCTCGAAGGAGCGGCGCACTACCGTGTCGAGATCTCGGCCGAGGATGTACTCGGTGGCCATGTAGTACTCGCCGTCCACCTGACCGAAGTCATAGACGGGGACCACGTTGGAGTGGACGAGGCTGGCCCCCAGCCGGGCCTCATCCATGAACTGCGCCACCGCATCAGACTGGCGCGCGAGCGGCTCGTGCAGCCGCTTGATGACGAACAATCGCTCGAAGCCGCCCGCGCTCCGGGCCAGTGCCAGGTACACCCGTGCCATCCCTCCCTCGCCGAGCGGCCGCAGCAGCTCGTAGCGGCCGAAAGGCACTGGTGCCGCCAGCGACGGCTCGGTGCGCGGGTGCAGCAGGGGAAGGGAAGCGCTCGGGGCGTCCTGGATGGCCGGAAGGGTCTGCGACAGGCGCTGGAGCTGGGCCTCCGCCGCGGCGAGCCGCTCTGTCGTCTTCGCGAGCAGCTCCGCCGTGGCCTTCTCCCGCTGAGGACGCAGCCCGAGCCAGAGCGCGATGCCCGAGATGAGCAGGGCGGTGAACCACACGGGCACCATCAGCGCTCGCGCGGCTCCACGCAGCTGGGATGCCTCCGCCCGGGTGTCCGCCTGGAGCCAGAGGAACAGGCCCGGCCCCACCTGGGCCCGAGCGATGGACCACTCACCGCTCGGACCGCTGATCGGTACGTCCTCTTGCTCTGGCAAGGGGAGCTCTTGGGAGACCAGGCCTCCCTCACGCGCCAGGGGCACCCCCTTCGCGTCGACGAGGACGAGCGTGGTGCTGAACTCCTGCGCGAGCGCCTCGAGCTCCGCGCTCTCCAGGGGCCGCGCGAGCACCAACAGGGCCCGCCCGGCCACCGCCAAGGAGGACACCTCCACCTCGGCCACGGCGGCCAGGTGCGGTACCCCGCCCACGAGAATGAGGCTCGAGGCCAGCGAGCGGCCCTCCGAGGCGGCCAGCAGGGTCGAGAGATCCACCTGCCGGGAGGCTCCATCCGGAGTGAAGTCGAAGCGCTGGCGCCCATCGATGAGCGCGTGAAAGGTGAACTCGTCCCGGAAGGCCTTCCACCAGCCCTCCGTGCCGAAGGCATCCTGCAGGGTGGCCGTGTCGACATGCTCGGCGACGAGCGCGCGCACAGGATTCAACGATGCGCCCGCCGCGGCCCGGGCCTCCACCCCTCGCAATCGACGGGTGAGCGACTCGCGCGCCCCGGTGAGCGCCACGCCCGCGATCTGGGCCGCCCGCGTCCGCGCCACCTTCTGTCCGCGATCCTCCAGTTTGATCGTGGCGAGTCCCGCACCCACCAGAGCGCAGGCGGTGACGAGGAACCCCAGGACGCGGCGGTGCACAGGGCGCATGGTTTCGGCCCGAACGCTGTGCATGCTGGCAGGCACGGCAAGGTCTACACGTGCTTGTGGGTGGGGGCTTTCTTCCGGCAGCCAACGTCGTCCTGCCCCAGATGATCAGTGGTTGAAAGTCGCAGCAGGCGTGTGCACTCGCTGGCGTCCGTGTGCCCGGTTGCTTCCGGGGATGCCGTGCCTACTTCTCTGCCGGCCTTCATGGCCGGCGCGCCCCCTCAGTCGCGCCACCCCACCCCAGACGTCTGGAGGAAGACATGCGCATTGTACCCGGAGGCCAGGCGGCGATCCGACCGTGGCTGGTCCGCGGCACGCTGGCGATGCTCGCTGCCTGTGCCCCTCCCACCCCTGAGGAGAGCGGTGCGCCCGCCATGCGTCAGGATGAAGTGGTGGAGCTCGCTTCGATCGATCCGGCGCGCGAGCTCTTCATCTCCGATGTCAGCGTGGTGGACGACACCCGCTACACCACGTGGGCTCCCAAGAAGGACAAGGATCCCGAGGGTGCCTGGTCCTTCGGGCGGCTTATCGACAACATGCTGCCCGAGCAGCTGCGCAACCCCTACGGCCGCTCCCAGTTCATCCTGCTCTGGCTGAAGACGTGGGAGCGCGACCAGACGGTGAACGGGCTTGTCATCCCGGCCCGGCCGCTCATCCGCTCCTTGATCATCGATCCGTGGCGCACGGCCAGCGGCTGCACGGGCCGCGACGAGCAATGCGTGCTGGACATGGCCCAGGCGCCCTTCCGGCTGCTGGCCATCGTGAACCGGCCGGACCTGCGCCGGGTGCCCACGACGCTGTACTCGGGCGATGCGGGGCAGGGTCGCCTCCTCTTCGGCGCGCTGGGCCCCCAGCGCGAGCGCCTGCCCTTCACCGTCATCTTCGAGTACCGGCTCCCCGTCTCCTCCAAGGTTGACATCCTCACGTGGGCGGAGCGCTGGCACCAACTGGGCAGCCTCCCCTTCGGCCCGCGCTACAACGAGAAGCTCTTCAGCGTGACGCGCGAGTTCACCCGGAGGAACGCAGCGCCGCGCCAGGTGAATGGCAGCGCGCTGCTGCAGATTCGCACCAACGAGGTGCCCCTGTCTCCCGTGCAGCCCCCACTCTGGGAGATGAGGGAGTTCGTCCTTAGCCGCTCCACGGGGCTGCTGCAGCCCGCCACGGTGAAGCAAGAGGTGAACGCCGCGCTCAACGGCAGCGCCACGCTCGGCGCCTGGGTAGAAG
The DNA here is from genome assembly GCF_035629615.1 of Hyalangium sp. GTDB lineage: Bacteria > Myxococcota > Myxococcia > Myxococcales > Myxococcaceae > Hyalangium. The sequence goes on along the minus strand of NZ_DASPHO010000799.1, from coordinate 30,916 downwards.
GGAACGCGACGGTCATCCTCGCCGGGAGGCACGTGGTGCCCACCACCTGGCAGGGCCAGAGCTTCCTCGCGGCCTCTGCGCCGGTGCCGGCGGAGCTGGCGTGGGTCGTGCCCGGCGCCACCGAGGAGGTGCGTCACGCCTTGGCCCTGGCCACCTGCAGCGGGTGCCACAAGTCCGAGACGGGGACGAACTTCCTCCACGTGCGCACGCGCGAGGCGGGCAGCCCCTCACAGCTCTCCCCCTTCCTCACGCAGGAACTGAGCCCCACCGGGCCCCGAAGGGCGGACTTCCACACCCTCCTCAACACCCACGATCCGGAGAACGTGCAGGACGGGGAGGGGAACGATCACCCGGGTGAGGACGACGAAGACGACGACTGAAACAGCGCTCGCGCGCTCGACAGGACTGCGGACAGGAGCGCGGCCTTACGACTGTGGCTTCGCGTGCTTGTAGAAGAGGATCAGGGTGTAACAGTGGAACTCATTGTCGCTCGACTGGCAGACCACCCGATCCACGATCTCCAGATCCGAGTTGCTCTTGATCCAGCGGGTCACGTTTTCCCCTAGCTCCTCCCGCTCCTTGGCTTTGGTGGCCGAGAAAACCTTCACGCCCGTGAACATCGTCCCCTCCTAGAGTAAAGCGACTTCAGTTGGCAGAGTTATCGCACATGCTTTTACAGGGTGTCAAAAACCCGGCTTCGCGGGCACCGGGGGTTTGCAGGTGGGAGAACGTGCCTAGATTTTCCTGGTCGCATCAGAGGCCGAGCCTGGGAAACGGGTCCTGGGGAGGGTGGGGGCGACGGGGGATGGGTACGTGGACGTGAAGACGAAGAAGGACCTGGCGGTCGATTTCATCAATGCGATCCGGACCATGGATCCGGCTGCTCTCAACGCGCTGATCGTCAAGGAGGCGGGCGAGGATCTGGCCCAGTTCTTCCTCAACTACAGTGCCAACCTCATCTCCAAGGATCCCGCCCGGGTACTGGAGAACACCTCCTCGCTGATGCTGATGGGGTACCTCATCCGCACCTATGAGGAGAAGAACTCGAGCACCCAGAAGGGGCTCTTCCAGAGCTACGCCTACGCCTGACGGCCCACGGCGAGGGCGGCGAGACTCGACAGGCTCCGGCGAGCCTGTTAGGGAGCGGCGCCCATGCTGATCGACCTGCACGCGCACTCACAACTCTCCAAGGGCTGCGACCTGGATCCGCGCGCCGTACTCGAGCGGGCGGCGCTGTTCGGACTGGACGGAGTCGCCTTCACGGAGACGAACACCCAGGACGGCTGCGACGAGCTGTTCGACGTTGGCGCCAGGTCCAAGCTCAAGGTCTTCGTGGGGCTGGAGCTCATCACGGACAAGGGACAGTACCTGTGCTTCTTCCCGAAGCCGGAGCTGGCGCCCGAGCCCGTCCAGCTGTGGGGCAGCAACCGGGAGAAGCCCTGGAGCGCGGCCGAGTGTCTGCCCAAGGTGAAGTCGATGGGGGCCGCCATCATCGCTGCGCGGCCCTATGATCGCGACACCCCGAATCCACCCATGGACTTCATCCGCTCGCTCAACCTGCTGAGCGCCGTGGAGGGGTACAACGCCAAGGTGAAGCAGACGGCCAATGATCTGGCCGTGGAGGCCGCCGAGGCGCTGAAGCTGCCCTGCACGGGGGGCAGCGACGCGCGCGGCTCGCTGGATGAGGTGGGCCGCGGCGCCACGCTCTTCAAGCGCCCCATCGCCACCCAGGAGCAGCTGGTGGCGGAGCTGCTCAAGGGCGAGTACTGGCCGGTGATGGCGGGTGAGCTGCCTCGGCTGACGCGGCCAGGCGAGGCCCAGTCCGGCAAGAGCGGTGGCAAGCGGGGCGGTGGGGGTGGGGGCGGGGGTGGTGGGAGCCGCCGCCGCCGCCGCTGAACCCGCGCTCGCAGCGCCCGTGGCTACTTCGCTGGCGGCGGGCCCTCCTCCACGCGCACGAGCCTTCCATCGGTGAGGAAGGCCCGGCGCCGGCCACCCGGGTAGATCCACTCCTCGTTGCGCACGGTGCCCTCGAGCGTGCGCCGGATCGTCTCCGGGGTGCCCCAGGACATCTCCAGCGCCTCCGCGGACATGTCCGTGAGGGCCTTCTTCTGCCGGACGGCCTCACGCACGGGCTCGGGGAGGGCGGCCAGCTGCGCCGCAGGATCCTGGGCGGCCAGGGAGCGCCCCACCTCCGCGAGCACCTCCTCGCGTGTCTTGAGGTTGCCCGGTAGCACGAGCACCAGCGGAGGCCCCTTCGGTGCGCCCTCCACGTCCACGTACACCCAGGGCAGGGTGCGCGGCGAGTAGAGGATGCGCTCCGTCACCACCCACGCGGTGGGGAACTCCACCTTGCGGATGCGCGCGCGGGAGCCGGCCGGCAGCGTCGCCTCGATGGGGCCTGGGTTGAGCGTCTGCCCCTTCGTGTCGTCCAGCAGGAGCACCTCGTCCGGCGGGTAGGGCGTGAGCAGCCGCTTGGAAGCGTCCCCGAAGAACGGGGTGACGTACATGGACCCGCGCAGGAACCGATCCGCCTCCGGCCCGGAGAGCGTCTGCTCCAGCGCGGCGCGATCACCTGGCGCGATCTGCGTGTGGGATTTGCAACCCGCTCCCAACAGGGCGAGCAGCACGGCGAGCAGTCTCTTCACGAGGGCCTCCCGAGGCGTGAGAGGCCCTGCTTAGCTCAGCGGGTGGCCTGCGTCAGCGGTTCGGTGGAGCGGGCGAGCGAGTGGCATCCCCGCTGAGCCGGGCAGACGGGGCCTCGACCCTCGGGGTCCGGGACCAGCAGGAAGCGGCCCAGGCCTCTGGCGTCCGTCAGCTCCGGATGACCGCAGAGGACACAGCGGCGGGGAGGTCGCTTGGTCGGTGGAAAGGGCACGACGCGAAGTGTGCGTCGCACCCCACCCCTCCGCCAGTTTCCAGCCAGCCTAGCTCTTGCTCGCCGCTGCTGCGGGGGCGGGGGCAGGGGCCGCGGCCGTGCTGGAGGAGCTGCTGCTCGAGGTGGAGGCAGTGCTGCTGCTCGAGGAAGCAGCGCCGCCGCTGGAGGAAGCCGTGCTGGCGCTGGCTGTGGACCCCGAGTCCGAGCTGGTGCTGGCTCCATCCTTCTTGGTGGAGCTGTAGAGATCCGAGTACCAGCCGCCTCCCTTGAGCACGAAGCTGGAGCGGCTGACGATCTTCGTCAGCGAGCCCGTGGCGCCACACGCGGAGCACGTCTCGGGCGTCGGATCGCTCACCTTCTGGAGCACGTCGATGGTCTTCTCACAGCTCTGACAGGAATACTCGTAGATGGGCATGATGGAACCTCGTCAGGGCAAAGAGTGATGGGAGCTGGCCGCGAGCTGCTCGCGCAGCTTGCCAGCCATCCCCAGGCGGTCAATGGCACGGAGGATGAGCTCCTGCGGAGCGCCGTGCTTGCGGCCCACCGCCAGCGCGAGCCCCGGCAGATCCTGGGCGCCCGGCAGCTCGTCGTGGACGAGCCCCTCCAGCTCCTTGCGAAGCGTCTCCGTGAAGCGCTTCTTGATCCCCAGATCGGCCAGGTACTTGTCGCGGCCGAGCAGATCCAGCCGCTGGGTGAGGTGGCGCGCGCCCAGTGTCTCGCGACGGAAGCGCTCGCGCAGCTCCTCCACCTCCGCCTGCAGCCCGAGCGTCGCGGTGAGCCGCTGCAGCTCGGAAGGGCTGAGGCCCAGAGCCCAGGCCACGCGGCCCGCCGCGCCTCGCTGCTCCGTGTATGCGGAGAGGATCGCCTGCCGCTCCTTCGCGGCCAGCGTCTCCATCACCTCGTGCCGGCGCAGCACGCTCTCCAGGTCCGCCATGCTCAGCTCGCCCTTGGCGCCGTTGTACTGCTCGGCCAGCGACTTCAAGAGCGCGAAGCGGTGCTCGTTCTGCGCGAGCGCGGAGTCCAGGGTGTCCTTGCCCTCGGCGCGCACCAGCAGCTGATAGCTGACCCTGGGCGCGGTCACCTGGGCAAAGCGGCCTCGTGGCTTCGGCAGATCCCGCTTGAGGAAGCGCGGCGACTCGGCCTCGGCCACCTCCTCCTGCTCTGGCTCCTGCTCGGCCGTTGCAGCGCGCTTGCGGGGCGCAATGCGCTCCTGGACGGACTCGGCTCCAGGGCGGGCGGCCTTGTCGGCCTTCGCTCGGCCCGTCGCTTCTGCGGCTTCCTCGGCCGGGGCCGGACGGGGCGGGGGAATGGCAAAGCTCGGAATCGCCGAGGCGGCGGGCCCGGGGGCCAGCGGCGTCTTCTCCTCACGCGCTCGGGCCAGCTCTTGAACGAGCTCGTAGTAGCCGCACGCCTGGCGCTGGGCCGCCAGGGAGGGGGCCGTGCCCCGCAGGAGGTCCACCACCGCAAACGGTCCCAGTGGCGAGGCCTCCGGTTCCGTGTCGGTCAAGGTGCGCACACGGAAGTCCTCTTCCTCGGTGAGGAGCGCGAGCGCCTCGCGGACCTCCGTGGGGGAGGCCGAGGCTTTGGCGCGCCGACAGAAGTCGGAGACGGCAACCGCCACGGGGGTGGGGACATCCTCAGGCTGCCGTCTTCTCTGCCACTGGCTGTTCATGGGAGAAACTTGCGGAAAAATGCTCGTTTACGAGGCCTGTTGCCTCTATCTTTCGCTGCGGACGGGTGTCAATGAGCCTGACAGACTCCAATGTAAACAGCCTTTCGTCGGCGCAAGGGCCAGTATCGTATGAAGTCTGGCGGGGGCACAGAGGGGCGGTTTACCGTCCGCCCGGTAGGGTGAGGTGGCGCGATGGCGCTTAGGACTCGGCAGGCTTTCGGAGAAACCCTGCCTGAGGGAGGCTCGTTACACGTGAGCGCGGAGTCGAAGGAGGCGGTCCTCAACCGCTACATGGCGCAGCATGGGCTGAAGAGCACGCGCCAGCGCAGCCTCATCATCGACATGTTCTTCTCCGTCGGTGGACACCTGTCCGTCGAGGAGCTGTGGAGCAAGGTTCGCGAGCAGGACACCAAGGTGTCGGTGGCCACCGTGTACCGGACGATGAAGCTGCTCAACGACTGCGGGCTGGCCCACGCGCGCAACTTCGGGGACGGGCAGACACGGTACGAGGCAGCCGCCGGGCGCGAGCACCACGATCACCTCATCTGCACCCGCTGCGGGCGGATCGTCGAGTTCGAGAACGATCGGATCGAGGCGATGCAGGAGGCCGTGGCACGCAAGCACGGCTTCACCGTGACGTCGCACAAGATGGAGCTGTACGGCTTGTGCAGGGACTGCCAGCGCGCCGGGATCGAGCGCAAGACCGAGGCATGAGCGTGCTCCTGCGCACCCTGGCTTGTGCCCTGCTGCTGGGGCTGGCGGCGTGCAAGAGCGGCCCCGACGCCATCGAGGCCCCCGGGGCTGGGTTCCTCGGGGCGCTGGCGCTGCCAGCGGTGGGTCCGCAGAGGGGCGCCGCGACGGAGCTCACCGGGCGGGTGGTGCTGGTGAACTTCATGGCCACCTGGTGCTTCCCGTGTGTGGCGGAGGTGCCCACGCTCGAGGCGCTTCAGCGCGACTACGGGCCCCAGGGCTTCCAGGTGGTGGCGGTGGGGATGGATCTGGAGGGTGCAAAGGTGCTGGCCCCCTTCGCCGATCACTACACGCTGCGCTACCCGGTGCTGCTGGCGGACGAGCGCATCATCTCGGGGCAGAGCGTCTTCGGGCCGATCATGGCCCTGCCCACCTCGTTCATCCTCGATCGGCAGGGGCGGGTGGTGGGTGCGTGGCAGGGGATGGCCGGGCATGAGGATCTGGCCAAGGCCATCGAGAAGACGCTGAAGCGCTGAGGCGCAGCCAGGGGCCGTATGCCTACGGGAAGCTCCTGGGCAATCCCCCTTTCGGGTGACAGCCAGCGAAGAGACTCTCGCATATCTCCCCGTCTTGAAGTGAAGGTCTGCCGTTCATCGGACCCGAGACGGGAGTCATCATGTACGTGAAGAGTCGCGCTAGACAGGGGTGGCGACACCTCTTGAAGGTTCTTCCCGCAGTAGCGCTCGTAGCCTGCACCTCGACGGGAGAGGGGGAGCCAGCCAGCCGCAACGCGGAGCAGGGGCTCGCGGAGCGCTGCGAGGTCATCCCCCCGTTCACGGGCAACTTCGAGCCGGAGCTCGAGTGGGCCTGGAGTGGTAGCTCGATCATGCCCTCCCACAACCAGGTGATGATGACGCCCGTGGTGGTGGAGGTGAACGGGGATGGGATCCCGGACGTGGTGTTCAATACGTTCGCGGGGGGCGGCTACACGACGAACGGGGTGTTGCGCGCCATCAGCGGCGACAACGGACAGGATCTCTGGGCGGTGACGGATCCGGCCCTGCGCGTGCACCCTGGCGCCAATATCGCCGCAGGTGACATCGACAACGACGGGCTCGTCGAGATCTGCACGGTGGGACAGAACCGGAGCGAGCTGATGTGCTTCGAGAACACGGGTGCCCTCAAGTTCCGGGCCGTGGGCGTCTCGGGTGACAACTACGGTGCCCCCGCGCTGGCCGATCTCAACGGTGATGGGCAGGTCGAGATCATTCTCTCCTCCGCGGTCTTCGACAACCAGGGCACCCGTCTCTGGGCAGGCGGAGCCGGTGCGCCGCTTCCCTTCGCAGCCGATCTCGACCAAGACGGGTCTCAGGAGGTGATCATCGGCGGGAGGGTGTACTCCGCCAGCGGCACCCTGAAGTGTGCCAGCTCTGCCGCGGCGAGCTTCTCGGCAGTGGGGAACTTCGACTCCGATCCTCGTGGCGAGATCGTCCTTGTGGGTGGCGGCCAGGTCTCGCTGATGGACGATAACTGCGCCCCGCTCTGGTCGACGCCCATTCCTGGCGCAGGTGGCGGCGCGCCCAACGTCGCGGACTTCGACAACGATGGGCAGCCGGAGATCGGCGTGGCCGGCCGGTCCTTCTATGTCGTGTTCGAGACGAGTGGCGCTGTCAAGTGGACAAGTCCGACTCAGGACTTCAGCTCGCAAGTGACTGGCTCCTCCACGTTCGACTTCGAAGGAGATGGCCAGGCAGAGGTGATCTACGGCGACGAGGTCCGCCTCCGGATCTACGACGGCGCTACCGGGGCCATCCGTTTCAACGTGCAGCACGCCTCGGGCACTCTCTACGAGAACCCCGTCATCGTGGACGTGGATGGCGACAACAACGCGGAGATCGTCATGCCCGCCAACAACTATGCCTTCCCAGGCCCCACGGGCATCCGCGTGTTCCGGGACCGGAGGGATGGCTGGGTGAACACCCGCCGCATCTGGAACCAGCACGCCTACTCCGTCACCAACGTGAACGAAGACGGCTCCATTCCGGCACATCCAGCAGCCAACTGGCTCACGCAGGGCCTGAACACCTTCCGCTCCAACAGCCAGGGGACCGGTACCACCAGCCCCTTCGCGGCCGCGGATCTGGTGGCCTCGGAGGTGGTGGCCTCATGCGACAGCGCCACGACTCAGGTGACGCTCAGCGCCAGCGTGCGCAACCAGGGAGAGGCAGCGGCGTCCGCGGGCCTGAAGGTGGCCTTCTTCCAGGGCAACCCCACCACGGGCGGCACGCTGCTCGGCGTGGCGACGATCGCCAACGTCCTCCCGGCTCAGGGGAGCGCGATAGCCACGATCACCTTGAACCCTGCGCCCGGCGGCCTCGCGGAGGTCTTCGTGGTGGCAGACAACGACGGCACCGGCGTTGGCCGCGAGCAGGAGTGCCGCGAGGACAACAACACCGCGTCAGCCCAGGTGAGCCTCGCGTGCAACGACTGTATCGAGGTCCGCCTGAGTGACGCCAACCTGTTCCTGCTCGAGGACTACACCGGGGGCCACGATGTCCAGGGCAAGGTGGCCGCAGGCGGCAACGTCAGCATGACCGACTTTGCAGTGGGCGCGGGGTTGCCAGACACCCACATCTCCAACACCCTGGTGGCGGGCGGCAACCTGACCCTCTCGCGCGGCGGTGTGTGGGGTGACGCCTGGTATGGCGGCAGCTACAGCGCAGACCAGACCGTGGTCTACCCCCGGGGCACCTCGGCGCAGGGGATGCCCATTCCCTTCGCCGCCCGGTTCGGAGAGCTGCGCGACATGTCCTCGCGGCTGGCAGGCTTGGTGGCCAACGGCACGACGACGCGCGAGTCCTGGGGTGGCGTCATGCAGCGTGGCACGAATCCGGAGGTGAACGTCTTCGACGTGAGCGCTACCGCCTTCAACGGTGCGGTGCTCTGGTCCATCGACGCGCCGGCCGGTTCCTTCGTGGTGGTCAACATCCGCGGCGCCACGGCCAACTTCGGCGGCTTCGGCATCCACTTCAGCGGCGGCATCGACCAGCACGGCGTGCTCTTCAACTTCGTGGACACCACCAGCATCAACGCCCAGGGCTTTGGTTTCTGGGGCACGGTGCTGGCGCCCTACGCTCACGTGAGCTTCAGCAACGGGAGCTGGGATGGTGGCATGTACGCCAGGTCGTTCACGGGCAACGCCGAGGGCCACATCAACCCTCTGAACGACCGCGACATCTGCGAGTAGCGGAAGGTGTGGCGCTGGGGGGAGTGGAACGCGGCCTCCGGATCAACGGGGCTGCTTGCATTCCACCCAGCGCGCTTCTCCCCAACGGGTCACGGCAGGGGGCCTCTCCAGGCGAGGTTCGGTGCTCAGCGCAGCAGGAACATGATGAGCGAGGGCACGGCCGCCACCAACACGCCCGCGCCGAGCGACAGGATCATCTGGAAGAAGAACAGGTCCTCCAGCGTCTCCGCCAGGGCGAACTCGAGCCGATCGATCCCCAGCGTCTCCAGGTTCTTCACCGCAGTGGGGACATCGGGGGCGGAGAGCGCGGCGCGCAGCGCGACCAGGCCCAGGACGCGGCGGGAGTGCTCCATGAGGAAGCGCTCCAGCTTTGCTGTGCGCGAGGGCGGCTCTTGATCACTGGCGGAGGCAGCCTCCCGCAGGCGCTCGGCCAGGGAGTCATCGATCACACGGGTGAGCTCGGCCCGAGAGAGCGTCCCAGAGCCCCGCAGGCGGTGCGCCGCCTGCACGGCGACAGGCTTGATGATGGCGTACAGGTAGCCGACCAGCCCGCGCTCTTGCGTCTCATGGGCCAGTCGTGAGGTGACCGCCTGAAGCATGAGGGCGTAGCCGCCCGCAAGGGACAGCGCCACAGGGGGCAGCACCCCGCTCAGGATGTCGAGCCAGAGCGGGGTTGGCGGGGTGCCCATCCACCGTGGCAGCAGCAGGTACCCCACCGAGACCAGCACCCCGACCATTCCGAAGATCACCGCCCCTTTCACCGCTCCCCACAGGCCAGCGCCTACCAGGGAAGGCACCACGCTGACGAGGGTCCTCAGCCCGGCGCGAGCCACCTTCACCAGCTGCTCACGCTTCTTGAGGGAGGGGGCCTGCTCCAGCGGCTCCTGCTCCGCGGGAGAGGGGGCCTCCTGGGGCTTCAGCAGGGCGTTGCTCATGCCGCACGCTCCTGCTCGAGCTCGACGCGCGCCAGCTGGTCCACTTCCTCAGGCAAGGGTGGGGGTGGTAGGGCGTCCGCCGCCCCCCGCCGGCGCCTGAGCCAGAGCAGGAACGCGACGACGCCCAGGGCGACCCCCGCCAGCGCCACCCGCGGCAGCAGCCACCGGATAGGGCTGGGGCTCCTCTCTCGGCGCGCCTTGATGGCTCCGATCGTCGCGAACAGGGCGAGGATGAAGGCCAGGGCCATCGGCACACTGCGCAGGCCCTTCTGGGCCTCCTGGGCAGCGACCGCCATGAGCACGAGCAACGAGGAAAGAATCCACAGCACGATGCGCCCGATCTTCACCTGCGCCACCGCCACCAGTACCTTGCCGACTGCCTCCCCACCTGCACCGCTCATGAAGCGTGTTCCTCCTTCTTCCCCGGCATTCTTCTATGGGGACCGGGTCCTCCGATAGAGGGGGTGCTACAGGTCTGAAGCAGTTTTCTTGCCCAACCTCCAACCGCTGGTACCTTCCGTCGGCTCATGACAGCGCGGAGAAAGTTCCTGGCAGTGGCAGCGGTGCTTGCGGGGGTGCTGTCCCTGGCCTCCGTCGCCGACGCCCGGGGCTTCCGTCGCTACCTGACGCTGCGGCAGGACGTGGAGTCGCTCCAGGAGCGCAACCGCGTGCTGTCCGAGCAGAACGAGGCCCTGCGGCACGAGATCAACGCGCTGCGTAAGGACCCTGCCGCCCTCGAGCGGACCGTTCGCGAGGAGCTCGGCTACGTCAAGCCGGGCGAGATTGTCTTCCACCTGGAGGAGGAGCCATGAACGCGCTCTCGTCCATCCCGTTGATGCCCAAGGTTGTCCGCCAGGCGGTGCGCTCGGTGCCCGCGGCTTCGGTCCTCCTGGTCTTCATGCACCTGGCGCGCAACGGCTTCCGGGGCCTGAACAGGCTGGGGTGGACGGAGGCCTTCCTGGTGCTGTTCCTGCTGGTGGGGCTGGGGCTGTCGGGGTGGCGGCGGGTGCGGCGCAGCGCCCTGGGCTCGCCGGTGGAGCTGCGAGACGACCTGGAGCTGGGCGGGGGCCTCATCGCCGCGGCCTTCATCGTGGTGTCCACGGGGGGCGCGGTGCTCTTCCCCCTCGTCTACCTGCTGATGGCGTTCCTGGTGGCCTTCCTGCCGCGCAGCGCGGGGCTGACGCTGCTGGGAGTGGCGCTGGTGTTCGACGGGCTCGTCACCCTGGGCGCGCGGAAGAACTGGGACTGGTCCGGGTTCGCCATGCACGCGCTCTTCCTGACGCTCTTCGCCGGCCTGTACCACGCGGTGCTGGCCGCGCGGATGGTGGCCGCCCGCCGCGCGGAGAACGACGCGGTGCAGAAGCGCATCAAGGAGGTGGAGGAGCGCGCCCGCACCTTCCGCCTCGTCAACTCCGGCACCCAGGACAGCTTCTCGGGGATGAACCAGGACGAGAAGTGGCTGGTCGCCTCGGTGAAGGAGATCGAGGGCGCGGTGGGCGCGGCGCTGGAGGTCGCGGAGACGGCCCTGCGCACCCACACCTGCGCGGCCTTCCTGCTCGCCTCGGACGACCGGAGCCTCAAGCTCTACGACTGCCGCTCCACCTCCGAGCGCATCCAGCGCGAGCGCTTCCACGCGGGCGAGGGCATCATCGGCGGCGTGCTCAAGCGCCAGGCGCCGGTGCAGATGAACTCGCCGCACGGGCTCAAGGGCATCACCTACTACGACAACGGGCCGCAGGTGTCCGCGGTGCTGGCGGTGCCCATCATCGAGGCCAGCGGGCTGGTGCGCGGCGTGCTGGTGGCGGATCGGGTGATGCCCGAGCCCTTCACCGATCAGGACGAGCGGCTGCTGACCACCATCGCGGGCGAGGTGCTGCGCGCCATCGAGGTGGAGCGGGTGCTGACGTACATCCGCAAGAGCCGGGACGAGAAGGATCGGTTCTTCCGCGCCATCGAGGAGCTGAACCGGGCGGGCAGCCCGGAGCAGGTGTTCATCGCCGTGCTGGAGAGCGCGCGGCAGATCGCCAACCTGGACTTCTGCGCGGTGACGCTGGTGAGCGAGGTGGACGGCAAGCGGATGCACAAGGTGGCGCGGATGACGGGCGTCACCGCGGCGGGCAAGGCGCTGGAGGGCCGCGCCTTCCCGGACAACAACGGGCTGGTGGCCAACGTGGTGCGCTACGGCGCGCCGCTGCCGGGGCGGGACATCAAGGCCATGGATCGGCAGGTCATCTTCGACGAGGAGACGCAGATCCGCGGCCTGGGTGCGCTGAAGATCTTCCCGCTCACGGCGGGCGATCGGATCCTGGGCACGCTGGTGGCGGGCTCGCGCAAGAAGGCGCTGGATCAGGATGTGCTGCGGATGCTGGAGGTGATGGCGATCCAGGCCGCCCAGGCGGTGCTCCGTGCCCAGCTCTTCGAGCAGATGGAGCGCATGGCCACCACGGATGGCCTCACCTCGCTGCTCAACCACCGCACCTTCCAGAGCAAGGCGGACGAGTACCTGGCGCAGTCCAAGCGCTACCAGCGCAAGGTGTCGATCATCCTCACGGACATCGACCACTTCAAGAGCGTCAACGACACCTATGGCCACCCCACGGGGGACGCGGTGCTCCGGGGCGTGGCGAAGATCCTCCGCGACAAGGCGCGCGACACGGACATCGTCGCCCGGTACGGCGGCGAGGAGTTCGCCATCATCATGCCGGAGACGGACGCCAAGGGTGCGCAGGTGATCGCCGAGCGCATCCGCGAGGCAGTGAAGGCCGAGGTGTTCCAGACGGAGATGGGGCCGCTGAGGGTGACGCTGTCCCTGGGCATCGCCTCCGGGCCGGACTACGGCTACGAGAAGCAGCAGCTCGTTGATCTGGCGGACCAGTGTCTCTACTACGCCAAGCGCCACGGCCGGAACCAGACGGTGACGGTGGCGCAGATGCAGGGCGGCGGCAAGAAGCTCCACGTGGCCGAGGCCGGGTAGGGGAGCGGCTCGCTCACGCTCCGGTGAGCGGAAGCTCCAGTGTGGCCACGGCGCCCTTGCCCGGCCCCTCGCTCTCCAGCGTGAGGCGCCCTCCCAGCATCTGTGCCGCCAGCGCGCTCGAGTGCAGGCCGAAGCCATGGCCCTCCTTGCGCGTGGTGAAGCCGTGCACGAACAGCTTCTCTCGTGCCTCCTCGGGGATTCCCGCACCGTTATCCACCACCTGGATGCGCGCCAGCTTCCCTTCCGGGGCCAGCCGCACGTGCAGGGAGCGCTGGCCCTCGGGCACCGTGTCCAGCGCGTACTTCGCATTGGTGATGAGGTTGATGAGGATCTGCAGCACCTTGTGCTTGTCCACCTTCATCCTCGGCACCGGTGAGAGCTCCCTCCGGACGGTCACCCCGTGGCGCTGGAGCGCCACCATCTGGATGCGCAGGGCATCGTCGATGAGCTGCGCCAGGTCGCACTCCTCCGCCATCAGCGAAGGCCTGGCGTACGTCTGCTGCACCTGGACGATGGTGCGGATGTGCGCGATGTGCCGTCCCATCGCCTCCAGGTCTTCCAGCAACCGCGTCTGCTCGCCCATCAGCTCGTCGGTCACCGCTGACAGGTAGTCCGGCAGGTGTTGGCCGCGCGCACCTGCCGACAGGAAGTCCGCCAGCTTCTCCCGGTGCTCCAGCAGCAGGGCGGTGGCCTGCTTCAACCGGCCCACGCGCGAGGCGCCCACTGCTCGCTGCATCGTCTCCAGGTTGATGACGGCACTGGTGAGCACATTGCCCACGTTGTGAAGCACGTTGGAGGCCACCTCCGCCATGCCCACCGCGCGCGCCGTGTCCACCAGCCGGGCCTGGGCATCCCGCAGCTCACGCGTGCGCTCCTCCACCCGCTGCTCGAGCTCGTCGTTGCTCCGGCGCAGCTCCGCCCGGGCGCGCTGCACGTCCGCGTACAGCCGCGCGTTCTCGATGGAAATGGCCGCCTGCGCGGCGAGGTGTCCCAGCAGCACCAGTCGCGCGGGACTGAAGGCATGGGTGGCCAGGCTGTTCTCCAGGTACAGCGCTCCGGAGAACTGCTCCTGGCGCAGCAGCGGCAGGCACAGCACCGACCGTGCACCGCTGCGCGCCAGGTACTCGTCGGATGAGAACGGATGGGGCTGGGACGCATCGCCGATGAGCACGTGCTCCCGGGCGCGCTGGACATAGGAGAGGATCGTCCACGGGAGCTCGTGGGTTGCACCCTCGCCCGGCGAGACGGCGAAGCCGTCCGACGAGCCACTGGAGGTGGCCACCACCGAGAGCGTGTCTCCGCTCGGCAGCAGCAGGACTCCGCGTTGGGCGCCTGCATTCTCGATGGCGGCCTTCAGCAGCGTGGTCACCAGCCGCTCCAGCTCGATCTCTCCGGAGATGGCCTGCTGGGTCTTGACCACCGTGAGCGCGTCGATCCGGACGGAGGTCGTGTTGCTGGTGCTCAGGGTCTCGTCCGCCTCCGGCTCGGGGGCGAGGTGCGGCCACCGGGCCTCCAGGTGTTGGACCTTGCCCAGGGCACCCCAGTGCAGGTACGCCCCTCGGGCCTCGCGTGCGAAGGAATGGGCGACGATCGGCGCCTGTCGCGTGCGCCAGAAGCTCGCCGCCAGCTCACTGGCCAGTCCCACCCACTGTGTGGCACCGCTCTCTCTCGCCGCGCGGATGGCCTCCTCATAGGCGCGTATCGCCTCGTCCAGCCGTCCCGCGAGACGGGCCTGCTCCGCGAACACCATCCGCTCGAGGGCATGGAAAGTCTCAGGGCAGTGCTCCGCCCACTCCGCGAGCTGTTGGTGATCGCGCTGGAGGAGCTCGAGGAACCGCTGCCGCTCATCCGGCGGGGCCTCCTCGAAGCACGCGGTCAGGGTGAGGGCGCGAAAGAGGTGGAAATCCTTGAGCGCGAGGCTGCCCGTCATGGACCAGAGCAGCTCGGCCGCCTTGCCTGCCGCGTCGCGGGCCTCCTCGTAGGCGCCGCTCATGAAGCGCGACTGGAGCTTGACGATCCAGTACGTGCACCGCACGGTGCTCGGGAACTCGGGCGTCAGCCCAGCCTCGAAGGCCTGCTCGTCGAACCCGTCCCCGCTCAGCGTCCCGAATGAGCGCGTGCGCCCGCTCAGCAGCAGCACGTAGCGCTGGTGGAGGACGAGCATGTCCAGCGCAGTCTGGACACCCGCCTTGCGCACGAACCCGGCGTGCGTGACGGACTCCTGGTAGATGTCCTCCAGATCATGCCCCATGGCGAGGCGGTTCTGGATGAGCCAGGGGCAGAAGTAGCTGGCGGTGAAGAAGTCCCCTGCCTGGAGCCCATGGTGGAAGCCGCTGAGGGTGATCTCCTGCACGGCGGACAGGGGCTGAGTCCAGCAGCAGATGCTCTGCAGGCTCAGGAGCACCTTCGAGCGGGAGGAGGACAGGTTGTACCGCTCGACGAACCCGCGGGCGAGCATGCTCAGGGCTTCGCCTTCCCGGTACCGCTTGAAGAAGGTGCCCGTCAGCACCCCGAACCAGCCGAAGCCATGCACCGCCGGCTCACTGAAGCCGTGGCGCAGGGTGAGGGAGACCATCCGGCTCACCGTGACGAGGAACAGGTGATGGTCCGTGACGTAGGCCGCCACGCACAGCGAGGAGAGGGAGCCCAGCACCAGCTGCTGGTCCGGGTCGGTCATGAGCGGCAGGTCGATGAGGCTCACGATGGAGCGCTCGCCCAGCAGCTCCCACACCTCTTCATGGTCAGCCACCACCTCTTCCCAGGTGGGGTGCAGGGACAGGGGCATGCCCAGCAGCGCCAGACACTCCCGCATGCACGTAGCGGCCCCCTGGACATCCCCCATGGTCAGACAGGTGTCACCCTTCAGGCAGTAGGCGGCGGTGGTGTCCGCACGGTTCCGCGCCCGGGCTCGGAGCTCCTCCTCCAGGGGGCGCACCCCGGCGATGTTGCCACTCAGGAGCTCGCACCTGGCCCGCGCAAGCCGGACCTTGAAGGCCAGCTCGTAGTCCGTCTCCCACGGGTCTCCTGGAATGAGCGAGAAGGCCATCGTGAAGTAGGTGAGGGCGGGGCGGTGTGCCACCGCGGCCTCGGCCTTCGCGCCTGCCTCGGCGTTCAGCCGGGCCACATGGTGGCGCTCGGCGGGCTCCTGGATCAGGTCCGCGCCTGCATTGAGCTGGCTTACCACGTCGAAGATCGCCTCGCGCACCTGCTCGGGTGACAGGCTCTTGAGCAGCAGCCGGCCAATGCGCAGGTGGATGGCCTTGCTCTCCTCCTCGGAGATGAGGGAGTGGGCCGCCTGCTGGATGCGGTCGTGAAGGAAGCGGTCCTGCTCCGGCCCCACCCGCACCAGCATGCCGGCTTGGAACGCGGGCTCGAGCCCATGCTCCACCTGCGCCACCTCCTCCAGGCTGGCCAGGGTGCCGAGCATGGGGAGCGAGAAGACATTTCCCACGCACGCCGCCAGCCGGAGCAGGGTCTGCGTCTCGGAGGGGAACTGGCGCAGCTTGCGCACCATGAAGTCGACGACGTTGTCCGAGTACCCCTGGGCCCGGACCGCGGCTTCATCCCACTGCCACCCGGCCCCCGGCCTGCGCACCAGCAGGCCGTCCTGGTTCAGCGTCACCAGCAGCTGCAGGAGGAAGAAGGGGTTGCCGCCTGTCTTCTCGTGCACCCGCTCCGAGAGCGGGAGCACCACCTCCTCTGTTGCGCCTGGGAGCGTGTCCGCCACGAGCCTCGTCACCTGGTCCAGGTTGAGGGGCTCCAGCTGGATGTCCGTCATCCTCGCGCCGGCCTTGCGCACCTCTTCCAGCACCGGCACCAGCGGATGGGTGGGGCTCACCTCGTTGTCGCGGTAGGCGCCAATCCACAGCACGGGGGGCGTCTCCGGCTGGGACAGCAGCTGCTGGATGAGCCGGAGGCTGGCCAGGTCCGCCCACTGCAGATCATCGAGGAACACCACGAGCGGGTGCTCAGCGGTGGCGAACACCTCCAGGAACTGGCGCACCACCCGGTTGAAGCGGTGCTGCGCCTCATGGGTGGGCAAGGGCTGGAGCGCCGGCTGCCGGCCCACCAGGACGTCCAGCTGAGGGACCATGTCCACGAGCACCTGGCCGTGGCCCTCCCAGACCTGGTTCAGCCGCTCGCGCCACCTCGCGAGATCCTCCTCCGTTCCCACCAGCAGCTGCTGCACCAGTCCGCGGATGGCCTGGGCCAGCGTGGCGTAGGGAATGTCCCGCTGGAACTGATCGAACTTGCCACTCAGGAAGAAGCTGCGCCGCTGCACCACCGGCTTGTGCAGCTCATTCACCACCGAGGACTTGCCGATGCCAGAGTAGCCGCTGATCAGGAAGAGCTCGGGCCGCCCGCTCTGGATGACCCGCTCGAAGCCCTGGAGCAGGGCGGAGACCTGGGTGGCGCGCCCGTAGAGCCGCAGGGGCAGCTGGAACCGGCTGGGCGCGTCTTGCGCACCAGGCGTGAACTCCGCCAGCACATTCTGTCTCAGCCCCTCGCGGCACCGCTCGAGGTCCGCTCGGAGTCCCTCGGCGCTCTGGTAGCGCTCCTCGGCGACCTTGGCCATCAACTTCAGCACGATGGCCGACACCGCTGGCGGCACCTGCGCGTTGTGCTCGTGCGGTGGCGCCGGGTTCTGAGCCATGTGGGCGTGGAACCACTCGAGCGCATCACGCCCGTGGAACGGCCGCTGTCCCGTCAGCAGCTCGTAGAGCGTCACGCCCAGTGAGTAGAAGTCCGTGCGGTAGTCCACCGCCCGGTTCATCCGCCCCGTCTGCTCGGGCGACATGTACGCCAGCGTCCCTTCGATGAGGTGCGAGGACGCCGCGTCCAGGTGCTCGACCTTCTGGAGCGTGGCGACGCCGAAGTCGATCAGGCGCCCCTCCCCGGACGGCTCGAGGATGATGTTGGAGGGCTTGATGTCCTTGTGGATGACGTTGCGGCTGTGGACCTCCGCCAGGGTCGACGCCAGGGAGATGGCCAGGTCCAGGAAGCGTGGGAGCGCCAGCGGTTGACCCGCGGACTCGGACAGGGACTGGCCCTGCACCCGCTCCAGCAGGAGCAGGGGCCGCTCGCGAATCCGCTCGAAGGCGTAGGGCCGCGCCACGCCTCGCACGTCCTGGAGTCGCTTCAGGATCCCAAACTCGCGCCGGTAGCACTCGCTCTCGCTGGGGCCAGGAGACGGCACCATCGGAGTCTTGATGATCACGGGCAGGCCGTCTGCCTCACGCACGGCGTGAAAAAGCACGTTCAAGCCGGTGGCTCGGATCGTCCCGAGAACCCGGTACCCAGGAATGTCCAGCATGATCAGCTCCCCACGGGCACTGCTCTGCTGATCGTACACCTTCAGAGGCGAACGTGGCCTCCGCGCTCATGCCAACGGCCACCCTCATACTGCGCGCGGTTGCAAGCGCCTCCCATTTAGACGTGTCAGGTTCTACACGGAGGCGGTACCCCCCGGGTGGGCAGCCACTTGAGATAGACTGTCGGTCCAGGCGCTGGACGGCGCGAGCGATCACAGGGGGCCATCGCTTGAAAGATATTCATTCGCCGATCTCTCCGAGGAGCCCCTTGCGAGGATGACCCCGTGAGCAGCCTGGCCGGATATGACCTCTCGAGCGATGCGTTCTTCCGTGATCCCTACCCGACGCTCCGCCAGCTGCAGCGGGACGAGCCCGTCTATTTCTGGGAGCCGATGAAGAGCTGGATGCTGACCCGCTACAACGAGGTCAACATCCTCCTGCGCGACTCCCACTTCACCTCTCAGCGCGTCCGGCCGCTGCTCAGCAGCCTGGTGTCCGCCGCCGGGGCCGAGGAGGTGGAGAAGATGATCGCCCAGTGGTCGCGGATGCTCTTCTTCCAGGATCCGCCCCGGCACACCCGCATCCGGTCGATCGTCAACCCTGGCTTCACGGCGGGCAGCATCGAGGCTCTGCGGCCTGGAGTGGCGGCCACGGCCCGTCAGGTCCTCGCGGCGCACCGCGGGCGCGGTGAGATCGACCTCGCAGTGGATTTCGCGGATCTCGTCTCCCTGGGCACCATCAGCCAGCTCTTCTCCATTCCGGAGGCGGATCGGCCCCAGTTCCGGCAGTGGACTGCGGACATGCTCAAGCCTGCCGGGATCGGCGTGTCCGCGGATGAGGTGTCGCGCCGGGTGGTGAAGAGCTCCAAGGAGCTCTTCGGTTACATGGAGGCGCTCGTGAAGGAGCGGCGGGAGAAGCCTGGCAGCGACATGGTGAGCCGTCTCATCGAGGGGGACGCCTGGGATCCGGAGCTGGCGGGCGAGGTCAGCATCCAGTGCATCCAGGTGCTCGCTGCCGGCTACACCACCGCCGCGAACCAGATCACCAATGCCGTGCTGTGCTTCCTGAAGCACCCCACGGAGCTGAAGCGCCTGCGCGAGGAGCCAGGGCTGCTCAAGAGCGCGGTGGAAGAAGTCCTGCGCTACGAGCCCGCGGCCCTCACGGTGAATCGCCTCTGCATGGAAGCCACGGAGCTTGGCGGCAGGGCGATCCAGAAAGGGGAGTTCGTCTTCGGCTCCATCGCCGCGGCCAACCGGGACCCTGCAGTGTTCCCGGATGGGGACCGCTTCGACATCGGCCGGAAGCCAGGGCGGCACATCGCCTTCGGCAGCGGCCCTCACTACTGCCTGGGCTCTGTGCTCACCCGGTTGGAGCTCGAGGAGTCCCTGCGGGCCCTGCTGGAGCTGTCCGACTGGGAGTTCGGCGCGCAGCCCTATGCGTATGCGAGCTTCAACCTCCAGGATCGGGGACCGAAGACGCTGCCCATGCGCTTCCGCGCGTCGAACTGAGCGTTCCTCTCGGGCTCTCGCTGACCCTGCGATAGGGTGCCTTCATGACCTCGCTACCCTCCGCCGCTTTCGTCGTCCACGCGCTCGATGTCCCTGAAGAGGAGGGGTCCTATCCGGTCCCCTTCGACGGCGAGAAGCTCTCGTTCGGGCGGAACCTGGGCAAGGCGGCCGGGAGCGAGCGGCTCGGGATGTGGCAGGAGCGCCTGCCGCCGGGCCGGCGCACCAGCTTCACGCACGCGCACTCCCACGAGGAGGAGCTGGTCTACGTCCTCGAGGGCGAATGTCACGTGCGCCTGCTCGAGCCGGGCGCGGCCGAGGCGAGGGAGCTCCCGCTGCGCGCCGGTCACACCGTCAGCTTCCCCTCGGGGACGGGGATCGCGCACTGCTTCGTGAACCACGGTGCGCGCGACTGCGTGCTGCTCTGCGTCGGGGAGCGCCGCCGCGACGTCGACGGCTGCTTCTATCCCGAGGACCGCGCGTACGACGAGCACCGCCGCCGCACGGAGCCCCACCGCCACTGGTCACGGTAGGGAGTCCCCATGAAGCTCGGCTCCACATCCGACGGTGTGCTCATGGAGCACGCCAGGCCCATGGGCCCCTGAGCCGGAATGCGCGTCCCGCTCGCCGTCACCACCAGCGCCCGGCTCAACCCGCAGCTGCTCGCTCAGGCCGAAGCTGCCTCGCGCCGGTGGGGCGTGCCGTTGTTCCTCCGCCGGCACAAGCGGGGCATCACCTCCTGGTTCGACGACCGCGCCGAGGCCCTGCTCATCTTCGGCCATGACGGAGTGACGCTCTGGGATCGCGAGGGCCACCACGGCTTCCACGGCGGCATGGCCCACCTGCGCAGGCTCCGGCTGGCCGCGGGCGAGCCGGACATCTTCGTCCGGGTGGCGGAGCTGCGCAAAGGGGATGCTGTGCTCGACTGCACGCTGGGACTGGCCCAGGACGCCCTCGTGGCCTCCCTTGCGGTCGGCCCAGAGGGCAGGGTGGTAGGGGTGGAGAAGAGCCTGCCCCTCTGCGCCCTCGCCTGGGAGGGGCTGAAGACCTACGAGCTCGGACCGGACTCATGCCGCATCGAGGTGGTGCACGCGGATGCGTACGAGTACCTGCGCACGCTCCCGGCCCGTTCGTTTGACGTCGTCAGCTTCGACCCGATGTTCGCGCGGCCTCGCAAGGCCCAGCCCGGCTTCGATGTGCTCCGTCGCTTCGCCGACCACGCCCCGCTCACTCCCGAGGCGCTGCAGGAGGGCCAGCGTGTGGCCCGGCGCTGGGTGGTCGTCAAAGGCGCGAAGTACTCCGATGACCTGAAGAAGCTCGGGCTCACCCCAGAGCCCGGCTCCCGCTACACCGGCGTCGACTGGGGGCGCATCGGCTCGAGCAAAGAGGACCGCCCTGGCTGATGCAAGAGAGCTGTGTGACTCAAGCGGGAGTGGGATGGTCACCAGACTCGGTTGGCGAGGCTTCGGCTCGCGCCGACTCGGCGATCGGAAGCGTGAAGGAGAAGGTCGCGCCGTGGCCAGGCTCGCTCTCGGCCCAGATCCGTCCCCCATGCCCGTCGATGATGCCTTTCGCGATGAAGAGGCCCAGCCCTGTTCCCTTCTTCCCCGCCTTCTCGTGCTTCCAGAAGCGATCGAAGACATGCGGGAGGTGCTCGCTGGCGATTCCGGGGCCCGAGTCGGAGACGGCAATGCGGACGGCCTCCCCCTGTCTCTCGACCGCGATCACCACTTGACCGCCCTGGGGCGTGAACTTGATCGCGTTCCCAAGGAGATTCGAGAACACCTGGAGCACTCGCTCTCGATCGGCCCGGACGGTGAGTCCGGGCATGTTCACACCCCGCAGCTGCAGCCCGAGTGGCTTGGCTGCTGAGAGATTGCTGAACATCTCGACGGCCTCGCGCAGCAGACCCGCCATGTCGCATGGCGCTGGAGTCACGGAGAGCCGCCCAGCTTCCAGGGTGGCCACGTCGAGCATGGACCTGATGAGGTGCTCCATCCGCAGCGTGATGTGCTCGATCGACTCCGCATGCTCTCGAAATTTTTCGGACTCGGCTCCTTTGCGTAGGAGCGTCGCCTTGAGCTTGATGGCGTTGAGGGGATTTCGCAGGTCGTGGGCGATGATGCCCATGAGCTCATCGCGTGTAGCCAGTGCCTTCTGTGCAGTCTCCAGAGCGTCTTGCTCCTGGCGGTACGACTGGGCAAGCAACCTCGAGAAGTACCAGCTGGTACCCAGACTGATGAGGACGAGGACTCCAAGCAGGCTGTGCATCCAGGAGCTCAGCTGGGCTCGGGTTGCTGTCCCTTGCGCGTAGGCGTCTTTCAATGCGGCTTCCTTGTAGTCGACCAGGCGATTCAGAGACTGCCCCAGCTCGTGCTGAAGAGGCAGAAGCTCCGTCTCGAATCGGCGAGCGAGCTCCCCGGTGTCCACGTCTTGCTGCCTCGCCGTCACGAGCTGTTTTTGGCGGCGCGTGAAGCTCGTGGCGGCCCGCTCGACTTCTGCAACGAGCGAAGCAGCACTGGGAGAGAGAGAGTCGTTCTTCAGGGCCTGAAAGCTCCTGTCGAAGTCGCCCTCCGCCTCGTGCAGAGTTGCGAGGAGCGCGGCATCGCCGGAGAGGAGAAAGCCTCTCCCCGTGGACACGAGCACCTCACCGCTCCATCGAAGACGTTCCACGAGCGTGATCTCGTCTTCCTCCATCCGGAAGTGTGCGATCTGGCCGGCCGCAAGAACATCGAGGCGTCGAATGGCGAACGTCATGCCGCCAGCGAGGAGTAGGACGACGGCCGCGTAGCCCGCCATCGCCTTGGTCCGAAAGCTGCTCAGTCGTCGCATGAAGGAGCTCCTCAATGGGGCGTGGTGCAGGTGCTGCCAGGGCCCTTTCGGTGAGTGCTGATCTTCGTTCGACTCTCGTTGAAGGTATCCCACGCGCGATCGGTCCTCGCAACGAGCTCTCCGTGTCCCCCTGCTCCCGAGCGACGGTCTGTCCGCTCCAGGACTTCTTCATCCGAAGCTTCAAGCCCCAGGCGCTGCAGCCACCCTGTCGCATTCGATCGCGCCGTCCTGCGAGCGTCTGCTCGCTCGAGTTGGATACAGGCCGCTCGCGTTCAGAGCCCTCCGGTGTAGGGTGTGGTCCCGTGAGCCGCATCTCCTCCAGAGTGTTCGCCGTTGTGGGCCTGCTGTTCGTAGCCTCGGGGATGAGCGGGCTCGTCTTCGAGGTGATCTGGGTCCGCTACCTCACCCTGGTCGTGGGGCACACCACCTTTGCCGTGAGCCTCGTGGTGTCCTCGTTCCTCGCGGGGCTCGTCCTGGGCAGCCTGTGGATCGGCCGGATCGCGGATCGGCTCCAGCGCCCGCTGCTCGTCTATGGGCTCCTGGAGGGCGCTACGGCGGTGCTCGCCCTCGGTATCACCTGGGTGCTTGCGAGGCTGCCGGAGCTGCTGGACGGCGTGGGCCTCGCGGGGGGAGGGCCACTCCCGGTGCGTGGCGCGCTCTCCTTCCTTGCCGTGCTGCCGCCCACCTTCGCCATGGGCGGCACGCTGCCCGTCCTCACGCGCTTCATCGCCCGTGAGTTGGAAGGGCTGGGCCGCTCCTTCGGTGTCCTCTATGCCCTCAACACGCTGGGCGCGGCGCTCGGCTGCGGCGTGGCTGGCTTCTACCTCATCGGAGCAGTGGGGCTGTGGCGCACGGCCGTCATCGCCGCGGCGCTCAACGGGCTCATCGGACTGGTCGTCACGGCGCTGCACTTCCGGCTGCCGTCCCAGGAACTCCCAGCCACCGCGCCCGCACTCGCCGCCGATCCTCCCTCCGCCTTCACCGGGAGGCGGCGCCAGCTGTTGGTGGCCGCCTTCGCGCTCTGCGGCTTCGGCTCCATCTCCTACGAGGTGCTCTGGTTCCGGGTGCTCTCCACGGTGCTGGACTCCTCCACCTACGCCTTCACCATTCTGCTCGTCACCTTCCTGCTCGGGCTGGTGATCGGCGGGCTCATCTACTCGCTGTGGCTGGCGGGGCGGGGGAGGGAGCTGGAGCTGTTCGTCTCCGTGGAGGCCCTGCTGGCCTTCACGGGCCTGGTGTCCATGGCGCTGCTGGGCCTGTCCCGGCCCGTGGGGAAGCTCCTCGCCGAGCAGCTCGGTGGCTGGGGCCCCCAGGCGCCCTATGTGGGCATGCTGCTTCATGCGGCCCTGGTCATCCTCGTACCCACCTCGCTCATCGGCATCATCTTCCCGCTCGTGGTGCAGCTCACCACGCGGCATGTGGCCGCCGCCGCCAGCAACGTAGGCCTGCTGTACTCGGTGAACACCCTGGGCGGCATTGCCGGCTCGCTGCTCATGGGCTTCGCGCTCGTCCCCGCGGTGGGCACCCAGTGGAGCTTTGTCTTCATCTGCGTGCTCAACATGGCGATCGCGCTGGGCGTCCAGGTGCTGGATCCGGACGCCCGGCCTCGGGCCCGGCGGAGCATGTGGGCCGGCGCGGTGCTGCTCGCGGTGGCCGTGCTCCTGGTGCCCCGGGATCTGCTGGTGCGCGCCTTCGCCGAGCACGTGGACTCCCGCGTGCTCTTCGTGAAGGAGGGGACGGACGGCACGCTCGCGGTGCTCGAGTACGACAACCAGACGGTGTGCGACTCGGGGCGCTACGCCTGTGGGCCGGGTTGTCGTGAGCGCCCCTTCCGCCACCAGCAGCTTCTCTTCGGCTCGGTGAGCTACGCCAACACCGTGCTGCCGCGGAAGCGCTACATGGCCACGCTGGCCCACCTGCCCATGCTGCTGCACCCCGAGCCTCGCGAGGTGCTCCAGGTGTGCTTCGGCACCGGCAGCACGGCAGGCTCGTTCGCCAGCTACCCGGCGCTGCGCTCGCTCACGATCGTCGACACCAACCCGGACGTGCTGCAGGCCGCGCCTCACTTCGCCGAGCACAACCACCACGTGGCCGAGGATCCGCGCACACACGTCGTCTTCAACGACGGGCGCCACTTCCTGCTGTCCGCGTCCGGCCAGTACGACGTCATCTCCTTTGAGCCCCCGCCGCCGCGCTCGGCTGGCGTGGTGAACCTCTACACCACGGAGTTCTACCGGCTGGTGAAGCAGAGGCTGGCGCCGGGCGGCGTGCTCTCGCAATGGATTCCCCTGGAGCAGCAGCCGGACAACCTCACCCGGGGGATGATCGCCTCGCTGTTGGAGGCTTTCTCCGAGGTGACGCTGTGGATCCCCTCCGACTACGAGGCGATCCTCGTGGCCTCGGATCGGCCGCTGAGGGTGGACTGGGCGCGCTGGCAGCAGGAGTGGGCGCAGCCGGGCGTGGCGCGCTCCCTGATGGACGTGGGCTTCACCAGCCCCTACAGCCTGCTGGGCACCTACGTGGCGGGCACAGAGGCCCTGCGGCGCTACGTCCGGGGCTACCCGGCGATGACGGATGACCACCCGCGGGTGGAGTACTTCCTGTTCAACGCGGACCGGCCCTTCCACCCGGAGGAGCTGCTGGCGGTGGGGGAGCCACCGGCGTCACGCCTGGCGCGTGCCGAGGGGCTGGAGGCGCCGCGGCTGGCCCGCGAGCTGGAGGCGAACCAGCGGGTGCTGGAGTCCACGCGCTTCAAGATGGATCGGGACTGGGAGGCGGCGCGCGCAGCCGTCGGCCAGGCCCGAGCGGCAGTGGGAGACAACGCCTTCCTCACCTTCCTCCGGGAGCTGGAGCTGGACTGCCTGCGACCGGCGGAGCCCTGAGCCAGCGATCTGGCGTCGAGCCAGAATCTCTCCGCTATATCTCCGAAAAACCCCGTGGGGGAATTTGAAAGGGATCAAGCCAGAGGCCGCGCAGGGCCAGAGCGCTGGAGGCCATGGGGAGCGGGGGGCTGTCAGGGCCTGAGCATGAGGTTCTGCATCATCCCCGAGTCCTCGTGGGGGATGATGTGGCAGTGGAACACGATCTTGCCGGTCCACTCCTTGAACCGGATGCGGATGCGCACCGGGGTGTTATGGGGAACCCAGACGGTGTCATGGAGCGTCCCGGGCTCCACGGGCTTGTCGCCGATGGAGATCACCTCGAAGGAGTTGGTGTGTATGTGGAAGGGGTGGCCTTCCGCTGACCCGCCATGCGCGTGGCCATTGTCCTGAATGGTCCACTCCTCCACCGCGCCGAGCTTCACCTCGATGGGCACCGCCGTCTCATCATACATCTCGCCGTTGATGCCGAAGTCGATGCCCACCACCTTGTTCATCTCGGCGGGGTACATCATGTCGAAGGTGATGCTGCGGTGGTTCTGCACCTCGTCGGGGCGGATGAGCGGGTAGTGGCGCTTCGGCTCCGGCAGGCTCGTGGGCAACGCCATGTCCATGGGCTCGCCCGAGATCTCGATCTCGGCCAGGATCTTCCCCGCGCTCTCGAGGAATTGCTGGCTCTGTGCGAGCTGCCGGATGCGGTAGATGCCGGGTGTGGAGCTGGCTTTGATGAGGAACTCGGCCCGGCCGCCGGGGGCGAGCAGCACCTGCTCCTGACCATCCACGGCGTCGGGCACGTACGGGCGTGGCCGCGGGGCGGTGAAGTTCACCCCGTCCATGGCGATCAGCTGCATCGTGTGGCCCTCGACGACCAGGGGGATCAGGTTGTCGCTGCAGCCGTTGAGCATCCGGAAGCGCACCACCTCGCCAGGGCGCAGCGTGTAGCGCGGCCCGTCGTCGAGCTGGCTGCCGATGGGCTTCGGCTGCTGGTTGGGCTGGGGCGGAACGGGGTTGTGCGTCTCCTGGAACACGGGCTGGCCGTTGACGAGGAAGAGGCGCAGCGGGAAGTCACCCGTCGAGAAGCCGCTGTCCACGGGCTCCTTGTCGTTGCCCTGGGCGTCTTTGATGAAGCTCTTGCCTGTGCCAGTGCTGTAGATCGCGTTCTGCTGAGGATCGTAGCTCCACAGGCCGGGCTCCTTCGCGGACTCGAAGAGCCCGATGTCCTGGATCGCGATCACGTGCTGCTGCGCCGCGGCGATCTCAGGCACCTGGTCAATGGCGCCCTCGACGATGAGTGCCCCTGCCATGCCGTTCTGCACCTGGACCGCGGTCGAGCCGTGGTGGTGCGGGTGGTACCAGTAGAGGCCCGTGGGGTGATCCTCGGGGAGGGTGAAGGTGTAGAGCTTGTCTTGCCCGGGATCGATGGCAATCATCTGGGACGAGGGATCCGAGGTGCCAACCGGCTCGAAGAGGTGGGGCACGACCTCCAGCCCATGGACGTGGAGGTTGGTCGTGTTGAGCATGTGCGGCACGTTCATGTGCGCCATCTCAGGCAGGCCCTTGAGGCCGTGGTGCCACGCCGACGAGTCGTAGGGGGGGAGCTCGTTCCGGATCCGGATCGCGAGCTGCGCGCACGGCTTCGTCTTGAGGGTGGGGCCCGGAATCGTGCCGCCATAGGTGCGCAGCCGCACCTTGTAGCCGGCGAGCATCATCGTGACGAACTTCACGTCGAGCTCCGTCACGTCGGAAGGCTCGGGATCGGAACAGCCGGTGAGGGGATTGAGAGCGAGCGCCGCGGTGAGGGTGGTGCCAGCCTTGAGGAGATCGCGTCGGGAGAATGGGCTCATCGGTGGGTGCGTGGGAGGGGGATGAAGTGGAGGGAGGCAGGTGAGGGGCTGGCCTCAGGAGCGGCGTGACGGCGGAGCGGAGTTACGCGGGCGCGGAGCGATTGAACTGATTCAGCACGTAGTTGTAGAAGCCCGTACCGTCATCGGCGAAGTTGAAGACGACGCTGACCGCGCGCCCTGTCTTCGCGATGCGGATCGTCCCCATGGCGCCCGTGAGATCGGTATCGACGGTGAGCTGGAGCGTCGGCGGCTCCTGGAACAGGTCGGGCCGGGTGAGCCAGCACGTCGCGGTGACGTCCCACATGTCGTAGAAGGCCTCGGCAGCCACCAGCGCGTAGCTCTGGTCCGCCAGGGCGGAATAGCTGGCGGTCTTCGCCTGCTGCGCCAGGGTGTTCATGAACGACGGGGTGATGGCGGCCTGGTTGGTGATGTCCAGCGGAAACATGACGATGGGGAACTGCGTGTTCTGGAAGATCCAGCTCACCGCTTCCGGATCCCAGAACGCGTTCCACTCCGCATAGGGGTTCCAGGTGGGCGGCGGGACGGTGGCGGGATCCAGGTTGCCCCCCACGGAGACGGCCCCTCCCATCCAGATGAGGCGTGACACGTTCTTG
The DNA here is from genome assembly GCF_035629615.1 of Hyalangium sp. GTDB lineage: Bacteria > Myxococcota > Myxococcia > Myxococcales > Myxococcaceae > Hyalangium. The sequence goes on along the minus strand of NZ_DASPHO010000799.1, from coordinate 3,537 downwards.
GCCAGTGCGGGGTTCTTCTGGAGCACGCTGGAGATCGGCGTGAGGGGCGAGGTGACCAGGAGCGTCACAGGGGTGGTCGCCTGGGAGAGGAGCTGTGTGAGCAGCGCGTCCCCGTCGGGATAGGCAGGCCACTCCGGGTTCGCCGAGTAGGACTTGAGCACCGCCAGCTCGTCCACCTTGACGCAGTCCCCCCGGTACTCCCAGGGGAACGGATTGAGGCCGCGCGCGTTGCTGAGCCCGATGGGAACGGACTGCCGCGTGAAGGTGTTGAGCTTCCAAGACACGCTCATCGCCGGAGCCGCGAGACAGTCTGCATTGACGACCACGATGCCGAGCAGGTCCACCTCGGACATCGTGCTCAGCAGGAGGACCGACATGAACTCATCAATCGCGGCGTCGTGAATGAGGATGACGGGCGTCTTCGGCACCAGCGCGTTGCGAACCTCAGGCATGTTTGCTCCCTCTTGGGGTGGTGGTGAACAAGCCCTTAGCAAGCGACAGACCAGCCCGGCCTTGCCGGTAACCCCGTGCAGGAACAATGAAAAGGCGACCGCGGAGCCCACGGGCGCGAGGCTGACGTGTCAGTTGACATGTCAGCTGCCATGTCAGGTGGCGTGTCCGGATGATCCTGTTCGTCGCCGCGATAGACGTGGGCTTCACCAGCCCGTACGGACTGCAGGGCACCTATGTGGCAGGCACAGAGGCCCTGCGGGCCTGCCGTCCGGAGGCAGGGTCCTGGCCGGGCTCAGCGAACGCCAGGGCTGTCTGGATCCTCGCTCAGGGCAGCGCCGTGGGTGGAGATCACGCGAGAGTAGAAGCGCGCTGTCCTTGGGAGTTCCCTTCAGGCTCTCGAAAGCTACGCATGTTCACGGAGTCCCCGAAGTCGGCTGGCGAGGGCCGTCGTAGATGGCGAAGTAGCACCGATTCTCGTAGTCAAACATGCCCTGACCGCAGGGAGGTCGCTGTCCTTCAATCGGTCCTGCCCAGCAGGCGCCGTTGACAGCGACTTGTCCAGGACCGCAGGGCGGCTTCTTCTGGCCCTCCGGTGGCTTCTTGGGGATAGGCACCCCGACCGTTAGGACGAGCGGCATGACGGCGCGTGGAGCGTCCTGGACAGCAGAGAGGGCCTCTTCGGCCACGCCCGCGTCCGTGGCAAACTGGGCGAGCTCCTCGGGCGTGGCGAGCCAGGGCGCAGGCTCCGGTGCCGGCTCTCGCTGCGGGTGCGAGGGCAGCAGCACCAGCAGCACCGCCAGCGCCATGACGAGGCCCCCCACTGCGCTCGCTCCGGCCCAGGAGAGCCAGGCTGGGAACGCGGGGCGTCGGCGCCGCTCCTCCCGCGAGGAGCGGGTGCTCGGTGGGCGCGCTGGCTCCGTGTCGGAGAGGTCACCGGAGCCGCTGGCCGGAACATCGTCAAGGCCATCCGAGGAGGGGGAGGTAGACGGATGACCACCCTCCTCGGTGGGCACGGCGCTGGGGGTGAGGAGAATGGGCCTGTCTGCCTCGGGCCCGGCCGCCTCCACTACCACCTGGACATCCCGCTCGAGCTGCTCCGCGGTGCCCCGGGCTTCCCTGTCCTCGGAGAGCAGCCGCAGGGTGAGCGCTTCCAACTCCAGGCAGACTGTGGCCATGGCGCTCGGGGCAAGCACCTCCCGCTCCACCAGCTCACCTCCATCCGTGCACGGGGGCAGGTACACCCCTGTCACCATGCGGTAGAGCACCACTCCCAGGGCGTACAGGTCATCCGAGGGCTGGGAGTGCCAGCGCGCCTCGGTGTCCTTCCTGAAGCGCCAGGTGAAGGCCTTCTGCTCCGGGGGCCGGTAGGCGTTGGTACCCGGGGGCGCGGTGGTGTCCGTGAGGGGCTGGGCGCCGGCGAAACAGCCCGAGCCCCAGTCCACCAGCACCGCGCGGCCCTGCGGGGTGACACGGATGTTGTCGCCCTTCACGTCCCGGTGGACGGCGCCCCGAGCGTGGGCCGTGGCCAGGGCTCCAGCCAGTTGCGCCAGCACACAGAGCACCTCCCGCGAGGAGCGCGGCTGCTCCCGGAACCAGTCGTAGAGGGTGAGACCCTCCACCCACTCCATAACGACGTAGGGGTAGCGGTGGCCCTTCGGGGAAGTCCACACACCCATGTCTTCGTACCCGGGAGTGGAGGGGTGCAGGCAGCGCCGGAGGAGCTCCGCCTCGCGCGGGAAGCGAGGATCCTGGGGGTTGCGAGCCATCTTGAGGGCCACCGAGGGAGCCTCGGGGTGCCCGGCACGCTGGGCCCGGAACACCACGCCGAAGGTGCCCGAGTCCAGCCGCTTGAGGATCAGCCAGGGGCCCACGGTGGAGCCAGGCACGGGGGCGTGGGGATCGACGGCTGTCACGTCATCGCTCATGAGGAGTTCTCCAGAAGAGGCTGGGAGCTGGGCAAGACCCTACCGCACAGGTGGCCAGTCTGACACCCGCTCTCTTTGGTAGCGCACAGAACAAGACCCAGGGGCGGACACACCCGGGGCCATCCAGTCCACAAATGCCCTGGCGGAGGTGCTCACGCAGTCGAAGCAGAAGCGCGGTTATGCCCTCGCCCCGTGTCTCGACGTCCTCACCCGGGATTTGGGGCTGAAGGAGCGGGCCGCGTTCCTGGCCTCCATCGTGTGACCCGCGGAAGTCAATGCCACTTTCCGGGCTCGCGGTTGCGGCGAGCGTCCAGAGGACTTGAGGTACCTTTTCCATTCATTCGCCACGGCCAGTTGCTGCGGTACGCCGAGGTGATGGAAGGAGCACGGATGCGACTCAGTGCATGGATAGGGCTAGGCGTCCTGTTGGGAGCCGGTGCGGCGCAGCCCGAGCCCATGCTGCGCGAGGAGGTCCGGGTCGAGGTGGATGGAGTCACTGAGCGATGGAGGCTCGAGTGGCGTGATCCCCCCGAACTCGACTGCATCGAGACCGATTTCGTCACCTGCTCCTGCCGGGGCTTCGCATATGCCGAGAGCGGCAAGCTGGACCTCATTCGTCTGCGCCCGGGCAAGCCGGCCGAGCGCATCCCGCTTACACCCTTGTTCGAATTCGAAGGGCTTGACCCGGAAGGGGAGAACGTCAAGGCAGTGCTGCGCCGCTGGCGGCCAGCTGCGGGGGATGACGAGATCCTCCCTGACGCATGGCTCCAGGTCCTCGCCCGGCGCAAGCAGCTGCCGGCCATGGTGCTCGGCGACTACGATCATGATGGTCATGCGCGTGAGTTCGTCCTGCAGACAAAGGCGATGGCGTGCGGCATGCGCGCGGCCGTGCTCATCGGCGTCGATCGGCGTGACGGACGCGTGCGCGCTCTAGGCAGTGCCGAACACCCCGAGCGCCCTCTCGTGCTCGAACCCGAGACGTGGGCCCTGCTGCTGAAGTCCGCGCGGATCGAGTCCGTCGAGCAACCTTGCTTTGACCATGGCAGCGAGGGAGAACATGTTGTGCGTGTAAATGCCGACAAAGAGGGACTGCACGCCACGTGCGAGACCTACGAGTGCGCCGAGACGGGTCAGCGAGGCACGCTCTTGTCGATCGAGA
>NZ_DASPHO010000798.1:0-3782 GCF_035629615.1 Hyalangium sp. | reverse complement strand
CGCGGGGCTTAAACTCACGCTTCTCAGGGCGGCCGGCCCCCTCAGCCCGGGGCTTCCACTCCTTGCGCGCAGGACGATCCCCCTCTGCGCCTCGGGCGCCCGCAGGCGGACGGCCGAACCGAGCCAGGCCCCTGCCTCCCTCCCTGGGTTCCCTGCGCGCGGGAGCACGTGTTGACCGCTCTGCCGCCGCTGGGGACGATGCCCTGGCCTCCGTCTCCTTCCGAGACACCTTCACCACCACGGGCTCGCGCCGCTCGACCTCGGGCTCGTAGTCCTCGCTGTCATCCTCCGCCTCCTCGAAGCCCGGCGCGGAGCGCCCGTGCCTCCGCGGCGGCAGGCCCAGCTCTCCCTCGGGCGGAGCCATGCGGGCCTCGGCCACATCCTGAAGCAGCCGCACCTCGGACGAGGTGAGCGGACGCAACATTCCCGGCCGCAGCCCGGCCACCCCCACGCCCGCGTAGGTCGGCCGGTACAGGCGTACCACCGGGTGCCCCACCGCCGCGCACAGCCGCTTGATCAGGTGAGGCCGCCCCTCGGCGACGACGATCTTCAGCCACGTGTTGCGCTCGGCCTGCTCGAACACGTCCACCGAGAGCGGCGTGGCCATGCCGTCCTCGAGCCGCACACCCCCGCGCAGCTTGTCCAGGGTGGCGGTGTCCGGCGAGCCCTTCACCTTGGCCAGGTACGTGCGCGGCACCTGGAAGCTGGGGTGCGTGAGCTTGTGGGCCAGCGCCCCATCGTCCGTGAAGAGCAGCGCGCCCTCGGCGTCGTAGTCCAGCCGGCCCACGGGGAACAACCGCGTACCGGCGTCCTCCACGTAGCTGGCCACCGTGGGACGCCCCTGCGGATCCGACAGCGTCGTCACCACACCGACCGGCTTGTACAGCAGGAAATAGGACGTGCTCTCCGGCGGAGTCACCAGCGTGCCGTCCACCTTCACCAGGTCCTTGCCTGGCTCCACCCGGCTGCCCAGCTCCGTCACCGTCTCGTTGTTCACCTGCACTCGGCCCGCGGTGATGAGCTCCTCTGCGTGCCGGCGCGAAGCCACTCCCGCGCGAGCCAGGTACTTCTGAAGTCGTTCAGCAGCCATGACATGCCTTCGTGCCCGTTACTCGGGCTTGGGTCCCTCGGCGCCAGCCTGGGGCGGCGGCGGGGCAGTGTTCGTCAGCAGGCCGGCGGCGGCCTTCTGGCTCCGGTCGGCGGCCGAGATGGCCTCCTCCAGCTCTTCCAGCGCGGCCTCGGAGGCCGCCTCGTTCTTCTCCAAGCGCTTCTGGAAGCCCGGATCCGCCAGGGCCTCCACCGTCCCCGCCACTTTGGGTGCCGTCGACGACTCCTTCTCTACTATCTCCTGGTGCTCCTGCGTCAGCTCGTGGAACTCACGCAGCGTGGGCAGGGCGGACAGATCCTTGAGCGCGAAGAACTCGAGGAACTCGCGCGTGGTGCCATAGAGGATGGGGCGGCCGACCTCCTCCTTCTTCCCGAGGATCTTCACCAGCTTGCGATCCATCAGCGCCTTGATGACGGCGCCGCAGTCCACGCCGCGGATCTCCTCGACTTCTGGCCGCGTCACCGGCTGGCGGTAGGCGATGATGGCCAGCGTCTCCACGGCGGCCCGGGTGAGCCGCTGCGGCTTCACGCGCAGGTAGCGCCGCACGTACTCCGCCGAGTGTGGATCCGTGCGGAACTGCCACCCGCCCGCCACCTCGTGGAGGACGATCCCGTTCACCCCATCCCGGTGGAGCCCGGAGATCTGATCGAGCGCCTTGGCGATCAGCTCCCGATCGATGCCGGTGGACTCGTAGAGCTGATCGACGGTGAGGGCCTTGTCCGCCACGAAGAGCACGCTCTGGAGCACGGTGCGGATGCGATCCTCGGAGAGCTTGCGGCTCTTCTGGACGAACTTCTCGAAGGAGGTCTCCAGATCCGGCCCGGAGTCCTCCTCGATGGCGGCGGCCTCCACCTCGTCCAGCTCGCTGTCCCCACCAGGGCCGGTGACAGCCGCGATCTCCTCCTCGGAGAAGGGACCCGGGCCGCCGGGCGTCCCGGGAGCGGGGGCCTCGCTCGTCTCCTCGTCGCTCGGGTTCCTACCGGTAGTCACTCTCATCCACCTCCGTGGGGACCAGCCGCTCCAGCGCGTCTCCGTACGGCATCAGGAGGATGTCCTTCAAGGGCTCCTCCTGGTGCACCCGGATGAGGCGCCGCTTTACCATCTCCAGGATCGCCAGGAAGGTAATGACGATCTCCTGCCGGCTGCTGCCCTCCGGGAAGAGGCTGACGAACGTCACCTGCTCGTGGCCGCGCAAGCGCTCTACCACGCGCAGGGTGGCCTCGGAGAGGCTGAGGCGCTCGCGCACCACCTCGTGCTGCGGCTTGGGGATCAGGCGCTCCAGCACCCGATCCAGCGCCTCAATGAGCTTGAGGACGGAGAACTCCTGCAGGCCCACCTCCTCCTCGGGGATGGGCACCTCCTCCATGGGCACGTTCCGGGTGAACACGTCCCGCCCGAGCAGATCCTGCTTCGCCAGGTGCTCCGCCGAGTCCTTGTACTTCTGATACTCGAGCAGCCGGCGCACCAGCTCCGCGCGCGGATCCCCCGCCTCCTCCAGCACCGACTCGCCTGCCTCCACCGGCGCCACATCCTGGCGCGGCAGCAGCATGCGGCTCTTGAGGTGGGCCAAGGTGGACGCCATCACCAGGAACTCCCCGGCGATGTCCAGGTTCAGCTCCCGCATCCGTTGCAGGTATTCCAGGTATTTCTCGACGATGAGCGCCAGCGGGATGTCGAAGATGTCGACGCGGTGCTCGCGAATCAGGTGGAGCAGGAGATCGAGCGGGCCCTCGAAGTTGGGCAGAGCAATACGGAAGGCGTCCCCGGGTGAGCGGGGCACCTCGGCATCGCTAGGGCCCTCCTCGGGCGGCGTGCCGCGGGCATCGGTCACCGGACGTCCTTCAGGCACATCAAGCCTCCCCCTTAGCAGCGGCCCCCCAGGGGGTCAAACATTCGCAGGGTCAGCGTTGCCCCACTGCGTCAAGGCCAGGCTCAACCCGGAACATTGGGACAACCCCGTAAAAACCTTAGTGAAATCAACCCCTTGAGCAAGCAGGAGGGCCGTATTAGCTTCTTGGAAAGCGAGCAGGCGTCCTTGGCACCGGGAGACAGGCATGGAGCATTTCAAGGGGAGCCTCACTCACTACTCGATGGACGTGGTGATGCCCGCGCTGCTCTCGCGCAAGGTCGAGGGGACGCTGCGGGTCGAGCGCGGAGCGGTGATCCGCTACTTCTTCTTCCGGGGCGGCTTCCTGGTGGGCGAGGGCTCCAACACGCCGGCCGAGCACCTGGGCCAGGTGCTGGTGGATCTGGGCATCCTGGATGCGCCCAGGGCGGCGCTGGCCTTCGAGGCGGCGGAGCTGGCGAAGCTGCCCTATGGGGCCTTCCTGGTGCGGCAGCAGTTCGTGGAGCTGCCGCGGCTGCTGGAGGCGCTGGAGCACAAGGCGCGCGAGGCCTTCTTCGACTGCTACAACTGGGACTCGGGCGAGGTGGAGTTCACCCTGCAGCTGCCGTCGCTGGAGCAAGCGGTGGAGCTGAAGCTGCCACTGACGAGCCTGCACCGGGATGCGCAGGCGCGGCGGCGCGAGTGGAAGGCGTTCCGGACGGTGTTCCCCGGCATGGACACCACGTTCCACGTCTTCCGCGAGCACGCCGTGGGGCGCTTCTCCGAGGAGGAGTCTTCGCTGATGAAGCGCGCGGAGACGGGGGCCACGCTGGCGGAGCTGCTCGCGGC
>NZ_DASPHO010000797.1:0-5471 GCF_035629615.1 Hyalangium sp. | reverse complement strand
GCTGGAAGTCCTGCTCCAGGCCATGCGCGAGCAGGACGAGCGGCTGCGGGACGCGGCCATCTACGGACTGCCCTTCATCGATGATCCCCGCGCGGTGGACGCGCTGCTGGAGGCGGCACGCCACGACTCGGAGCGCACGCGCGCGGCGGCCATGCGTGCCCTGGGGCAGACGGACAAGGAGGCCCGTGTCACCTCCTGCCTGTTGGGAGGGCTCAACGACAAGGATCCGTGGGTGCGCTACTACGCGTGCCAGGCGCTGGGGAAGCTGAACGAGGAGGCCGCCGCGGACGCCATCGTCGCGCTGGCCAACGACGACGCGGGCCAGGTGCGGGTGGCGGTGGTGGACGCGCTGGCCCACCTTCACACCGAGAGCGCCATGGTGGCGCTGCGGCGCGCGGCCACCTCGGAGGACACGGACGTGCGCCGGGCGGCGCTGCTGGGGCTGGGCGTGTCCAAGCGCCCGGACGCGCTGCCCGTGCTACTGGAGGCCGCCGCCCAGGGGGATCCGGCCACGCGCCTGGTGGCCCTCTCGGCGGTGGCCGAGTACGACGTGCCGGAGACGGTGACGGCCTTGCTGCGCGCGGCGGGAGATCCCGATGAGAGCGTGCGCAGCGCGGCGGTGGGCTTTCTGGCCACCCGCCCGGGCACCGCCGCCACGCAGGCGCTCGTGTCACTGCTGGGGGATCCCGCCTTGCGCGAGCGGGTGGTGAGCGCCCTGGCGCTGCCGGCCGAGGGGCGCATCCCCGGGCTGCTCACGGCGCTGGAGGCGGCGGACGAGCTGGTGGCACCCCTGCTGGTGTCGGCCCTCGCACGGATGCAGCGGGCGGACGCACGCGCGGCCCTGATCTCCGCGCTCGGCGTGAGCAGTCCCGCGGGCCGGCGCGCGGCGGCGGCCGCCGTGGCGGTGCTGGGGACGGCGGAGGCCCGCGCGGTGCTGGAAAAGGCCGCCGCCCAGGACGAGGACCTCGAGGTGCGCCGAGCCTGTCTCCAGGCGCTGAGCCGCTGATGCCCTCGCTCCCGCTGTCTCCGCAGGTCTTCGTCATCCTCGCGGCGCTCATCGAAAAGCGCTCGGGGCTGCACTACGAGCCCACGGACCGCGAGCTGCTGGCGGACAAGGTCTCCGCCAAGGCGCTGGAGGCTGGGTTCGAGTCGCTGCTCGACTACTACTACTTCCTTCAGTACGACCCGGCGGGAGCGGCTGGGCTGGATGCGCTCGTCGACTCGCTGCTGGTGCACGAGACGTACTTCTTCCGCGATGCGCTGCCACTGGAGGTGCTCTCGGACGAGTTGGCGCGCGCGGTGCGGGCGGGGCGGCGGCCGCGGATCTGGTGCGCGGCGTGCTCCACGGGTGAGGAGCCCCTCACGCTGGCGATCATGCTCCACCAGCGCGGCGTGCTGGACGGCGTGTCCCTGCTGGCCACCGACTACAGCCAGCGGGTGTTGGAGCGGGCCCGGCTCGGGGAGCACAACCTGCGCTCGATGCGGGCCCTCCCGGCCGGCATCGAAGGGCGCTACCTGGAGGTGGTGAACGGGCGGCCGGTGGCGCGCTCGGAGCTCGTTGCCGCGGTGGAGTGGCGGCGGCTGAACCTGGTGGATGCGGACGCCATCGCCGCCCTGGGCACCTTCGAGGCCATCCTCTGCCGCAACGTCCTCATCTATTTCCAGGACGAGACAGCCCGGCATGTGGTGGACTCCCTCACTCGCGCGCTGGCGCCCGGAGGCCACCTGCTGGTGGGCACCTCCGAGTCCCTGCTGCGCTTCGGCACCGCGCTGCTGTGCGAGGAGCGGGGCGGAGCCTTCTTCTATACCCGCCCCAAGGAGGACGCATGACGGGCCCCTCGATCAAAGTGCTGGTCGTGGACGACTCCGCCTTCGCGCGCAAGGTGCTGCGGCAGGTGCTCTCCGCCGCGCCGGGCATCTCCGTGGTGGACACCGCGCGGGATGGGCTGGACGCGCTCGAGAAGATCGCCGCGCTGAGCCCGGACGTGGTGACGCTGGATCTGGTGATGCCGAACCTGGATGGGCTGGGGGTGCTGCGCTCGCTAGCGGGGGCGGTCTCGCCTCGCGTGGTGGTGGTGAGCAGCGCGGGCGACGAGAGTGAGCTGGCGGTGTCCGCGCTCCAGATGGGGGCGGTGGAGCTGGTGCACAAGCCCACGGCGCTCGCGACGGATCGCCTCTATGAGCTGGGCTCGGAGCTGGTGGAGAAGGTGCGCACGGCGGCGGGGGCCGTGGTGCGCCCGCTCGTGGAAGTACAGTCGGTGGAGACGCCTCGGTCTGGCGCGGCCCCCACAGGAGGGCAGCGGATCGTCGTGGTGGGGACGTCGACGGGAGGCCCGGCTGCGCTCACCCGGCTGCTGTCGTCGTTGCCCGCGGACTTCCCCGCCCCGCTGGCGCTCGCGCTGCATATCCCCGCGGGCTACACCGAGGCGCTGGCCCGGCGGCTCAACGCGAGCAGCGCGCTGGAGGTGGTGGAGGCGGAGGACGGCGTGGAGCTGCGGCCCGGGCGGGCCGTGCTGGCGCGCGCGGGCATGCACCTGCGCGTGGGGCGGGATGGCGAGCGAGCCCTGGCTTGGCTGGATCGGATGCCGCTCCATTCGCCGCATCACCCCTCGGTGGACGTCCTCTTCAAGAGCGCGGCCTCGGGGTGGGGCTCGGATGCGGTAGGGGTGGTGCTCACGGGAATGGGGGATGACGGGCTGGAGGGGGCGCGCGCCATCCGCGAGGCCGGAGGGCACGTGCTGACGGAGTCCGCCGAGTCCTGCGTGGTGTACGGCATGCCACGCGTGGTGGTGGAGGCGGGCTTCTCCCACGCCAGCGCCCCGCTGGAAGAAATGGTGGCGCTGCTCGAGCGCTACGTGCGGTGAAGGGCGCTGTCCATTCAACAACAGGCCCGCCTGCAATGACTGGGCAAGGAGCCTGTGTTTCGAGAGAACAGATCGTCAGGAGAGTCAGACACCTCATGGCACGAGCATCCGCAGAGAACTCCCCGGTGGCGCAGGCGAGCGTAGGCTTGGAGCGTGACGTCTTCCTGCGCACGCTCTTGCGGCACCTGGCGGGCACCTTGGAAGATGTCGTGGGCTTGAAGGAGGCCTCGGGCTTCATCAGCGTGGTGGGGCAGCGGATGGGCGAGGAGATGAACGAGGGCTACAGGAAGGCGCTCTCGCTCCCTCAGCTCGACCGTGAGCAGGTTGCGCAGGTGCTCGTGGATCTGAAGCGCCGCATCCAGGGCGACTTCTTCATCCTCGAGCAGGACGACGAGAAGATCGTCCTCGGCAACCGCGCCTGCCCCTTCGCCGAGAAGGTGTTGGGGCGCCCCTCTCTCTGCATGATGACGTCCAACGTCTTCGGCTTCATCGCCTCGGAGAATCTTGGCTATGCCAAGGTGTCGCTGGAGGAGACGATTGCGCTGGGCCACAAGGGCTGTCGGGTCGTGGTGTATCTGAAGCCGACTGCCGCCGCGCAGGCTGCCGAGGGGCGAGAATACATACGCACGCACTGATGGATGCTCCCCCTCGTCCGGCCGAGCTGTTCGTCCACCTGTCCCGTCTCTTGCCCGAGCCCCTGCTGCTCGTGACGGCGGAGGGGCGGGTGGTGGACAGCAGCCCCGCCGCCCGGGCGCTCCTGGGGCTGCAGGGTCCCGCGCTCCATGGCAGGCCCCTCGCGGACTTCGTGGCGGAGGAGCCCGAGCGCGTCGCCAGCTTTCTCCGCATGTGCGCGCGCATCGTCGACCCCTTGCCAGGGGGCTTCACCCTGAAGACGGCCCCGGGAGGTCCGATGCGCCGGGGTTGCCAAGGGGCTCGGCTCGGCTCGGCGGACGATGCCCACGGGCCACTGGTGTTCCTGCGCTTCGCGAATGACGCGGGGGGAAGCGCTGCCTTCGGCCTGCTCGGCCAGAAGGTGGACGAGCTCACCCGGGAGGTGAGCCGCCGGCGCCAGGCGGAGGTGGCCCTCCTCTCGTCGGAAGCACGCCTGCGCCGCATCGTCGACTCCAACATCGTAGGCGTCATCTTCTGGAGGATGAATGGCGTCATTGATTACGCCAACGATGCCTTCCTCCACATGCTGGGCTATCACCGTGAGGATCTGGAGGCTGGCCGGTTGAACTGGCGCCACCTCACACCGGCCGAATATTCCAGCTCCGACGCGGAGCAGGTGGAGCTCCTCCGCCAGACGGGACGCCACCCCCCCTATGAGAAGCAGTACCTGCACCGGGAGGGTCATCCCGTCCCCGTCCTGGTCGCCGCCGCCACCTTCCTCGACACTCCCGAAGAGGGCGCGGCCTTCACCCTCGACCTCACCGAGCGCAAGAAGACCGAGGAGAACCTGCGCATGCTCGCGGATGCATCCACCGCGCTCACCTCCTCCCTTGACTTCGAGAAGGCGATGGCCGCGCTGGTGCGCACGGTGGTGCCGCGCTTCTCCGACGGGTGTGGAGTCTTCGTGCGCCAGGCAGATCAGCAGGCCCGGCTCCTGGCCTTCCACCACATCGACTCCGATCGGGCGCGGGCAATGCGTGCCGCGATCGAGCGCTACACCCCCGTGCTCGATGCGCCTCACGGGGTAGGCCGCGTGCTGCGGGTGGGGCGGAGCGAGCTGCTCTCCCCGGTCACGGACGAGATCCTCGAGCGCACGGCCCGGAGCCCCGAGCACCTGATGCTCCTGCGCGACAGCGCTCCCCACGCTGGGATCATTCTGCCGCTGATCTCGGGCGGCCAGGTCCTGGGCGCGCTCTTCATGATCAGCCTCGACTCCCAGCGCGTGTACGGGCCCCAGGACATGCTCGTGGCCGAGGAGGTGGCCCGCCGGGCCGCCATTGCCCTGGAGAACGCCAGTCTCTTCGAGGCGGCCCAGGTGGAGCGTCACCGTGCCGAGGAGGCGAACCGCCTCAAGGACGAGTTCCTCTCGACGGTGAGCCACGAGCTGCGCACGCCCCTCACCTCGATGCTGGGCTGGTTGCAGATGCTGCGCAGAGGCATCCTCCCGCCGGAGAGGCAGGGCAAGGCGCTCGAGACCATCGAGCGCAATGCACGTCATCAGACGCAGCTCGTCGAGGATCTGCTGGATGTCAGCCGCATCCTCACGGGCAAGCTGCGCCTGGAGCTCGTCCCCCTGGAGCTGGCCGAGGTGGTGAGCGCCGCCCTCGAATCGGTGAGGCCCGCGGCCGAGGCCAGGCAGGTGCACTTGCTGCCGGTGCTCGACACCGCCGTGGGTCTCGTGCGCGGCGATGCCACGCGGCTCCAGCAGGTGGTGTGGAACCTCGTACAGAACGCGGTGAAGTTCACCCCCGCGGGCGGCCGGGTGGGGGTGGTGCTCGAGCGCGAGGGTTCGCAGGCGGTCATCACCGTGACTGACACGGGCCAGGGCATCCCTTCCAGCTTTCTCCCTCACCTCTTCCAGCGCTTCAGCCAGGCGGATGCTTCCACCACGCGGCAGCATGGGGGCCTTGGGCTGGGGCTCTCCATCGTCAAGCA
>NZ_DASPHO010000796.1:0-14813 GCF_035629615.1 Hyalangium sp. | reverse complement strand
TGCATAGGCTTTGCCGCAAAGCGCGGTGAGGCGAGAGAAGAAGCTGTCGGCGGCCCTGGAGTGGCTGACAGTGGCGCACCCGCTGAGGGCCCATGCGACGAAGAGGAGCGGGGCTGCTTTCATATAGCGGCAGGCTAGGTGGGAAAGCACACCCCAACAAGGCCGCGCCGGCCGGAAGGCGGACGGCTCCCCCGGTACCTGCACACGCTCCCCAGGTAACACCCACGGTTTCTGGGGTAGCTGCCAGTAGCCCGGGTCTTGTGCTGAGCGCTACCCAAGGGAGCGGGTGTATGACGGGTCACCTTTGCGGTAGGGTGTTTCCCAACTCCCCGCCTGCATCGGAGAACCCTCATGAGCGGAGATGAAGAGACAGCCGTCTATGCCCACGCCCCCGTGCCTGGCTCCACCGTGGGCCCCTGGCTCATCCTCGAGCGCCTGGACTCGGGCACCTTCGGCGTGGTGTTCCGGGCCCAACGTGCCGGCCACCCCGAGGCTCCCCCGGTGGCCCTCAAGATGGCTCGCAACCCCCAGGATCCGCGCTTCCCCCGCGAGGCAGAGCTGCTCCGGCGCTGCCTGCACCCTTCCATTCCCGGGTACGAGGACATGGGAGTGTGGACTTCCCCGAAGGGCCACCGCTACCCCTATGTCGTCATGGAATGGGTGGAAGGCTTCACCCTCTACGACTGGTTTCGGGAGCAGCCGCGCTCCTCGCGGGAGGTGCTCTGTGTGCTGGCGCAGCTGGCCGGAGCCCTGGCCACGGCCCACGCCTGCGGCGCCGTCCACCGCGACGTGAAGGGGGACAACATCCGTGTCACCCCGCAGGGCCGCGCGGTGCTGGTGGACTGGGGAAGCGGCTGGTTCGCCGGTGCCCAGCCCCTCACGGACACCACGGCGCCCCCGGGTACCAGCGCCTACCGGCCCCCGGAGCAGAAGGCCTTCACCTGGCGCTTCAGGAAGGACACCGAGGCACGCTGGCACTCCCAGCCCTCGGATGACCTGTACGCCCTCGGAGTGGTGCTCTACCGCATGGTGACAGGGATGTACCTGCCCCCGTGCACGGACGGGGGAGAGCCTGTAGAGAGGGAGGTGCTTGCTCCGAGCGCCATGGCCACGGTGTGCCTGGAACTGGAAGCGCTCACCCTACGGCTGCTCTCCGAGGACAGGCAGGCCCGGGGCACCGCGCAGCAGCTCGAGCGGGAGGTCCAGGGGATGGTGGAGACGGCCGGGCCCGAGGCGGACAGGCCCGTTCTCCCCACTCCCAGCGCCGTCGCCACGGAGGAGGGCGGGTGCGCCTCTTCGGATGGCCAGGAGGATGACGAGCTGCTCTCCGACACGGAGCCAGCGCGCGCGCCGAGCACCCGCTCCTCGCGGGAGGAGCGGCGCCGACGCCCCTCCTTCCCCGCTTGGCTCTCCCTGGCCAGCGCGGGACTCGTGAGTGGCCTCGTGGTGGCCCTGGCGGTGCGGGTGGAGCTGCCCTCGCACCCGAAGCCAGCGCCAGAGCCTGCGCCCTGGCTCGCCACGCCCGAGGAGCTGGCCCAGTTCGCCACAGACGGGGGCGTGGCGGAGGAAGCGCTCTCTGCTGTCCAGGACGCTCCTGGCGCAGTGTTGCCAGCGATCCTCTCCCTGGGCAGGCCCATGCCCTCGAAGCCCTTCCCAAACCAGCGCCGGCCTCCCTGCGAGCCGAGGGTGGAGAAGGAGATAGTAGGGGGTTGCTGGATCGGGCCACTGGAAGGTGAACGCCCCCCCTGCGGTGAGAGGATGTTCGACTGGGAGAACCGCTGCTACCTCGTCTCGTATGACCAGGCTCCCCTGCCCACCTCGGGGCAGCCGTGAGCGATCCAGGGGAGTACGCCAGCACCTTGCGGTACCAGGAGGCGGAGACGCATCGTCACGGGCTCTTGGGACAGGGAGGGTCGGCGGAGCAGCGGCCGTCCATGTCCCGAGGCGTCGTCTCGGTGCAGCCCACGACATTCGAGAAGGTGTTGGAGCCCAGGAAGCTGACGCTCGCGGAGCTGCTCCAGCCGCGGAGGATGCCGTGGCCGGCGCTGTGCTCGATGCGCGAGTGGGTGATGAAGGAGGAGGGTGGCGGGCTGAACAGGAGGATGGCGGAGGCGACGGAGAACGAGCCCTCCAGGTAGTTGCAACCGAAGCTGGAGCACTGGCAGTCGCCTCCGGCATAGAGGACCTGGACGTTGTCGAGCACGTCGTTGGCATTGAGCCCCTCGAAGCGCACGCCCGTCCAGTCACCTGGGGCCGGAGTCGGTTTGTCGGAGGTGAAGAGGATGGGCTTGAGGGTGCTGCCTCGAGCCACGAGGGTGCTGCGGGCGTCGTAGATCAGGAGCGTCTTGCCGGGCATGAAGCGCAGCTGCACGCCGGGCTCGAGGGTGAGGGTGGCCTGGGAGTCGGGGTTGCCGACCTGCAGTCCCTCCACGCGGTAGGGGACGCCCAGATCTTTCAGGGTGGCATCCTGGCCCAGATAGAAGACGCTGGAGGAGGCGATGGAGGGGCTCACGAAGAGCGCATCCGAGCGGTTGCCAGTGTAGACGCCGGAGGGCAGCGTGCCGAGGGCGTTGGGGTTGAGGGCGATGGGCTCCGGGAGGGCCTGGCTGCCGGAGGCGGTGATGGTGAGCTCCGAGGAGCCCTCGGCGAAGCCCGTGGTGCCTGCGAGCACGACGCCAGGGCTGCTCGAGCCGTTGATGGTGACGTGGTCGACGAAGAGCGGGCGGGGGCCGGGCAGCGCGGAGCTGTTGCCCACATAGAGGGTGCCATCGGCGAAGGGGGAGGCGCCACCGCCGAGCAGCTGGGTCCACGACAGGCGAGCCGAGCCGGGCGCGGAGATGCGAAGCTGACCCCAGGGCTTGCCCTGCTCTGCGGGCTCGAAGCGCACGGGGCGCTCGGCGGAGCCGGCGGAGATGAGTGAGCCGCCGCTGCCGATGGCCACGGACATGCCGGCGGCCACGCGGACGACGGCGCAGCCCTCCACGGTGACGGGGGCGCTGAGCGTCATGTTGGCGCTGATGAGGTGCGGGGTGGAAGCGGCCCACGTCTGCGGGGAGGTGACGGTGCCCTGGTGCTCCACGGGGGTGCCGGTGGGCTCGGCGCAGGTGGCGGTGGGAGGAGGCTCCGGTTCCTCAGTGTCCGAACACGCAGCCAGCGCGAGGCCCACCACTGCGATGCATCCACGAAGGTGCTGTTGGGTCTGCTTCATAGGCTGGCAATGTATCCCCCCTGCGCGAGGGGTAGGTTCCATATTCCTGCAAATGTTGGAGCCCCCGGCAACTGGGGCCTGGATCTCCCGATGATAGGGGTACGGTATCCATGAAGAGGACGACATGAAGATCCAGACGAGGACTCCCCCGCAGACGCCGGCCCGGACCCAGGAGGCCCGGAATGAGCTGGCGGGAGCGAAGGCAGGAGGGGCTTCCGGGGCGCTGACGGCGCGCCGGGCGGGCTTCGAGACGGTCAGCGCGTTCAGCGGAAAGGCGCCGGACGTGCAATCTACGTTCCGCCGCCAGTTCGGCGAGCTGGCCGCGGACAAGCAGAAGTTCCACGACACGCTGCGGACGGTGTTCGGCGAGGGGTACGACGCCGGCAAGGCGGAGCAGTTCCGGAAGCAGGCGCAGGCGGGGAACTTCGACTGGCTTCCCCCGGTGAAGCGGGTGTCGGCCGAGACTCTGGGAGGGGCCAACGGGGCCTATGACGCCGAGTCTGGCACGGTGCTGCTCAACGAGTCGCTGGATCCGTCGCTGGCCGCGTCCACCTACGTGGAGGAAGCGGGCCACCACCTGGACGCCCAGCTCAACTCGAAGGACTCGGCGGGAGACGAGGGCGAGCTGTTCCGGCGCGTCCTCTCGGGCGAGAAGCTGTCCTCGGCGCAGGTGGGGGAGATCCGCGCCGAGAACGACAAGGGCATCGTCTACGTGGACGGCCAGGCGAAGGAGGTCGAGTTCTGGAACCCGTTCAAGGCCATTGGCAACGCGGCCAAGGCGGTGGGCAACGCCATCGGTAGCGCGGCCAAGGCGGTGGGCAACGCTGTGGGTAGCGCGGCCAAGGCCGTGGGCAATGTGGTGAAGGGGGCGGCCGAGCGCGTGGGCGATGGGGTGCGCAGCCTGGTCACGGGTGTGGCGAGCACCGTGGTGGGTGCGGTCCGCAACGTAGGCGAGGGGATTGGCACTTTCTTCGGTGGCGTGGGCAAGCTGTTCACCGGCGACTTCAAAGAGGGCCTGAAGCAGATGGGCTCGGGGCTGCTGAAGACGTTCGTGCAGACACCTGTCGATGCGCTGTTGTTGATGGGAGGGCGGGCGCTGAGCGCCGTGCAGACGCTGATCGGTGTGGAGCCTCCTGGCCGCAAGCTGACCGGGGATGAGGTCGCCACGCTGCGCCAGGTGTACGGTGACAGCATTGACTACTCGCAGCTGCGCATCAAGGAAGGCAGCTCGGGGCTGTTCAGCACCTCGGGCCGCGCGTTCACGCACGGCAACACCATCTACATCCCCCCCGAGAACATGCCGATGTCGAAGGACCTCCTGGTGCACGAGTCGGCGCACGTCTGGCAGCACCAGAACGGTGGCACGGACTACATGAGCGAGGCGCTGGTGGCCCAGTACCTTGGGGACGGCTACGACTTCGAGAAGGGTCTGCGCGAGGGCAAGTCCTGGAGCCAGCTGAACCCGGAGCAGCAGGCGGAGTTCCTGCAGCAGGCGCAGCTGTCGGGCTACTTCGACAACCCGGGCCGCCGGTTCGAATACAACGGCACGGACTACACGGCCCAGCTGGAGGCAGCGCTCCAGCAGGTGCGGGCGGGCCAGGGAGCGCCATAGCCGATGAGGCGCGCGCCTGTGGCCAGCCTGGTGCTGGGCACCGTCCTCCTGCTGCTTGCCGGCTGCCGCCCGAAGCTCGAGGTGGTGCTGGCCTCCCAGGAGGAGCGGCTGCCGGCGCCGCGCTTCTTGGTGGAGGACCCGGAGCATCCGGAGCGCCCTCGCTACAACACCGTGCAGGTGATGAATCGGGAGGGGGTGCTCTTCTGGCACCTGCGCGCCGAGCCCTTCGGGGACCAGAACAGTGGCCGCCAGCTGGCGTACGGAGAGCGGCCCGAGGGCTTCTCAGTGGTGGAGGAGCCCCGGCCGCTCGAGCCTGGGGGGCGCTATGCCCTCTTCGTGATCGGGCAGAACCGAGGCTCCCTCCACTTTGATGTGGACGCGGAGGGGCGCGTCCACGCCGTGTCTCCGTGACGAGAGGGAGGGGAGGGCGCTGACGGGTACCCGAGGCGGGCACCTGGGCCTGCGCTCCACACACGGCCAGAAGCCCGGGTTGCTCCACCCCTGAGGGTCCCGGCTCCACGGGACGCCAGGCTTCAGCCCCGGTAGGGGAAGGCCTCCAGCACGGTGGGGCCACCCTCCCAGCGCCCGTGGAAGAAATCGCGCAGGCGGCCATCTGACAGCGAGATCAGGTCGAAGAGGGGGAGCGCGTCGGCCGGGAGGCCTTGCTGAACCTCCACGCCGTAGCAGAGGCGGGTGCTCTTCTCGAAGCTGCGCTCCATCTCCTGCCAGCGGACCTTTGCCAGCGCGACGTCCGGGATGGGGATCTGCCCATCGTCGAGCTCGATGAGCTGGCCAGACTCCACCAGGACCCCGGTCATGGTCCGGAACGCAGTGGCGGCGCATGCAGCGGCCAGCGTGTCTTCCGACTCCATCGCCGAGAGCAGGAGCCCCATCAGCTTCGGGTTGCCCAGTCGTCCTGCGAGGAAGAAGCGCTCGGGCCCCAGGGCCTTGTCCGCCAGGGCCTCCCGGATGCGCGGGGCGTCTTCCGCCGTGCCCAGGACGGACAGCAGCTCCAGCGCCTCGGGCCGTCCCGGAGCCTGCCCGTCGACGACTCGCCTCAGCTCCGCGAGCAGCCACTTCTGGCGACTCCACGCGAAGGTGCGCAGCGCCAGGCGGCGAAGGCTTGGCTCATCCTCCATGGCGCCCTCGAACACGTCACGCCATCTGAGGCTGCTCCGAGCTCCGATGAACGCCAGGGCCTGCCACGTGTGCCTGCGCACCTCCGGCTCGTCGTGTTGGAGCAACGCGCTGAGCCGCCGAGTGTCCTCCAGCTCGCCCCGCTGAGCGAGTGCGCGGAGCACCACCGCCTCATGCTGAGGAGTGGGAGTCGGGGCACGGCTCAGGTCCGCGCGCGTGTATGCGAAGGCTCGAGCGAAGCCCTGGACCGCGTCCTCCGCCAGCTCTCCGAAGAGCTCCAGGACGTCGCGCTCGACCCGCTCGAGGCCCATCCGGAGCATGGCGCATGCGGCGGAGAGGACCTCATAGGTATCCCCGGACTCCATCAAGGGGAGAAGGACGGGGAGCGCCTCCTCCCGCGCCAGGGAGAGGGCGTCCGTGTGGGCGTCCAGCCGCTCATCGTGCTGCCCCAGCGCGCGCACGGAGAACCCGGGCCTGCGCCAAGCCTCCGTCCGCTGCGACCACAGGAACGGGAGCTCACTGGCATGCTCCTCGAGGACGTCTCTCAGCCAGTCTCCAGCGTCGGCAATCACGGTGAGGCCTCAGCCACCTCGAACACGCCAGGGTCCATTCCCAGCACCCCGGGCGCGGACAGCTCCGTCTTCTTCTGGCGGCTGTTGCGGAAGAAGATCACGGCGCGGTACCGGCCCGGCTGGAGCATCAGCTTCTTGCGGACCACGAAGCGCAGCTCCGCGCCCGGGCCGAGCTCGAGCTCCCGCTCCGACGGAGGCTTGATCTTGCGGTCGGGGGTGTGGACGTGCTCCACCGTGCAGTCGAGCCAGAGCTGATCCTTCTCCTGGATCTTCTCGGCGGGCTTGTCTCTCGTCACGAGGAGGCGGACCGTCAGCTGCTCCTCCATCCGCTTGTGGAAGGGGTTGTCCAGCTTGAGCGGCTTCGTGCCTACGTTCTCGAGACGGAGCTCGAAGGCCACCGGCTCGTCGCCGCGGAAGGAGGGCTGGACCGGTGCGGCCTCTCCGCGAATCGCCCGCACCGGGTGCGCGACGATGACCTCTATCAGGGGGCGCAGCTCCGCGCGCACCGGATCCAGGGCCTTCGGGACGTTCGCCGCGTCATAGCCTTTCATGTCGAACCGCGGGGGCGATCCGGCATACATCTTCCCCACGGAGACGGTCGGCGTATCCGGCTGGAGGCCTGGGCTTGCCGGCAGCTTGTCGAACCCCACCTGGTCCAGGAGCGTGAGGACCCGCGCGAACGTCCCCGCGGGCAGCGCGTGCTCGTAGTAGCCCACCTCCTGCCGGCCCTTGAAGTTTGACAGCAGCTCGACCGAGCTGTTCTTCGAGTCGGGCTGAAGGGCCATGGTCAGTCCGCCATGGCCGAGCGATTCGATGTAGAGCACGAACGACGGCTGCATCGGTTTGCCTTCCTCTCCAGTGCTCACCCAGGGAACCAGCACCAGCCACCACAGCACGAGCTCAGGGGCCGCGGAGCGGAACCAGCGCCGTCGGCCCGATGAGCCCTTGGGTCTTCTGGGTGAACCAATCATGGAAGTCCTTCATGTGGCGTTTGTAGACCTTGCTCCCAGCGTTCATGATGCTGGCGGGCACGCTCCAGAACCGGAGCGAGGCTTCAACGGCTCCTCCCGGGTACTCGTCGTACATCCCGATCAGGTGCCCGAACTCGTGCGCGCGCACCGTCGCCGGAACATCCTGCAGCCCCTCCCACCAGGTGTTGGAATACCACCAGCGCCCGTTGGTGGGCACGCTGCCAGTCGCCGGGTCGACGCCATCGTTCGCGCCCTTGTGCAGGTCCACCGGGTTCTGGGGCCAGGGGCCGAACTGGCAGACGATGCGGATGGTGAAGCTGCAGCAGCCATTCCTGCTCGAGCAGTCACAGCGCCCTCCGCGCTTGCACTTCGTCCGGTGCAGCTTGAACTTCCGGTTCCAGATCGCCTCGATCTGGCGCTTCCACGCACGCTTGCGCTTCGGCCCGAGCACGACGCCGGCCTCGAGCCTGAACTGGACGGGCCGGGTGACGACCAGCTCACCGTCCTTGATCGCGATGTCAAAGCCGTACTGCCAACCGTAGTTCGTGCCCGCGGGGACCCACTGATCCACCCCTGCCACGTTCATGATGACGTACTTGGGCGCAGTGCGGTTGCCCAGGATCCGCTCCTGGGTGGGCGCCGGGCTCTTGAGCTCGAGGTTGGGGCTGGTCATCTCCTTGCCCTTCAGCTCCTTCTGCAGCCCCCTGGCCATCACGGTCTTCTTGTAGGGACCGCGCACGGTGATCCAGTCGTGCTCGGCCTTGTTGCCCTTGAGGGTCGTCAAGAGCGTGGCGAGCACCGCCTTTCGATCCTCGGAGCGGTGGACGGTCACGGGCAGCGGGAGCTCGCCGTCGACGTTCTTTGACCGGATGGAGAGCTGGACCTTGTCCCCGCAGCAGGCCTCCTTCCGGCTCCACTTCAGGCGGGTGAGCTCGGGCTCCTTGGCCTTCTGCTGCTTGCCGGCCGCGCTGCCCCCCATGGCGACCTGGGTCATCTGCAGCTCGGTTGCGGGCGCGGTGTTGGTGGGAGAGCCGCCGTTCTGCAGCATGATGTCCGAGAAGCGGAAGACATTCTGGCCCTCCACCTTCACGTCGAACGAGTACATCTTCGGGTAGGCCTTGCCCTTGATCTTGTTCGAGGCGACACCCATCGCGCTGCCCGCCTCGTCGCCCGCGCTCATGGAGAAGTACGAGGACTTGAGCATCATCGGCTGGCCGTCGGCTTTGACGGTCTGGCTGCCCTCGGCCGTGTTCGAGGACATCGCGGTGTTCGGGTAGGGGATGGGCACGGGTCCCGCCGGCGTGGGCGTCTTGCAGACGTCCGGGAACGCGATGGCCATGCCGCCCGTGTCCTTGTGGACGACGGTCAGGTTGTTGACGATGACGGTAGTAGACATCAGTCCGTTCCCTTCCTGGGAGGTGCCGAGAGGCACATCGCGGCGCGCTCGCCCCGCTCCGAGCAGGCGCTGATCAGCACCTTGCCGTCTCCATGATAGCCGCGCGCCATGGCCCGTGTGGCGAGTACCATGGCCGAGATCCCATACGCGGCCCCGAGGTCTCCCAGGCAGTCCGCCGGGTGCCAGAGCTGCCAGCCACGCGGCAGCTCCTCCAGGCAGCGGGTCTCGGCGAGCGCCCACTCGAGGAAGCGCCAGCGCTCGCCGTTGAGATCGGTGATCACGCGGCGGATCTCCCCCGCGCCTGCCACCTGCAGCACGGAGCGCAGTGCCCGGGACAGCCCCTCGGCCCTCAGCGGGGCCTCTGGCCCCCAGGGCTCGTCCTTCTCCAGGGCGATGGCTTCCACTCGCGCCAGTGGCTTGATCTTGCGGCGTGCTGCGTCCCTCTCTCGTTCCAGGATGACGAAGGCGCCCCCCTCTCCCGGGATGAGCCCCGAGCCCCGACTGCCCACCTTGAGCCGCTTCTCTGTAAAGAGCGCATACAGGAACCGGCTGTCGAGCAGCGAGTCCACTCCTCCCACCAGGCATAGGTCCGCGTGCCCTCGCTGGAGCTGCTCGACGGCACGTGCGACGGCCACGAGCCCGGAGGCGTGGTCCAGCGCGATGATCTCCGTCTGGACAGGCGCCTCTCCGAAGCAGTCCTCCCGGAGCGAGGCGGCGAACTCCTCGAAGGCCTCGGTGGTGGTGCCCTCGCGGTCCGGATACGGGAGCGCCAGGAAGGCGCTCAGCTTGCCTCGGTGCTTCTCCAGATCGTAGAGGCGGCTGCTCCACAGCGCCTCCTCCAGCGGAGGCCCGAGCAGCTCGAAGGCCTTCTCCGTCCAGGGGTCGTCTCCCATGTCGGGATTGACGAACGAGGCGTTGAGCCCGGAGTCATCGCCCAGATCCACCCCGAAGTGGGGCCACCGGCGGAACCGGTTGATGCCCGCGCGCACGGATGCAGCGCTCTGCACGGAGTGGTTCCCGAGCGGGGTCTTCATCCCGATGCCCGTCACCACGATGCCCGACGCCGCCCTAGTCACGAGCACTGACCTCGATTCTGTGCACGTCCGGCACGAGCCCCTGGACGCTCAGCTGTGCGCGCCAGACGAGGGTGACGGCGGGACGGTCCGCATCGAGCAGGATCGTATCGCACTGGAGCAGAGGCTGCTCGGTGCGCTCTCCCATGCGAATGGTGACCTCGGGTCTCATCGTGGGCAGTGCACACTGGATCTGCCCCTGGGCGGAGGCCCCTGCGATGACCACCGGTTCCCCGCCCTGGATGTATCCCGGGAGGATCTGATCAGGAGGCGCGCACTGGTAGAAGCGCGGATCGAAGTCCCGGGGCAGGAAGGGAAACACGTCCCGCTTCCAGGCTTCGTCGTAGGTCCCCGCATACAGGGGCCTTGGCTTCCAGGACGGAGGAATGGGCCCGAAACATGCGGGGCGCGGCCGCTGGTCGGGGGACTCGAGGAGCTTGCCGGGCTCCTCGAGGTTGGGCAGAGGAGCCCCATCCACCGGGAGCCGGGATTCCCGACCGCGGAAGCCCCGTCCCACGGGGTTCTCCTCACAGCGCTCGACGTGCTCGGGGTTGCTGGTGTCCGTTCCGCCGAAGGCCCTCTCGTAGGTGAGCTCCATCTTCACGAACGGCTTCGGCTCGGACTGGCGGTTCATCCTCAACACGCGCTCCCACACCCGATCGCCGAAGACCCGCACTCCCTTCTTCAGGGTCCCGATGCGGAAGGCGATGAGCGCCTCGGTCCGCGAGCGAGGCGTTGAGTATGCGTACCCACGCAGCAGCACATCCGTGGCGGGCTTGAGCAGCGTCACGTCCGAGGCGTGAAGAAGGCTCGAGTTGTGGGGCTCATTCCCGTACTCGTCCGCGAGGACGATGGGATCCTGCTCATCCGCCACGCGGGTGAGCTGCCGCTCGATGGTGAAGGTCCCCTTCACCACCAGGAGCAGTGTCTCCAGTCCCTCATGCAGGAAGACGAGCGGCACCACTGCGAAGGGCGTTCGATTGACGAGATCCATCCTTGGCCCTCAGCGTACGGCAGCGGGGGCTTCATCCGGTAGGCAATGCGGCCATCCTCCGCCATTGAAGCTGCCGCCCGGTCATCCTCCTGTCAGGGAGGGTTCGGTGCCCCCGCTTCCTTGTCCTCAGGCAGTGTGCGGCCCGCCGCCGCCGGGGGCTCCGCGTAGAGGCGGACCGTCGACTCGCCCTCGGTGGCGGCGATCCCTACAGGGTCGTTCAGGGTCCTGGCGCTGGCCACTGGTGTGCCCACGGTGAAGAAGCCCGAGGAGGGGAGCTCCTCGAAGTTCTCCGGTGGCTGGTCGGCGGTGCAGTCGATGAACCGGTCCAGCACGTAGATGAGCGCCTTCTGGCGCTGCTGGCTGGAAGCCTCCACGGCCACCTTGGCGGACTCGCCGGTGAGCTCCGCCACCTGCAGGGACTGGGCGGCGAGGCCGGCCGGCGCGGAGGCGATCGTCGTCTGGGTCAGCACCTTGTAGCCGACGACCCAGTGGCGCTCTGCCCGCGAGCGCCGCGTGAGGATGTCGGCGGGATCATCAAGCGTCTTGGGTGCTCCGGCCGTCAGTGCGCCCACCGCGCCTACCACGGCGGAGGCCCGGCGGACGGAGGTCTTGGTGAGGAAGGCCGCTGCAATGCTGCCCGCGGCACCGGCGCTGGCGCCCAGCAGCACCAGCACGTCCGAGAGGTTCATGGCGTTCTGCGCGCGCTCGCGATCCCGGTTGAGGCGCTCGACACAGGCCTGGGCGTTGCTCTGGAGGCGGGCGTCCAGCTTGTCCGGAAGCAGCACCTCCGAAGGACCCACGCTGCGGCACCCGGTTGCACCCGCGCCCAGCGCGGCGAGGAACAGGAATTGGCGGACTCGGCTCATAGGCTCAGTCTCCCAGATACCCCTGAGACGTGCGCGGCCCTCGTGTCTTCACGCCGCCCGGCGCAGCGCCTCCGCCAAGGCGTCCAAGTCCCCATCCGTGGTGAGTGGGTTGATGAGGGTGGTGCGCAGATAGACACCTTTCGGCAGGCTGGTCTGCACCAGGTAGAAGTCGCCGCGGGTGATGAGCTGCTCGCGCAGGCGGGACTGGAGCGCATCCAGCTCCGAGGCGGGGAGGCCTGCGGGGGTATGCCGGAAGCAGACGATGTTGCAGTCGGGCGGCACGGCCACCTCGAAGTCTCCGGAGGCCTGGAGGCGCTGGGCGAAGCGGCGCGCGAGCTCGAAGGTGGCCGTCACGTAGTCCGCGAAGAAGCGGGTGCCCAGCAGGCTCAGGCTGGTGTAGAGCTTGAGGGCCATCATCTCCTTGGTGCACTCGAGTGTGCGCAGCCCCACGTCGTACCAGCGTCGCGTGTCCTGGCCGTGGAAGAGGTAGCTGGCCTCCTGGGCGAAGGCCTCGAAGGAGCGGGCGCCCTCGCGGAAGAGCACAGCAGTGACGAGCGAGGGCACCATCATCATCTTGTGCGCGTCCCACACCACGGAGTCGGCGCGCTCGATGCCCTTCACCTGGTGGCGGAACGAGGGGCTGAGCACCGCCGAGGCGCCGTGGGCCCCGTCCACGTGGAACCAGAGGCCGTGGCGCTCGCAGAAGTCGGCCACCGCCTCCAGCGGATCAAACGCGCCTGTGGCGGTGGAGCCAGCGCTGGCCACCACGGCAATGGGCCGACGGCCGGCGCGGGTGGCAGCGGTGAGCGCATCCTCCAGGGCCTCTGGGCGGAGCCGGAAGCTCGCGTCCACGGGCACGGGGGTGATGCCAGCAGCGCCCCAGCCCATCACCTTCGTCGAGCGGGCGATGCAGTAGTGGGCCGTCTCCGCGACGAGCACCGTGAGGGGAGGGCCCGCGGAGGCGCCGCTGCTCCACGCGTCATACCCGGCCTTGGCCTGTCGCGCGGCGAGCAGCGCGGTGAGGTTGCCCGCAGAGCCGCCCGAGGTGAGGATGCCCCCTGCGCTCTCGGGGAGGCCGAGCTGCCCGGCCATCCAGCGCAGCACACCGTGCTCCATGGCGGTGGAGGCGGGGCCCATCTCGTACACCGCCATGCCGTTGTTGAGCAGCGCGGAGACGAAGTCACACAGGGCGGCCAGCGGCAGGGGGGCAGACACCTGGTGCCCCACGTAGCGCGGGTGGTGGAGGTGGTGGGAGGCGGTAAGGACGCGCTCCATGAAGGCGGACAGCTCTCCGGTAGGCTCCTCGGGAAAGGTCGCGGGAAAGCGCGCGAGGTTCTCCGCGGGGGTGGCCCAGGGGAGCACGGGCAGGTTCTCTCCCCGGGTGGCGCTCGTGAGGTAGTCCGCAAGCTGGTCCACGAGCTGGTGCCCCTGGCGGCGGAAGTGCTCGGCGTCGTAGGCGGCGGCGGCGCGGTCTCGGAAGGTCTGCATGGCGGCGCACCGTAGACCGGGGGACGCCCGTGGGAAACGGAGAGCCCGCGAGTCCTCCCAGCTTCAGGCATACTGGGGCTGCATGAGACACTTCATCCTCGCGGGCGGAGTCCTGGCGCTGGCCGGATGCGGCACGATGAAGTCTGAGGTCCGGCCTGATGCAGAGGTGGCTTTTACGTGCCGGGGCCGTCCCCCCCCGCCTCGCACCTCCATCTCCCACTCCGACGCGCCCGTGGGCCGGCTGGACCTGAAGCGGCTGTCTTACGAGCCCCCCTCGGCCGTTCCGGGGGATGCGTCGTCCCCTCCACCGGCTCCTGCAAGTGCCACGGGGGCGAGGTTGCCAGAGACCCGCTTCCGGCTCGTGGCGGAGGCAGTGCCGCTGGGCTCACTGGGGGCCGCGCTGGCCAGCGAGCTGGGCTTCAGCGTCGTCGTGGCCGCGCCGCTCGTGGATCTGCGCGTCTCGCTGGCGCTGCCGGACACCGATACCGCCCGGCTCCTGGGGTTGCTGCGGGCCCACTACGGCGTGGGCAGCACCTACGCCCAGGGCGTGCTCTCCCTGGAGGAGCGTGAGGAGCTGCTCGAGCGACTCCTGCTCGTCGAACCCGCCCCGATCATCACCCAGCTCGTCCCGGTGGATGGACTGCCAGCGGAGCAGATCGCCAGCGCCTGGTGCGAGCAGGCCGCGAGCTCCCGCGGAATGGCGTCCGTCATCGGAGGGCACCTGCTCGTGAAGGACTCCGAGGAGCGGATCCGGATCCTCGGGCGCATGATCGGGGCTCTGCGGGGAATTCAATCGCTCGCGGACGGACAGTCCGGCGGGGAGCCCCGACCTGACGAGTCGCCCGGAGTGGACCTCGAGCCCTGACCTGGAGGTGGGAGCACAGGCCTGGCGCGCGCGGAGGAGGTTGGCGAATGCCCGGGCCTGCGATTATCTCTCAAGGTACGGGCGCACCCCTCGGTGTGCTCGCTGACCCCGAGAAGGAGGTCACGCCATGGCCGACACGAAGATCACCATCCTGTACTGCAATGCCTGAGGCTACAAGCCTCGAGCCGTCCGTGCGGCGGCTGCCCTGAAGGATGTGCTGCAACTGGACTCGGAGCTGAAGCCAGGACCGTCGGGATGCTTCGACATCGTGGTGAATGGCAAGACGGTGGTGAAGAAGGAGAGCTTCGCGTTCCCCACGGAGAAGGAGATCCTGGACGCGGTGTCCCGAGAGCTCGGACGCTGAGCCAGGGCGCAGGAGAGCCCTTGGACTCTCGAGGGCTCTTCCCCAAAGCCGAGGCCCGCCCCACCTTCGGAGTGTGCCGGAGGTGAGACACCTATGGAGCAGGAGCGGTGGAACCTGAGGCTGGAGCGGCGCTCCATCCAGACCGGGATGGTGCTGCGGACCCTGGGGGGAACCCGGGTGGGACGGGTGATGCTCATCGGCAGCGAGGTGATGTACGTGCGGCCTTGGGGGTTCTCGCGGCGAAAGCGAGAGTTCACGGTGCCGCTC
>NZ_DASPHO010000795.1:0-6476 GCF_035629615.1 Hyalangium sp. | reverse complement strand
CCGGGCCACGCGCTCCCCAGTCAGGCGAGCACGCGGAGGTAGCTCAGCCGGCCCTTCACCACTTCGGCTACGGCCAGCACCCCCCCGTCCGGCCCGAGCACGCGGATGCGGCCCGGCAGGGGCGGAGCCTCCAGCGGCACGCCGTGGATGACCCGGGCAGCCTCGGCCGCGCTCACCCGCAGCTCTTGCAGGTGGGACAGCGCCTCGGAGAGGGGCAGCAGCTTGCGAGCCACCGCCGCCCGGTCCTGCACCAGCGCCGGCAGGTCCGCCAGTGGCAGCGCCTGGGCCAGGATGAAGGGCCCGCTCACGGTGCGGCGCAGCGCCTCCAGGTGCGCTCCACAGCCCAGCACTCGGCCGAGATCGTACGCCAGCGTGCGGACGAAGAAGCCCTTGGAGCAGCGCACCGAGAGCCGCACCGTGTTGGAGGAGAAGTCCCGGAGCGTCAACTCATAGACAGTCACCTGGCGGCTGGCCCTCTCCACTTCCTCGCCTGCGCGGGCCAGCTCGTACAGCCTCTTCCCGGCTACCTTCACCGCCGAGTACATGGGCGGCACCTGCTCGAGGGTGCCTCGGAAGGGCGCGAGCGCCGTCTCCAGCAGGGTGGCCGTCAGGGGTGGCACCGGCGCCTCGGCCAGCACCTTGCCCTGGGCATCCTGGGTGTCCGTCTCCACGCCCAGGCGCACGGTGGCCTCGTAGGCCTTGTCGCCCTCGGTGATGAAGCCGGCCACCTTGGTGGCCTCCCCGAGACAGATCGGCAGCACTCCCGTTGCCATGGGGTCCAGGGTGCCGGTGTGCCCAGCCTTCTTCACCTTCAGCAGCGCGCGCACCTGCCGCACCACGTCGAAGGAAGTGGGCCCCGAGGGCTTGTCGATGACGAGGACACCGTCCATGGCCGACTCACATCATGGATGCCGCGAGGCGCGGTTACCAGCCCTCCTTCTCGCGGACCTCTCGCAGGAGCCGGTCGATCTTGTCTCCCTCCCCCACGGACTCGTCGAAGCTGAAGAAGATCTCGGGGGAGACGCGCAGGTTCACGGCGGACGTCACCTCGCGTCGCACGTAGCCCTTGGCGGCGTCCAACCCCTTCTGCGTCTCCTCCCGCTCCTTCTGCGTGCCAATCATCGAATAAAAGATGCGAGCCACGCGCAGGTCCGGCGACACCTTCACACCGGTGATGGTGATGAAGCCGATGCGCGGGTCTCTCAGCTCGCCGCGGGCGAGGATCTGGCCGATGGCGGCCTGGATCTCCTGGCCCACGCGCTCCGGTCGAGAATGCGTCGTCATTTCTTCTCCCAGTCCCGGGGGTTGCGCAGGTTGCGAGCGCGCGCCCGGGCTTCATCCAGCGACAAAGAGCCCCCGCCGGCGGGCGCGGGCTTGCCAACGCTCTCCCGGCCCTCGTGCCGGCGCTCCCAATCCGCCATTCCCTCGGCCTCGGCCATGGAGCGCTCCCCGCGGTTCAAGCTGGCAATCAGCTCCTCGGGGCTCAAGCCCTGCGGCTCGCCTTCCGTCTCCTCCTCGTCAGCCGCCGGGGCCTCACGCGGCAGCTCGTGGCTGAAGAGCTGGTCCCCGAAGGCCAGGATCTCCTTCTCCCGGTTCATCAGGGGGGCGATGTACATCTCCTCCACGAAGTGGATGATCTTCTCCATCTGCTCATCCACGTGGCGGCGCTCGTTGCCTATCACGGCCAGGCCGATAGAGGCCTTCTGCCAGAGGTCCTGATCTTCCACCTCGGCCACGGCGACGTTGAAGCGGGCCTTCACCCGCTCCGTCACCCTGCGGAGGACCTGGCGCTTGGCCTTGAGCGAGCCAGAGTCGGGAATCTGCAGGGTGAGGCGTGCGACACAGACGAACATGAGGGTCCCTCTGCCCGGCGGCGGCGCTTGGGCCGGCCGCCGGGGCCAACGGTGGACAGCTCCGAAGGCAGCCGAGGGCCTAGGTCAGGCTCTGCCGAGTCTCCTCGATCTCGTAGGCTTCGATGATGTCGCCGGCCTTGAGATCATTGAAGTTCTCGATGCCGATACCGCACTCGAAGCCCTGAGCCACTTCCTTGACGTCGTCCTTGAAGCGCCTGAGGGACGCCATCTTCCCGGCGAAGAGCTGCTTGTTCTCGCGCATGAGCCGCACGAAGGCGCCGCGCTTGATGACACCGTCCAGCACCGCCGCACCGGCGATGGTGCCCAGCTTCGGCACGTTGAACGTGTTGCGGACCTCGGCACGCCCCAGCTTCCGCTCGGTGCGGATGGGCTCCAGCAGCTCCTCCATGGCCGTGCGAATACCATCAATGAGCTCGTAGATGATGCTGTAGGTCTGCAGCGCGACTTCCTGAGCCTTGGCCGCGGACTCCGCGCCAGACTCCGGCTTCACGTTGAAGCCCACCACCAGGCCCTTGGAGGCGGCCGCGCGCATGACGTCCGACTCCGTGATGGCGCCCACGCCGGTGTCGATGATCTCCACTCGCACCTTGGGGCCAGTCAGCTTGGTCAAGGCCTGCTTGACGGCCTCCGCCGAGCCCTGCACGTCCGCCTTGATGACGACGCGCAGTTCCTTGGGACCGCCGCCCGCCTTGGTCTTGGCGAAGAGCTGCTCCAGCGTCTCGCGGCTGACCTTGCTGAGATCGGACGCACGCTCCTTCATGGCGCGGTGCTCGGCGATCTGCTTGGCCGCCTTCTCGTCCGCCACCACGTTGATGGCGTCACCCGCGGTGGGCACACCCGACAGGCCGATGACCTCGGCGCAGTAGCCGGGGAGCACTTCCTTCACCTGCTCGCCGCGGCTGTTGTTCATGGCGCGCACGCGGCCGTAGTGGGTGCCGGTGACGATGGCGTCGCCCAGCCGCAGCGTGCCCTCCTGCACCAGCACGGTGGCCACGGGGCCACGGCCGCGATCCAGCTTGGCCTCGATGATGGCGCCCACCGCCGGACGGCTGGGGTTGGACGTCAGCTCGAGCACCTCGGCCTGGAGGACGACGTTCTCCAGCAGCAGGTCCAGGCCCATCTTCTGCTTGGCGGACACGGGCACCATGATGGTGTCGCCGCCCCACTCCTCGGGCACCAGCTCCTGGCTGGCCAGGTCCTTCTTCACGCGGTCCGGGTTGGCGCCCGGCACGTCCATCTTGTTGATGGCGACGACGATGGGAACCTCAGCCGCCTTGGCGTGCTTGATGGCCTCCACCGTCTGGGGCATCACACCGTCATCCGCCGCAACCACCAGGATGACCACGTCCGTCACGTTGGCGCCACGGGCGCGCATGGACGTGAAGGCCTCGTGGCCCGGCGTGTCGAGGAACGTGATGTCCCCGCGCGCCGTGGTGACGCTGTAGGCGCCGATGTGCTGGGTGATGCCGCCGGCCTCGCCCGAGGCCACGTTGGCGGCGCGGATGGCGTCCAGCAGGCTCGTCTTGCCGTGGTCGACGTGGCCCATGACGGTGACGACCGGCGGGCGAGTGCGCTCGTCCTCGGGCTTGGCCACCGTCTCGGGCAGGTAGTCCTCCACCTCGAAGCCCACCCTGTCCACCTTCCAGCCGTACTCGGTGGCGATGAGCTCCGCCGTGTCGGCTTCGACCATCTGGTTGGCGGTGGCCATCTTCCCCAGGCCCATCAGCTTCTTGATGATGTCCGAGGTGCGCACACCCATGCGCTGACCCAGGTCGGACACGGAGATGCCCTCCTGGAGCTTGATGACCTTCTTCTCCTCGGCCATCTGGGTGATCTGCGTCTTGGCGCCCTTCTTCGTGGGCTTCTTCTTCTTGCCACGGATGGGGATGTTGACGCGGCCCCAGACCAGGTCCGACAGCTCCTGCTTGGAGACGGAGGTGTCGTTGGGCCCGCCCCGCTTGCGCGGCGCCTTGTCCTTGTTCTTGGAGACGTCGACGAGCTCACGGCCCCGCCCCGCGTGATCCGGGACGACCTTGAACTCGCGCACCTCGCCGATGGCCTTCTTGCCCGGCGCCATCGGGTACTGCTTCTGCTGGCCGGCGGTCGGCGTGACGCGGCGCACCTGAATGAGCGGGCGCGAGATGACGACGGCCTGCGTGGCCGTGGGCCGCAGCTGGCGCCCCTCTTGGGGGGACGACGGGGCGTGCGGCACGCCACCCACCATGGTGACGTTCTGCGGCTGGGCACTGCCCTGAGCCCCAATGGTACCCGGGGCACCGGTGGGACGCACCGGCCCCGAGCCCGGTCCACCGGGACGGCCACTGTAGCTGCCCGGTCCACCCGGACGGCCGCCGTGGCTGCCCGGTCCACCCGGACGGCCACCCATGGGACGACCGCCCTGGGACGGCCCCCCTGGCCTGCCCCCGCCTTGCGGCGGGCGGGAGATGACGGTGGCCTGCGTCCGGACCGTCGGAGGAACCGACGTACGAGGCGGAGTGGAGGGCAAGTGGGACCTCTCCTGAGTCGGGGGGCGCTGTGAAGGAGCCGCGGGCGGCGTGGCGGCCTGGGGAGCCGCAGGAGCCTCGGGCCGCGCGGCGGCCTCTGGAACCTCGACGGCGGCAGCGGGCTGGGCCGCCTTGGGAGCCTCGGAGCCGGCAGCAGGCTCGGCAGCCTTGGGAGCCTCGGAGCCGGCAGCAGCCTCTGGCTGAGCAGCCCGCGGAGCCTCGGCGGCAGCGGGCTCGGCCTGAGCCCCCGAGGGCGCCTCGGTGGCGGCAGCAGGCTCTGGCTGAGCAGCCCGCGGAGCCTCGGCGGCAGTGTCCTCAGGCTGGGCAGCCTCGGCAGCGGGCTCACCCTGGTACGCAGCGGAGGAAGACTCGGGCGCTTGTGACGCCTCCTGCCCCCCGTCCGAGTACGCCCCCGTGGGCGGGCCCACCTTGCGGCGCACCACAAAGCCCTTGGCCGTCACCGGCGGGGCCGCCTGCCTGGGCTTGCGCTTCTCCAGGATCTTCTGGACCGCAGCCGTGGCCTGATCGTCATCGAGCGAAGACGAGTGGCTCTTGACGTCGTAGCCAAGCCCCGCGAGTTCGGTGACGACCTCTTTGTTGTCGAGCTCAATGCCGTGGCCCTTGAGCTCTTTTGCGATTTCGTGAACGCGCTTCTTCGACATACGTTTTGCTTGGCCTTCTGCTCCGCCGACTCCCGAGGGCGCAGCACCCTAATCTAAAAATGTCCGCGAGTGGTCCTTAACACCCAGTCCCCTACCCCACGCTCAAGGCCCGGAGCCAGGCTCCCACGCCTGCCCGAGCTTCAACGGGTCAACCTTGCCCGCCTTCCCACGGAATGACCGCCCGAAGGCCTTCCGTTTGAGCGCCGCCGTCAGACATCCGGCACCGCAGAGGTAGGCGCCCCGTCCGGGCAACCGCCTCTCTCTGTCCACCACCACCTCCCCCTCCGGGTCCAGAGCGACCCGCGTCAACTCCCCTTGTGCCTTTCGGGCACCACAGCCCACACAGCTGCGAACAGGCCCTTCGGGGAGAGGGCCCTGCTGCGAACCGGAACGGGATCTCGGGCTCATTCCCCCTCCGGTGGTCCAGCTTACGGGGACTTGGTGACTTCCGCGCCCCCGGACACGGAGGGAGGAGGCATTCCGCGCTCGGCGTTCAGCTCGGCGCGAAGCTTGGCCTCCTCCACCAGGTAGTTCTCGGCCGCGCTCTTGAGCTGGCGGGCCTTCTTGATCCCCACGCCCGGCACGTCACCGAGCTTCTGGAGATCCTTCTCGTTGGCGATGTCCTCGACGGTCTTGTAGCCGCTGGACTGAAGCGCCTCGATCGTCTTCTCGCCCAGGCCGCGCACGCGCGCCATGCGCTCGGACTGGTTCAGCTCGTCCGGGTGACGGCGGGCCTCGGCGATGCGGGCCGCCTCGCGCTCGTGGTCCATGCGGGACAGCTCGGCCGCGTCGTCCACCATCTGCTTGCGGGCCGCCTCCTGCATGGCGGGGATGCGCGCGGGATCCAGGCCCGGGATCTGCGAGAGCACGTCAGGGCTGGCCTCGGCCACGTCCTTCGCCTGGCGGAAGCCGTGGGCGTAGAGCGTCTCGATGAGCATCTCGTTGATGCCCGGGAGGGCGCCCAGCGAGCGGTTGGCGAACTCGCGCAGCTCGCGCACGCGGCTCTCGCTGTTGATGTCCAGCTTCCAGCCGGTGAGCTGGGCCGCCAGGCGCACGTTCTGGCCGCGCCGGCCGATGGCCAGCGAGAGCTGGTCGTCCGGGACGATCATCTCCATGGCGTGGTTGGCCTCGTCGATGATGACGCGGCTGACCTCGGCGGGTGCCAGCGCCGCGCACACGAAGCGGGCCGGATCCTCGTCGTACGGGACGATGTCGATCTTCTCGCCGCGCAGCTCCTGCACCACCGCCTGCACGCGGCTGCCCTTCATGCCGACGCAGGCGCCCACCGGGTCCACGTCCGAATCCCGCGAGCTGACCGCGATCTTCGCGCGCCCGCCGGGCTCCCTCGCCGCGGCCTCGATGACGACGATGCCCTCGGCGATCTCCGGCACCTCCATCTCGAAGAGCTTGGTGAGGAGGTTGACCGAGGCGCGGGA
>NZ_DASPHO010000794.1:0-4154 GCF_035629615.1 Hyalangium sp. | reverse complement strand
GGGACCGGGTGGGCATGTTCCACCAGCTGCTGTGGATGGACCCTGAGTACAAGGAGGGGTTCTACCGGCATGGCGGCGGTCCGCTGAAGACGATGAAGAAGCTGCGGCTGGACTACCTGCGGCTGGTGTACGGCCGCGAGTTCCTGGTGGCGCGCTACCGGGACATTGACGCCGCCGAGAAGACCCTGGAGGCAGACGCCGAGGAGTTCGCCAAGGCCTTCGATCCAAACGCGTGGATCCTGATGTGCACGGCCTACTCGGGGTGCGATCTGACGGAGTACC
Source organism: Hyalangium sp. (assembly GCF_035629615.1). Lineage (GTDB taxonomy): Bacteria > Myxococcota > Myxococcia > Myxococcales > Myxococcaceae > Hyalangium. Next base: position 3,872 of record NZ_DASPHO010000794.1, on the reverse strand, counting down.
TGCCCAAGGTGCAGGCGAAGGTGCTGCTCATCGCGGGGGCCTCGGATGTGCTGGCCCCGCCGGCGCGGGTGCGCGAGACGTACCACCTGCTGAGCGCCGCCGGGGTTCAGGCGCGCTACCACGAGCTGCAGGGCGCGAGCGATCATGGCGCCCTGCTCACCGAGACGCGTCGCATGCATGGCCCGGTGCGCGACTTCCTGCGCAGGCTGCGCTGACCTACCTGGAGACGTGGGGCGCGGCGAGCCTGGCGCGCAGGGCGCCCACGAGCATCCCGATGGCGATCTCGTTGTTGCCGCCGTGGGGGATGATGATGTCCGCGTGGTGCTTGGACGGCTCGACGAAGCCCATGTGCATGGGACGCACGTGCCGCAGGTACTGGCCGATGACGTGATCGAAGTCCCCACCGCGCTCTTTGATGTCGCGGGTGAGGCGCCGGATGATGCGCAGGTCGTCGTCGGCATCCACGTAGACCTTCATGTCCGTCTCGTCGCGCACCTCCTTCATGTGCAGCACGAGGATGCCCTCGATGAGGATCATGTCCCCCGGCTCCACTCGGACGGTGCCCGCCTTGCGGGAGCAGGTGATGAAGTCGTAGATGGGCTTGTCGACGGCCCGGCCAGACTTCAGCTCGCGCAGGTGGCGCACGAGCAGCTCCGTGTCGAACGCGTCCGGGTGATCGAAGTTGACCTGCCGCCGCTCCTCGAGCGGCATGTCCTGCAGATCCGCGTAGTACGAGTCCTGATCGATGAAGGCGACACGGCAGTCGGCGAGCGCCTCACGGACCTTCCGGCAGACGGTCGTCTTGCCGGATGCGGTGCCGCCCGCGATGCCAACGACGAGGGGTGACAACATGTCCGGGGCACCTATCGCAGCGGCCCGGCTGGCGCAAGGCTGTGTAGGGAACCGGACATACGGGGAAGTTATGGCCCCTCCTTCTCCAGGCGCCGCCGGGTTGCCTCCTGCCCCCGACGCGACAGGCCAGGCTCGGAGGAGTGGAGGCAGCGGCTACCGCGCGACCGCCGCCGGAGCCGCTCGATCGTTGCGGTAGATGACGCCCTCCTTCATCACGAAGAAGACCCGCTCGGCGCGGCGGATGTCCTGGAGGGGATCTCCGGGCACCGCGACGATGTCCGCCAGCTTGCCGGCCTCCAGCGTGCCCAGCTGGTTCACCAGCCCGAGCAGCTCGGCGTTGACGGAGGTGGCGGCGCGGAGCGCATCCGCGGGAGCCAGGCCCCCCTCCACCAGCAGGGCGAACTCCTCTGCGTTCCGGCCGTGGGCGAAGACGCCGGCATCCGTGCCGAAGGCGATGCGCACTCCCCGTGAGGTAGCCTTGCGAAGAACCTGCCGCGCGCTGGCCTCGGCCGCCTTGAACTTGGGGATCTGCTCCGGCGCGAGCAGCCCCTTCTCGTAGCGCTCCTTCACGCCACGGAGGGCAATGGCGGTGGGCACATAGAAGGTCCCCTTGCGCTTCATCAGCTCGAGCGCCTCGTCATCCAGGAACGAGCCGTGCTCGATGGAGTCCACCCCCGCCCGGATGGCGCGCCTGGCCCCCTCCGCGCCATGGGCGTGCGCGGCCACCTTGCGCTTGCGAGCGTGGGCCTCGTCCACGATGGCATCCAGCTCGGCCTGGGTGAGCTGCGGCGAGTCCACATCGTCATTGCGGCTGAGCACGCCGCCAGTGGCGCACACCTTGATGACGTCCGCGCCGTACTTGAGGTGCTCTCGGACCCTCGCGCGAAAGGCGTCGGGCCCATCCGCCACACCCTGGCCGGACTCCTGGGCCAGCAGGCCCTTGCGCCACGAGTTGCCGCCGTCGCAGTGACCACCCGTGGAGCCCAGACCCGAGGTGGCGGCGAGGATGCGCGGCCCCACCGCCTTGCCTCGACGGATGCCGTTGCGCAGCCCCACGTCGATGAAGTCCTCGCCTCCCAGGTTGCGGACCGTGGTGAAGCCTGCCATCAGCGTGGCACGGGCATATGGCAGCGCCTCCATCGTGCGCTCGGGGATGGTGCGCTGCATGCGGTCGATGACGTCCTGCCGCCAGTCCTCGCCCGGCTGGCCGGTGAGGTGCGTGTGCGCATCGATGAAGCCAGGCAGCAGGGTGGCGTCTCCGAGCTCGATGACCTCCGCCCCAGCCGGTACGGCGGCGCTCGCTCCCACGGCCGAGATCTTCCCCGCTGTCACTACCAGCACCCCGGGAGAGAGGAGCTTGCCGCTCTTCGCATCGAAGAGGCGCGCGGCTTTGAGGACAACGGGCTTGGAAGGCTCGGCCGCGGAGGCCGGCAGCACCCAGAGGAGCGCGAGCAGGAGCACGATTCGCATGGGCCGCATTCCTGGCACGTCGCGCCGTCGAGTCAAGCAGACAGGTTCGTGCCATGGGGGCTTCAGATAGAGTCCCGAGCCATGCAGGCCGCTCCCCCCCAGGTGTCGCACTCCGCCCGGCTGTTACAGGACTTCCTGGACCAGGACGTCGTTCCCCGGGAGACGTCCATCGCCCGCTTCATGCGCGGCATGATGGTGCTCGGTTGCGGTGCCTCGCTGCTGCTCATTGGCGTGATCGGCCAGGGCCTGGCGCTGAGCCTGGCGGGACTGACGGGGGGCCTGGCCGTCTACTACTCGCTCTCGCTGTGGGCGCTGAAGCGAGGCAGCTATCACCCTGCCATCCCGTGGGTGGACAGCTCCGTCACGGTGTCCATCCCCGCGGTGGCCTGTGTCATCGAGGTCGCCTTCCACGGCCCCGTGTATGCGCTCACCACGCCTCCGGTGATCGCGTGGGGTGCACTCATCGTGGTGTGCGCACTCCGGGCCGGCAAAGCACTGGCCTACTTCGCGGCGTCGCTGGCGGCGATCGAGTATCTGGTGATCTACCTGCTGCTCATGCGGCCGGCGCTCCCTCCCGAGCCCCTGAGCACTCTGACACTGCCGATGGTGGTACTGCGCTGCGTGTTCCTCTTCGCCTATGGGCCGCTGACGGCGACCCTGGCCAGCATCATCGTGAGCAAGGCCGAGGCCGCGCTGCGCGCCATCCGCGAGAAGGATGTGATGGGGAAGTACTTCCTCCACGAGCGGCTGGGCGCGGGCGGCATGGCCGAGGTGTTCCGCGCCACCTACAGCCCGGAGGGTGGCTTCGAGAAGCAGGTGGCCGTCAAGCGCGTGCTGCCCGCCTACGCGGACGATGAAGAGTTCCTCGCCCTGTTCCGGCGCGAGGCCGAGCTGGGCTCGCTGCTCATCCACCCCAACATCGTGCAGGTGCTCGACCTGGGACGCCACCAGGACACCGTCTTCCTGGCCATGGAGTACGTGCAGGGCCTGACGCTGGGCGGGCTGCTGAAGCGCATGCCCTACCGCCAGCTGCCTCCGGCCGTGGTGAGCTACATCGGCGCGGAGATCGCTTCGGCGCTTGCGTACATGCACGGCCGAGTGGACTCCCAAGGCGAGCCGCTGGGCCTGGTGCACCGCGACCTCAACCCGCCCAACATCCTGCTGTCGCGCATCGGCGAGGTGAAGCTGTCGGACTTCGGGATCGCGCGCGCGGCCAACCGCTTCGCGCTCACCCAGGCGGAGACGGTGCGTGGCAAGGCAGGCTACATGGCACCCGAGCAGGTGCGGGGCGAGCTGCTGGACCGCCGGGCGGACCTCTTCGCGCTGGGCCTCACCCTGCATGAGGCGCTCACCGGAGAGCCTGCGCTGCGCGGCACCAACCAGGCGCAGCTGATGACCGCCTCCCTCAACCAGGAGCTGCTGCCGCCCTCTCACTCCGTGCCCGGCATCTCTCGCGCGCTGGACTCCATCATCATGGGCCTCTTGCAGCATGATCTGAATCGGCGCACGCCCTCGGGCGAGGTGCTCCAGCAGCAGTTGCTGGCGCTCAC
>NZ_DASPHO010000793.1:0-20688 GCF_035629615.1 Hyalangium sp. | reverse complement strand
CTGGCTGTGGACCTGGAGGCGGACTCCATGCACGCCTTCCGGGCCCGGCTCTGCTTCCTCCAGCTGGCCACGGACACAGAGGTGTTCCTCTGGGACACCCTCGTGCCGGGGGTGGATGCCAGCCTGCTCGCCCCCCTGATGGCCGACCCGGCGCGCACCAAGTACTTCCACGCCGCCCAGGGAGACCTGCAGTACCTGGCCGAGACAGGCGTGCGGGTCCAGGGCCTCTTCGATACCCACCGGGCGGCCACGCTGCTGGGGTGGCCCAAAGTCGGCCTGGCGGACCTGGCCCGGGAGCGGCTGGGAGTGGAGCTGCCCAAGGAGCACCAGCAGTCGGACTTCTCGCTGCGCCCGCTGCCGGCGGAGATGCGCGAGTACATCGCCAATGACGTGCGCTACCTGTGCGAGCTGGGCCGGCAGGTGCGCGAGGAGTGCCGCAAGACGGACATCCTCGAGGAGGTGCTCCTGGACTGCGCGCGCATGTGCGAGGAGGCAGCGGCCCGGCCCGAGGTAGGCGCGGAGTTCAAGCCGAAGCTGCCGCGCTCGGGGCTCTCTCCGGCGCAGCTGCTGCTGGCCCACTCGCTGGCGTTCGCGCTCCACCGCAAGCGCCTGGAGTGGGCGGAGAAGGCCAACCTGCCCATGGGGCGGATGCTGTCCAACATGGCCATCGCTGAGATCTCGGTGAAGCTGCCCACGAGCCCCAAGGAGCTGGCGCGGGCGGCTGGCGTGCGTGGGGGCTTCGTGCGGGAGCATGGCGAGGAGGTGCTCGCCCTGGTGCGGGAGCTGACGGAGAAGTCCCGCAAGGGCGAGCTGAAGCCGGAGCGCGAGGCGAAGGACGGCAGCCGGGACCCGAACCGGCGCAAGCGCGAGGACGTGCTCAAGGCGTTCCGCTCGGAGAAGGCGGCCGAGCGCAAGGTGACGCCCTCGGTGGTGCTCCCCAACGCGGTGATGGAGGTGCTCGCCGCCGTGCCGCCGCGCAACCTGGAGGAGCTGGCGAAGGTGCCCTGGCTGGGAGAGAAGCGGGTGCGCCTCTATGGAGAGGCGCTGATCGCCCTGCTCTCGCAGTACCCCGCCCCGCTGAGCCTGCTCTAGCGCTTGAGCGCCAGCATCATCCCGTCGCGGATGGTGAGCAGCACCTTCTCCACGCGGGGGTCCGCGGCCACCTTCGCGTTGAAGGCCACGATCGCGTGGTCCTCCGGGGACTGGGGCTGGAGGACGCGCCCGCTCCAGAGCGTATTGTCCGCTACCAACAGTCCCCCGGAACGCAGGAGGGGAACCACGGCGTCGTAGTAGGCGCCGTAGTTCTGCTTGTCCGCGTCGATGAAGGCCAGGTCGAACGGCCCCCGCAGCGTCTTCAGCGTCTCCAGCGCCGGCCCCATGCGCAGCTGAATCTTCCGTCCATGCGGGCTGCGCGAGAAGAAGTCCCGGGCCACGGCCGCTGCCTTCTGATCGATATCGCACGTGACGAGCTCGCCATCATCCGGAAGCCCTTCCGCCATCATCAGTGCGGAATAGCCGGTGAAGGTCCCCAGTTCGAGCACGCGCCGGGCGTGGGCCAGCTTCACCAGCATTCGCAGGAAGGTGCCCTCCATGCGCCCCACCTGCATTTGCGGTGACTTCATTCGTGCATACGTTGTTTCCCGGAGTTCCTCAAAGATCGCACCCGGGCGCTCAGTGTGAGCCTGGGCGTACTCTTCAACCTGGGGTGGGACGAGGGTGAGCGTGTCGGCCATGGCGAGACCATCTACCAGTGATCAGAAGCCGTTGCGAAGCGGGGACCCGGCAGTTGCGACGGGGACGGCCATGCATAGCTTTGGGTCCGCTGTGGAGGTGGCCGACATGACGGGTGCGAGAATGGGGTCGGCGCGGTCGGACATCACTCAGTGCATCACCGCGAGCTTGCGCTGCCAGGTCGCATGCGAGGCAGGCATGGCGCGGCTGGTGTCCGAGGGACATCCGGCGGATAGCGACGTCGTTCGCCTGCTCCGGCAGTGTGCGGAGTTGTGTGAGCTGAACGCGCGGGCGCTGCAGAAGGACAGCAGGCTGGCGCGGCGGACGGCGAGCATCTGCTTCGAGCTGGGAAGCCAGGTGGCGCGCACGGCGTGGCTGGACACGAACGCGGCCAGCGCGGGGCTTGCTCGGGACGCGCTGTTCATGGCGCGGGCGTGCCGGCTGCTGCTCTTCGCCACCTGAGCCAGGGAGCTTGTGCCCAGGCCGCCCGCTGCTCGAGAGCCGGTGAAGGACTGAGCCGCGACCGTGTCACACGCCCCGGCCAGTTCTTGGTGATCGCGCGGCCCGTCCCTGGCCGGCCCGGTATGGCGGGCGCTGGCCCTTGGAGGCGTCTCCTCAGAGCGAGACGCCGTACAGCGCGCCGTACTTGCTCCTCAGGTACTCCAGGAAGTCCACATCCGTGAGGCCTCGTCCCGTCACCTGATGGACGAGGTCCTCCGCAGGCAGGCGGTAGCCCTGGCTGTGCACATGGGTGCGCAGCCAGTCGCGCAGGGGAAGCAGCTCGCCGCGGCGGATGTGGCCGGAGAGATCCGGCAGGGCGCGCTCGGCGGCGCGGTAGAGGGACGCGGAGTAGAGGTTGCCGAGCGAATAGGTCGGGAAGTAGCCGAACTCGCCCCAGGCCCAGTGGATGTCCTGGAGCACTCCCTGGGTGTCATCGGACGGCGTCACCCCGAGGTAGCGCTGCATCCGCTCGTTCCACGCGGCGGGCAACTCCTCCAGCGGCAGCTCGTCGTGGATGAGCAGCAGCTCCAGCTCGTAGCGCAGGACGATGTGGAGGTTGTACGTCACCTCGTCCGCCTCGGTGCGGATGAGCGAGGGGCTCACGCGATTCACAGCCGCGTGGAAGGCGCCCCTCTCCACTCCCGCGAGTGCCTGGGGAAACGCCTCCCGCAGTGCCGGGTAGAAGTGCTCCCAGAAGGCGTCGCTGCGGCCCACCACGTTCTCCCAGAGGCGGGACTGAGACTCGTGCAGCCCCATGGAGGGCGCGGCGGCCAGCGGCGTGCGGTAGTGCGCCTCGGCGAAGCCCTGCTCGTAGAGCCCGTGGCCTGCCTCGTGGATGGTGCTGAAGAGCGCGTTGAGGGGGTTGGCCTCATCGATGCGCGTGGTGAGGCGCACGTCCAGCGGGTGCGTGCCACCCGTGAACGGGTGGATGCTCCGGTCCTGCCGGCCCGCCTCCAGATCGAAGCCCACCGCCTCGAGCAGCCGCAGGGTGAAGCGCCACTGGGCCTCGCCGTCGAAGTGGCGCCCCTGGAAGAGATCCGGCAGCTGCCTGGGCGCGGCCGTCAGGGTGGCCACCATGGGAATCAGCGCGTCTCGCAGCGCCGTCAACACCGGCGTGAGGCGCGCCACGCGCATGCCCGGCTCATACCCCTCGAGCAGCGAGTCGTAGCGCTCGCCCTTATGGCCATAGGCATCCGCCTGCTCGCGGCGCAGCGCCAGGATGCGCGCGAGGGCAGGCTGGAAGAGGGCGAAGCGCTTCTCCTTCCGAGCCTGGCGCCAGGCCACCAGCGCGCGGCTCTGCGCCTCGGCCAGCGCCTTCACCAGCGCCTGGGGCACTCGCACGGCGCGGTCTCGCTCCTGGGTGAGCACCCGCACCATGGCTCGCTGGTCGGCCTCCAGGTCCGTCCGCCCGGCGGCCCAGGCGAGCGCCTCCCCCAGCCACGGGTCCACGAGCCGCTCGTGGTGGAGCCCCTGGAGCGTGGAGAGCTGGTGGGCCCGCGCGTCATCGGCCTTGGCAGGCAGATACGTCTCCTGGTCCCAGGTGGCCAGGCCGATGATGCCCTGGAGGTCCCGGAGCTCCTGCATCCGGGCAAGCAGCGAGGAGAAGGTGGGTTCCATGGACCTGGGTTCTAGGCCATCCGAGGCAGCGCGGGCAGTGGTACCTTGGCGCACCATGGCTACCGTTCAGAAGTTCTTCATGGCGCCCGAAGACGAGGCCGCCTTCTTCCGCTTCCTCGAGCGCCTGGTGCTCGAGGTCTACCCTCGGCGCGTGCCTCCCGACTGGGAGACGTTCCGAGCCAGCGCGGAGAACCTCCCCAGGATTCCAGAGGAGGATCTCTACCTGGTGGCCACCGAGCTCGGCGCGGCCGTCGTGGACAAGGTCAAGCGAGGGCCGGACAAGGGCTTCTGGCGCATCGACGAGGTGCGCTCGCCCGTCATCTTCATGGAGCGCTCACGCAAGAACGAGGAGGGCGAGCTGCTCAGCGGGGTGCTCTGGGCCGAGCTGGACATCACCCCCCAGACGGGCCGGAAGGACGCGGCGCCGGATCGCTTCCGGCGCCTGTTCCTCGAGATCGAGGAGTACCTGAGAAAGGCCTTCCGCAAGGGAGACCCCAAGGCCTTCCTCGTGGGCCCCAAGGCCGCGCGGCTCTTCAAGGAGGGGCTCGTGCTCCGGGACTCGGCGCACCGCGGCGGGACGGTGGTGCCCTTCAAGTGAGGGCCGCGCGGGGCCTGCTCAGGTGCCGGTGGGGACCTGGGCGAGCTGGTGGAGCATGGGCGCCTCGTTGAGGAACTTCAGCTCCGGGTGCTTCTCCTCGGCGTGCTGCAGCGCCCAGTCGTCGCGGAAGAGCACCAGCGGAAGGCCGTCGCGATCCTGCACCGTCTGCCGGTTGCCCTCCCAGTCGAACGCCTTCGGATCGAAGTTCGCGCCCACCACCCAGCGCGCGTGGCTGAAGGGCAGCTTGTCCAGGGCGATCTTCGCCCCGTACTCGTGCTCGAGCCGGTACTGGAGCACCTCGAACTGCAGCACCCCCACCACGCCCACGATGGGATCCTTCATGCCCATCTGGAGCTGCTGGAAGATCTGCACCGTGCCCTCCTCGGAGAGCTGCTCCAGCCCCTTCTCCATCTGCTTGCGGCGCAGCGGATCCTTGCTGCGCACCACGGCGAAGTGCTCGGGGCTGAAGCGCGGCACGCTCTCGAAGAGGACGCCCTCATCCTCCGCCAGCGAGTCCCCGATGCGGTACTGCCCCGGGTCGAACAGGCCAATGACGTCCCCGGGCCACGCGTCCTCGATGGCGGTTCGCTCGGCGGCGAGGAACTGGCTCGGCTTGGCCAGCCGAACCTCCTTGGCCAGCCGAGAGTGGTGCGCGCTCATCCCCTTCACATAGCGGCCGGACACCACGCGCAGGAACGCGATGCGGTCGCGGTGCGCCGGGTCCATGTTCGCCTGGATCTTGAAGACGAAGCCGGAGAACTTCGGCGTGGTAGGCAGCCGCGGCCCATCCTTCGTCTGCCGGGGCGTGGGAGCAGGGGCCAGATCCAGGAACGCATCCAGGAAGGGCCGCACGCCGAAGTTGGTCATCGCCGAGCCGAAGAACATGGGCGTCAGCTGCCCCGAGTCGCTCTTCTCCCGGGTGAACTCGTCCCCGCCCACGTCCAGCAGCTGGATGTCCTCCTTGAGCTGCTCCAGCTCGCGCTCGTTGAGCACGGAGTGGATCTCCGGCGAGTCCAGGGGCACCGAGCGCTCGGCCACCTCCTTCTCGCCGTGGTGGCCCTCCGCGCTGAAGACGTGGACCACGTTGGCCCGCCGGTCATACACGCCGCGGAAGTCCGGCCCCATGCCGATGGGCCAGTTCATCGGGTACGAGCGGATGCCGAGCACCTGCTCCAGCTCGTCCATCAGGTCCAGCGGCGCGCGGCCGAACCGATCCAGCTTGTTGACGAAGGTGAAGATGGGGATGCCGCGCATCCGGCAGACCTTGAAGAGCTTCTTGGTCTGCGGCTCCACGCCCTTGGCCGCGTCAATGAGCATCACCGCCGAGTCCGCGGCGGCCAGCGTGCGGTAGGTGTCCTCGGAGAAGTCCTGGTGGCCCGGGGTGTCCAGCAGGTTCACCGCATGGTCCCGGTAGACGAACTGGAGCACGGACGAGGTGACGGAGATGCCGCGCTCCTTCTCCAGTTCCATCCAGTCGCTGGTGGCATGCCGCCTTGCCCGCTTGGCCTTCACGCTGCCGGCCAGGTGGATGGCGCCTCCGTAGAGCAGCAGCTTCTCGGTGAGGGTCGTCTTGCCCGCGTCGGGGTGGGAGATGATCGCAAAGGTGCGCCGCCGGGCGACTTCCTGCTCGAGTTCGGATGCCATGACGGGAGGCCAACTATCACGGGGCGTGCGAATTTTCGCGGCCTTCTCGATCTGCGCTTGCCCCCTTGGACTCCAGGGGCTCGAATCCGTGCCTCTCGCCTCCTCTCAGGAGCAGCCATGCAGCGGACCCGCTACTCGACCGGAACCCCCTGGGAGCCCCGAGTGGGCTACTCGCGCGCAGTGCGCGTTGGACCCTTCGTCTCCGTCACCGGCACCACCGCCACGGATGCCTCGGGCAAGGTGGTCGGCGAAGGGGATGCCTACGCTCAGGCCGTCCAGGCCCTGCGCAACATCCAGACCGCGCTGGAGGCGCTCGGGGCCCGGCTGGAGGACGTGGTGCGCACCCGCATCTACGTGACGGACATCTCCCGGTGGGAGGAGGTAGGCCGGGCGCACCACGAGTTCTTCGGCACCATCCTGCCGGCCACCTCCATGGTGGAGGTGCGCCGCCTCATCGACCCCGTGATGCTGGTGGAGATCGAGGCGGACGCCATCTGCGAGGAGCGCTGAAAACAGAGACGCCGGAGGACCCGAAGGCCCTCCGGCGCCTGACTGTCACGCCTGCGGAGCGCTTACAGCTCCGGGGTTACGTCCCCCGGCACCGGCTCCGGCTCGATCGGGGCATCGGGCATTGGCGTGACGTCGTCGGGGTTGCCAGACGGCGGGGAGATCTCGCCGCGAAGGTCGGCGGCCGGGCAGGCCTCTCGCGTGCCCACTGCCGAGCCTTCGACCACGGTGCACTCGGAGAGGGGCTGGCCCTTGGTGCACTGGCGCAGGATGCGGAACTTCTCCAGTTCCTGCCGGTCCCAGCACGCGCTGCCGATGAAGAACGTGTCCGCCGCGATGTCACCGCCGGAGGCGTAGATGTCCGCACGCCCGCCGGTGCCCGGGATCCAGCGGAGGGTGGCGAACACGTTCTCCTTCTCGGGGGTCGCCGTGTCCTTCAGGTTGTACTTGCCGAACACGCGGATGCGGGTGGCGCCCGAGGGATTGCGGCGGTGGCCGACGAAGGCGCCGGTGACGGGCTCGTGGTTGGTCGGGTTCGGCGTGAAGGCCGCCAGCCGGTAGGACAGCGTCTTGTCATTGCCCGCGGTGTGCGCGAAGGAGGCCATCAGCTTGCCCTGGCCGGTGGTGGTGGGCGCCACCGCCTTGAGGTTGTCCAGGTTGATGCCGAGGGTGCCCCGGCCGCGGTGCGCCACCACTCCCTTGGTCAGCCCGCCCGCCGAGATAACCTTGTAGGCCGCGTCATCCGTGCTGCCCAGCGGCCGCGCCTCCAGCTTCCACACGAAGCGCTGCTGCGTCACCTTCTTGATGGTGAACTTGAAGGTGGCGTGGGTGCGGTCCGTCGGGCCGTACACCAGCACGTCGCCCGGCTGGGCCTCCGCGCCGCCCGCGTTCACCAGCTCCACGATGGGGGCAATCGCTTCCTTGAGGGTGGCATTGAGCGCCTTGACCTGCAGGCGCGCGTTCTCGAGGAACTCCGGGCCCTGGCCGTTGAGCTCGCCTTGGTGCACGCCGAAGCCCTCGGCGATCAGCGCGGCACCTTCCTCGGCGGCCGCCTCACCATTGATCTCCAGGGCGGTGCCAGCCAGATCCGGCGTGGCCTCCACGTACTCGGAGTCCTCCACCGCGCTCTCCTTACCGCAAGCACCCAGCACCAGCGCCGCACCCAGCATCATCGACTTGCCGATCCGCATCATGACTTCACTCCTTCGAGGTTCGAGAGGTTGAGACCGTCTTGAGCGCCGTCGCATCGCGCTCACGGCTCCTCGAACCCAGGGGGGGCGGGTTGGTTGCGGGGCTTTTTCCGGGGGATTTTCCAGCTGGGGGTAGGCAAGTGTCGGGAGGATTGCTATGGCTTGGGGTGCCGAGCGGCGATGGACGCCGCCCCGCGAGCACCTGGAGGCTCCTTGAACTTGCCCCTTGTCCCCGCCGCGGTTGCTGTCCTGTTCGCCCAGAGGGCGCAGGCCGCCTGAGCCGGCACTCGACGTCCGTCGCAGTGTGGCCCTGCCCCCTTGCTGGGTGCCCTGAAGAACCAGGTGCGCCGCAGGCACCGCTCTGCCCGGAGTCCTTCCAGTGTCCATCGAGCTTCTCGGCTGGGGTCCAGACCTCGCCCACGCGTTCTCCCTTCTCCTGTCTCAGTCCTCTCTTCCCCTCGTTCCCGGCCGCGTGGTGCGGCAGGAGCGCGGGCTCCTCACCGTCCAGACCTCCGAGCGGGCGTTCCTCTCGCGCCCCTCGGGACGGCTCCTTCACCAGGCTCCGAGCGCCGAGGCGCTTCCCACCATCGGCGACTGGGTCGCGCTGATACCGCCCTCGGGTGAGGGCGAGGCGCTGCTCCACTCCCTCCTTCCCCGCCGCAGCGTCCTCATGAGACGCGAGGCGGGAAGCGAGCGCGAGGGACAGCTCATCGCCGCCAACCTCGACGTGGTGTTCCTCGTGACCGGGCTGGATGGGAACTTCAACCTCCGGCGCATCGAGCGGGCGCTCACCATCGCCTGGAACAGCGGTGCCACCCCCGTGGTGGTGCTCAGCAAGGCGGACCTCCACGCGGATGTCTCCGCCCTCCTCCTCGAGGTGGAGGCGCTGGCTCAGGGCGCCCCGGTGCTCGCACTGAGTGCGCTGGAGGGCACAGGGCTCGAAGAGCTGCGTGCGCAGCTGCCTGCCGGGAAGACGGGGGCACTGCTCGGCTCCTCGGGTGTGGGCAAGTCGACCCTCGTCAACCGGCTGCTGGACGAGGCGCGGCTGGCCACCCAGCCCGTCCGGCCCGACGATAACAGGGGGCGCCACACCACCACGCACCGGGAGCTCTTCGTGCTTCCCCATGGAGGCCTGCTCATCGATGGGCCGGGGATGCGCGAGCTCGGGCTGTGGGGAGAGGAAGAGGGCCTGAGCCAGGCGTTCTCCGATGTCCTCGCCATGGCCGCCGACTGCCGTTTCTCGGACTGCTCTCACCGGCGCGAGCCTGGATGCGCGGTGCGGGCCGCGGTGGAAGCCGGGGGACTCTCCTCGGAGCGGCTCGAGAGCTTCGAGAAGCTCCTGCGCGAGCAGGCCTACCAAGCGCGTCAGTCAAGCAGTGCTGCGCAGCGCGAGCAAAAGCGCCTCGAGCGAAACCTCACGCTCGCGGGAGGGCAGCACTCGCGAGCGAAGCGCCGCCGAGACTAATTAGCGGCTCACCTGCTGTAACCCCGGCGCCAGCCTGCCTGGAGCGCCGGGGCCCACGGCCATGCCCCGAGGCCGGGTGTCTCTCCGGCCTGCGCGGACCAGCCCCCACCCCACGCCCACCAGCAGCGCCCCGAACGCGAGGAAGCCCAGATCCCACGCGAGCTGCCCCTCCCCAGGGCGGACGTGGTGGATGCCGAGCAGGTGGTGGTCGATGAGCCCCTCCACCAGGTTGAACGCGCCCCAGCCGATGGCCAGCGAGCCCACGAGGGTGCGGGTCGACCAGGGGACCTCGGGGCGCTGGCCCGCGCGCCACAGCAGGCCAAGCCCCAGGACGGTGGCCAGCCAGGTGAAGGCGTGGAAGAGGCCATCCCAGAACATGTTGATCTTCATGCTCACCAGCTCCGTGGGAGGCAGCTGGGTCGAGAGCATGCTGTGCCACTGAAGGATCTGGTGCAGCAGGATGCCATCAGCGAAGCCCCCTAGGCCCGCGCCAAGCAGCACGCCCGCCGAGATGAGCGCCCCATGGTGCCGTGCTCCGTCTGCCATCGCGTCCTCCGCGCTCCGTCAGGTTCTGGCTCCAGGCTCCTCCCCGTCACGCGGGGTAGCCACCTCACGCGGCGGGAGTCCGATGCGGTACAGCAGCGCGCTGAGCGCTCCGATGAGCAGGAAAGGCACGACTGCCGTCACCAGGTAGGTCCAGAAGTCATCACCCAGGACGGAGGTGCGCACCACCCGGGCGGTGGGACAGTCCGGACAGGCCACCGCGGGGGGCCCTACCAGCAAGCCCCCAAGGAGTACCCAAAGCTGCGCACCGTGTCGGTCCATCGGGACACCCTTGGGGAGTCAGCGCCCGCTGAGAAGGTAGGCACGAAAGGTCCACTCGGTACTGCACGAAGGGAGGGGGGCGCTGCCCAGAGCTACACGTCAGCCAGGGCCCCTGAGGCTCCCTCTTGCCGAGCAGCGAACACTTGAACCTTCAGTTGCGTCCCCACTGCCGGGGGCGCTCGAAGCGGAAGAAGCCGCTGGCCTCCTCCTGGCCAATCACGTCGGCCTCGGTGCCGAAGTAGCGCGCACGCAGCTCCTGGAGCTTCGTCTCCAGCTCGGGGCCGGAGAGCTGCTGCGCCAGGGCCTCGCGCTCCGCCATGTACTTCACGCCCGCGTCCCAGCGCGTGTCGCGGGTCTTGTCCAGCTCGTCCCAGCGCTTCAGCGCCTCCTCGTCCAGCCCCAGCTCCTTGCGGACGGTGCGCAGGCTCTGCGAGCGCTCCTGGGGCGTCATCTCCGTCAGCTCCTTCTGCACCGAGGACAGATCCAGGAAGCGGTTCATCGTCTCCTGGCGGTGCCGGTCCAGGTAGACCTCCGCCTGCTCGCCGTGGATCTCCTGGAGGCGCTGCTTGTACGTGGACAGCTTCTGCTTGAGGTTGGCGTCCTGCTTCCCGTCGAGCGCCACGAGCGTGTCCGCCAGGGCCTGGTTCTTCAGCTCGGAGGCCCAGATGCGCTCTGCATTCTCCTTGCCGAAGAGCCGGTTGCGCGCATCCCAGATGGCGGTGCGGCGCTCCTTGTCATTGAGCCCGCGCAGGTAGGAGTCGTTGTCCCGCACCCACTTCTCGTAGTCCACGCGGTTGCGGAGCGTCGCCGCCAGCTCGTCGTACATCTCCGGGAACGCCTTCTTGAGGAACGCCAGCAGCTCCTCCTGCCAGCGGTCCGGGTTCCGCTTCTGGAAGAAGCGCATCAGGTCTTCCAGCATCTTGATCTGGATGTAGGGCTCCTTCAGCTTCGCGCCGAAGCGGTCGCGCATGAAGGTGGCCAGCTCCTCCAGTTCCTTGTCCGGATCTCCTGACAGCACGGGAGCGGAGGGAGGAGGCTCGCCTCCAGGGCCTGGCAGGGCGCTCGGGCTGGCGACAGACGCGGTCGCAGGCGGCCGCTCCGCACGAGGGCCTGTGCCAGAAGCTGCTGCGAGAGCAAGCCGAGCCTCGGGCTCCGCGCTCCGGAACGAGAGATACACGCCCGCGAGCAGGGCCAGGAGCGCCACCGCCGAGCCACCCAGAATCGTCTTGGTCCGCATCCTCATGCGGCTCTCTCCTTGCCACAGGCCGGGCAAGGTGGCGAGGTGGCCCGGAGGATCCGCCTGCGTGGACCCTCTGGGCACCCGGTGTGCTGCGCTCAGTCGAAGTAGGCGATGTAGTCGATGATGGCCGCGTAGAACTCCGGCTCATCGAAGGTGTCCGGCCCCACGCCGACCACGTCCAGGTGGTCCTGGATGATGACGCTCGACATGGAGGTCATCTGGGTGGCGGTGGGCGCGTTGAGGTTGGTCACCTGGCCGAGCGCCGTGTCGGTGCCGACATAATCGAAGCCGACGTACTCGGTGTAGTAGAGCCGGTGGCCCATCTGCTGGGAGTTGATGCCGACCAGCCCGTCGTCGTCCGCCTCGTTCCTCACGCCGTCGCCCTTGCCACCAGCTCCGTCGTTGTCGCAGTCATCCGTGCAGGCCCCGTCGCCGTCGATGTCGAAGAAGAACTCCTTGAGCAGGTAGAGGGCCGGGTTCACGTTCACGCCGTGCTGCGCGGTGATGAGCGAGACGAAGCGCGTGGCATACGGGGAGCTGGGCGGATAGGCGGTGTTGAAGGCCTTCATGCCCGTGGTCCTGCCGTCGTTCGCATCGTAGTCGTTGTAGACGAGCTGCTTGGCGCCCGCGATGCCGTCATTGCCGGGCTGGTAGATCGTGTCGCCGTAGTAGCGGGCCAGCGCGTCGATGACGCTGGTGACGCCGGGGTTGAGCCCCAGGATGTACTTGGCGACCGGCGAGCCGCGGTGCGGCGAGGACACGCTGACGGCCACCTTGACGGCGGTGTAGCCCTTGCGCTCGCGCAGGACGCGCGCGGCCTTGCGGATGTCGAGGCCACCCTGCGAGTGCCCCACGAGGTTCACGTAGCTGGCCCCGACGGAGGCCATGAAGCCCTCGACGTCATTGGCCAGGTCCAGGCCGCGCACCTCCGAGGTCTGGAACGGCTGCACCTGGGCGACGAAGGCCTTCTGCGCGGTGTTGAGGTCCCCGTTGCAGTAGACCTCGAAGGTCTCGTCACAGGGGTCGCCCACGAACGTGCCGTAGTCATCTCCCCAGTAGTCGTATCCGAGGATGTCGTCGAAGCCGGACATGCCGTGAGCGAACACGACGGGGTACGTCGACTTCGCCGCGCCCGCGTGGGCGGGAGTGGCGAGCCCGAGGGCGCTCACGGCCAGCAGGGCCAGAAGCAGAGGTGGGGTGTGTCTCATGCGAACTCCTTGGGTGAGTGGGTGATGAAGACCCGAGGCCCTACGGCTGCTTCTTGATGAAGGCCCGGTCCTCGGGTGAGAGGGTCTCGAGGCACTGCGCGCAGTACTGGCCGGAGCTCTCGTCCGCGGACGTGATGGCCTTGCCCTTGGCGTCCGCCATCACGCAGCCCTTCGCCTCGCAGTGAGGGAAGCCCAGCGTGTGGCCGAACTCGTGGACGGCCAGGTCGCCCAGCCTGCGCAGCAGCACGTCTTTCTCCTTGCTGTGCTTCTTGTAGATGAACGCGGACAGCACACAGCTCGGCCCGCCGATGTTGGCCAGGCCCGCGATGCCCCAGTCGACGATGTCGCCCTTGGTTGTGGAGATCTCTGCTTCCGTCACGCCCACCACCCTCCAAGCGCCAGCGGGCGGGCTCGCATCCAGGGCGTCGAGGAGCTTCTCGGCGCGCCAGCGCTTGCGGGGCTTGTAGAAGGCCTCCGAGGGCAGCTCGCGCTGCGGCTCGATGCGCACCTGCACATTCATGCGGGACTGGATCTCCTGGGCCACGCGCTCCAGGTACTCCTGCTTCACTGGGCCCAGCGGGACGATGGCGACGACGCGCTGAGGCGCATCCTCCGCCGAGGCGATGGACGCTCCCAGCAGTGCAATTCCCAGCAACAAGCGCTGCAGCGATGCCATCCCCACCCGCCTCGTGCCTGGAAGGTTGATTTTCCAGTCAGCCTTATCGCGGATCCTGAGAAAAAGTTGTGCTGGGTGGTTTTGCACCCAGCCCACTCCCAAGAATTTCCAGGGGATACCGGGTCGACGGCCGCGCTCAGCCGCCCGCGGACGTGTAGTGCCCGATGGAGCGCAGCCACACGCGGCGCGAGATGAAGGCGAACACGATGGAGCCCACCACCGCCGCCACCAGCGCTCGGAGCGGCAACCGCCCCAGCATCGCCTCCGCCGGGAACGTCGTCATCAACGCCAGCGGGATGAGGAACGTGAACACGAAGGCAAGCGGCCCCTTGAAGACCGACGACGGCCACCGCGCCGCATCGAAGATGGACTGGAAGAAGTAGGTGAGGTTGTCCACCTTCACCACGAAGAAGGCCGCGCTCACCGTGAGGATCCACATCGAGTAGAGCAGCAGCGTGCTCGTGCCCAGCAACACCACCGAGGCCAACAGCCCCGGGATGGACGGCCCACGCCCCAGCAGGTGGAAGGAGTAGACGAAGATCGCCACCCCCGTGAGGACGTTGGTGGATCGCCACGGCTCGAAGCGCGTGGTGGACACCAGGAACTGCGCGTCCGCGGGCTTGAGCAGCACGAAGTCCAGCGTTCCCTTGCGGATGTGCTCCACCACCCCGTTGAGGCTGGGCGTGATGGCACCCTCCAGCACGCCCTGCAGCAGGGTGAACCACCCCACCACCAAGAGCGCCTCGCCGAAGCTCCAGCCGGCGATGGCCTGCCGCTCCCCGTACACGACGAGGAGCGGCACCATCGCCGTGAATGTCCAGAACAGGGAGATGACGCCCTCCAGCAGGAAGTCCCCCCGGTACTGCATGGCCAGCAGGCTGGAGGCCCGCAGCTGCACGCCGAGCAGTCTCGAATAGCGGCGCAGCATCCCTCTCTAGCCTCCGTACGCCGCGAAGCGCCGCAGCCCTCGCCGCCACAGGGTGACGGCGAGTGTCCCCAGCACCAGCACCCAGATCCACTGACGCGCCAGCAGCAGCAGCGTCTCCGGCAGCTCGTGCCTCCCCGTCATCACCTCCACCGGCAGGCCGATCTGGTAGCGAAAGGGCAGCCAGTCCACGAGCGCGCTCAGCCAGGGCGGCCCCAGCGACACGGGGAACATGTACCCGGAGAGGATGAAGAACAGCACCAGCCACACATCCATCACGTGATTGCTGCTCTCCATGAAGAGGGCCATCGTCCCGATGCAGACGTTCGCCAGGAAGGTGATGAGCCACCCTCCCAGCAGCGTCACCAGCAGCAGCGGCCAGCCCCACCACTCCCGAGGCACCGCCTGCTCGCCCACCACGAGCACCGAGAAGATCGCCACCGGCACCGCCACCATCACCCGCATGGGCACGGCCCCCAGGTTCTCCGCGGCGTAGGCCCACAGCGGAGAGATGGGCCGCAGCAGGCGCATGGCCAGCGTGCCCTGCCGCACCTCGTAGTTGATCTGCCAGGCCGCCCAGGCGCCCGTGAGCTGCCGCACCACGAAGGTGGCCAGGAAGTAGCCCACGAAGCCCTCCGCGTTGTAGGGGCCGATGGGCTCATCCCGCGCCACCGCCGTCCACAGCGCCATCATGATGAAGGGCATGGTGGTGGACAGCACCCAGACGTGCAGCTCGGCACGGTAGGCGAGCGCCTCGGAGAACCCCACCCGCAACAGCGAAGGGAACGCACGCACGGTGTTGCGCAGGCTCATGAGCCCACCTCGCCGGCGACCGAGGCCCGGCGGGCCTTGTTCTCGGCGAACAGCTCGCTCATGACCTCCTCGAGCGGCGCGTTCTCCACCGTCAGGTCCGTCACTGGCAGGCTCGACAGCGCGCGGCTGATGGTGGCGCTCACCGCCTCCGGAGGCACCTGCAGCACCGCCGAGCCCGGCTCGTGCGACACCACCCGGCCCAGCGAGGTGAGGCGCGCGGCCTCCACCGGCTGCTCCAGCCGGAACATGACCCGCTTCTCCGGCCGGACCCGCTGCACCAGCGCGTCCAGTCCGCCGTCGTAGGACAGCGCCCCCTTGTCGATGACGACGATGCGGGGGCAGAGCGCCGCCACGTCATCCATGTAGTGGCTGGTGAGGATGAGCGTGGCGCCGTGCCGCTCCGTGTAGGCCTTGATGAAGGAGCGCATCGTCACTTGCATCGACACGTCCAGGCCGATGGTGGGCTCGTCCAGGAAGAGGACTCTGGGACGATGGATGAGCGCCGCCGCCAGCTCGCACTTCATCCGCTCGCCCAGGGAGAGCTGCCGCGAGGGCTTCTGGATGAGCTCCTCCAGCTCCAGCAGCGCCACCAGCTCGTCCACCGTCTGCTTGAACTGCGCCTGGGGGACGTCATAGATGGCGCGGTTGAGCTCGAACGTCTCCGCCGGCGGCAGGTCCCAGAGGAGCTGCTGCTTCTGCCCCATGACGAGCATGATCTTCTTCAGGAAGGCTTCCTCGCGGTGGCGGGGCACGTGGCCGTCCACCCGCACCTCGCCCTCGGAGGGGTGGAGCAAGCCGGAGAGCACCTTGAGCGTCGTCGTCTTGCCCGCCCCGTTGGGCCCCAGGAACCCCACCCGCTCGCCGGCCCGGATCTCGAAGGAGATGCCATCCACCGCCTTCACGGTGGTGTACTCGCGATGGAAGAGCGAACGGAAGGCGGCCTTGAGGCCGGGCGGGCGCTTGTGGACTTTGTAGTGCTTGCGCAGGCCTCGGACGGAGATCATGTGGGACAGGGTTTAACGCGGTCGCCGCCCAGAGGCGACCCTTCCGTGGGAGTCAGTGTCGATGGCCGACGCGTATAGCAAGGATCTCGAGCGGTGGATTCCGCGGCTCATCTCCGTCTGGAGACAGGCCCGCCGCAAGGGAGACGGGCCGGAGACGCGGCTGACGCCCCAGGAGGTGAAGGAGGTGGGCGCGGGGGTGAAGCAGCTCTCGCTCGGCTTGACTCGGGAGCGGCAGCTCGCGGGCGCCCGGTACATGGACGACCCGAAGCTGCTGGGTGCCTACCTGCTCTTCTATTGGCCGGTGTCCTACGCCCAGGCGCGCCAGGCCCTGGGGGAGCTGCCCAGCCGCCCCCGGCACGTGCTGGACCTGGGAAGCGGCCCGGGTCCGCTGGCCTTCGCCGCGCTGGATGCCGGAGCGCAGGAGGTGACGGCGGCCGACCGGAGCAAGCCCGCGCTGGCGCTCGCCCGTTCGCTCGCCGCGGAGGCAGGAGAGGCGCTGGCCACGCGCGAGTGGGACCCGACGCGCAAGGCGCCCCTCCCCGAGGGCCAGTTCGATCTCATCACGATGGGCCACGTCCTCAACGAGCTGTACGGGACGGGGGATGGCGCCATCGGCCCTCGGGCGGCGCTGCTGGAGCAGGCGCTGGCCCAGGTGAAGAAGGGCGGGAGCCTCCTGGTGGTGGAGCCGGCCCTGCGGGAGACCTCGCGCGCCCTGCTCAAGGTGAGGGACGTGCTGGTGGGCAAGGGCTACGCGGTGCGAGCGCCCTGCATGTTCCGAGGCAACTGCCCGGCGCTGGTGAAGGAGAGCGACTGGTGCCACGCGGAGCGCTCGTGGCCCATGCCGCACGTGGTGGAGGAGCTGGCGCGGGCCGCGGGGCTGCACAAGGAGTCCCTGAAGATGAGCTACCTGATGCTGGCACCGAAGGGCGAGGCATGGCCGGAGCTGCCGCAGGGCCGGCTCTTCCGCATCGTCTCCGAGCCGCTCGAGGGCAAGGGGCGCCAGCGCTACATCGGCTGCGGCCCCGAGGGCCGCGTGGGCTTGGCCATGCAGGACAAGCACCGCACGGAGAAGAACGAGCGCTTCTTCAAGCTCCACCGCGGGGACGTCATCGCGGTCACCGACACAGAGCCGAAGGGGGACGGGCTCGCGCTGGATGAGCGCTCGGAGCTGAAGGTGGTGGCCCCCGCGGGCAAGGGCCTCCCGCCCCCCTCCGCCGAGAACGGCTAGCCCTGGCTCGCGCAGTGGGGCACTCCCCGTCCTCACCGGGAAGGGGAGCACTCGCCCCGCTTACGCCGGTTCTTGCCGCTCCTTCTTGAAGGGGCGTGAGTCGATGGGCAGGTCCACGAGGAAGGTGGTGCCGGAGTTCGGGGTGCTCGTCACCCCGACGGTGCCCCCCAGTGCCTCGACGATGCCGCGCACCACCGTGAGGCCCACGCCCCAGCCCGGGAGGGAGCCGCTCTCAGCCTCCTCTCCTCGCTGGAAGTGCCCGAAGAGAGAGGCCTGCTTCTCAGGGGTGAGGCCCTTGCCAAGGTTGAGGACGCGCAGGCCCGCGCGGTGCTCACTGCGCTGCACGCTGAGGGTGATGGGGGTGCCAGGCTCGCCGTACTTCACCGCGTTGATGGCGAGGTTCTCGAGCACCCTCCGCAAGCCCTCGCGGCTCCAGTAGCCCTCCACTTTCTCGTCCGCGTACACGACGAAGCGGTCGCCGTGCACCGTGGCGAGCTCGTCTGCCACCTCCTGGACCAGCGCCCTGAGGTCGAAGAGGGACAGCTCGAGCGAGAGCGCAAGGCCTTCACGCAGGCGGCTGGCGTCCAGCAGATCCCCTGCCATCCGGTCCAGCCGCTCGAGGTTGTTCACCACGCGGGCGGCGAGCTCCAGGTGGTGCTCGTGCGCCTCGGGGTTGCGCAGGATGAGCTGGGCGCTCACCTTCGCTGCGCTCAAGGGGGTGCGCAAGTCATGGGACACCATCGCGATGAAGCGCTCGCGAACCTCGCGCTCCACTCGGAAATTCTCCACCGCGCTGCGCGACAGGTCGCGCTCGCGCACCAGCAGGTTCCGCTCAGTGAGGTTCTGCACCACCTTGGAGAAGCCGATGAGGACGCGCTCCCGGTACATGGGTGTGATGAGCACGTCGGCGAGGAAGAGCGAGCCGTCCTTGCGCTTGCGCATGCCCTCGCCCCGGAAGCGTCCTTCACGCTCCGCGATGAGCAGGTGATCCTCTGCGTCGCGCCGGGCCTGGGCCTCCTCCGTGTAGAGCATGCGGAAGTGGCTGCCCACGGCCTCCTCCACCGAGTAGCCCTTCATGCGCACGCAGCCCAGGTTCCACGAGGTGATGACTCCCTCGGCGTCCAAGGTGAAGATCGCGTAGTCGCGCACCCCCTCCACCAGGAGCCGGAAGCGCTCCTCACTCGAGGCGAGCGCCTCGGTGCGCTCCCGCACTCTTCGCTCCAGCGTCGCGTGCGCCTCCTGGAGGGCCATCCGGGCGCGCTCGGCCTCCAGGCTGCGCTGGCGCGAGAACTCGCCGGCTGCATTACGCTCGCGGATCTGCACAGCGTCGAGCAGCACGTTGCGCTCGGCGGCGCCCAAGGGGCCCTCCTCCTCCAGCACCTCGAAGAGCACCTGGCGCAACAGCTGGTACTCGTAGATGACCTGCTCGAGGGAGTAGTCCTTCAGGGACGCCCGCTCGATGCCATGCTTACGCCCGCGCGACTGCTCCCGCTCCCCCAGGCCCCGCACGGGCGAGAGGTGCTCGAGGGCTGTGGCCAACTCCCCAAGCTGCTCAGGGAGCGAGTCGCGCAGGGCAGGCGAGGCTTGCGCTCGGGCGGTCGGCACCTGCTGCCGCACCCGCTCCTCCCAGAGCTGGAGGATGCGAGGCGTGTGCTGCCGCAGGCGATGGCCAGTGGAGGTGACAGGGCTCACAGGTCTCAGCTCCCTCGCAGCAGGTGCGGCCTTGTATCCCCCCACCGTGACCGGGGGCCGGCAAGCCTCTCCCACGGTCAACTCACAGGGGTGAACACTCGGCTGCGGACGTGAACTCCACCCTCCCCCTGGGGTGCACCTCCTCCATGTCCGGAGCCCCGGTTGACAGCCAGCCCACGTCGCTGCATCTTGTTCACCATGAAGTTCGTCCAGCTCACGACGACTACGACCACCACCCGCACTGGCGGGCCGGCGGTCGTGCGCACGTGAGCTGAGCGCGCGGACACCGCAGCCCCGCCGGAAGAACCGGACGGGGCGCACCGCGCAAGAAGCTTCAGCCCCGCTCCGGTCCGGCTTTCCACCTCACCGACACGGAGAACGGACATGCTGAGCGAACACGATCATCGATCCCTGGGCGACCGCCTGGACCTCTTCCACATGCAGGAGGAGGCCCCTGGCATGGTGTTCTGGCACCCTCGCGGGTTCATCCTGTACCAGCTCCTCGAGGAGCGCGTCCGCCGCGAGCTGGCCGCTGGCGGCTACCGCGAAGTGAGGACGCCGCAGATTCTAGGCCAGCGCATCTGGGAGAGCAGCGGCCACTGGCAGAACTTCCGCGAGGGCATGTTCATCCTGGATGACGGCGAGCGGCCCTTCGCGGTCAAGCCCGTGAGCTGCCCGGGCCACATCCAGATCTTCCAGCGCATGGCGCCCTCCTTCCGCGCCCTGCCCCTGCGGCTGGCGGAGTTCGGGCTGGTGCACCGCAACGAGTCCTCCGGTGCCCTGCAGGGGCTGTTCCGCCTGCGCCAGTTCACGCAGGACGATGGCCACATCTTCTGCATGGAGGAGCAGGTGGCCGACGAAGTTGCTGCGTTCTGCCGCTCCCTGCGCGTCTTCTACCGGGACTTCGGCTTCGAGGACGTCCAGGTGGCCTTCAGCAGCCGCCCCGAGCAGCGTGCGGGCAGTGACGACGTCTGGGATCGCGCGGAGGCCGCGCTGCTCGAGGCGGCGAGACGCGTGGGGCTCGACTGCCGGATGCAGCCAGGCCAGGGCGCGTTCTACGGCCCCAAGCTGGAGTTCATCCTGAAGGACCGCTCCGGCCGGGACTGGCAGTGCGGGACGATCCAGCTCGACTTCGTGCTGCCCGAGCGCTTCGGCCTCCACTACGTGGACTCGGGGGGTGGGAAGCAGCGGCCAGTCATGCTGCACCGGGCGATCTTCGGCAGCGTGGAGCGTTTCCTCGGCATCCTGCTCGAGCACCACCAGGGCTCCCTCCCCGCCTGGCTCGCGCCGGAGCAGCTGCGCGTGCTCCCCGTGGGACAGGACTCGCAGGCCTACGCCTCGGAGGTGCGAGTGCGCCTCGAGGAGGCGGGGCTCCGGGCGAGCGAGGACGCACGGAGCGAGACGCTGTCACGGCGGATCCTGGACTCGCACCATGACGGCGTGCCGTTCGTCCTCCTGGTGGGGGCCCGTGAGCAGGCGGCGCGGTCCATCCAGCTCCGGGAGCGAAGCGGGGCTCAGCGGCAGCTGGCTCTGGAGTCGGCGGTGTCCGAGCTCTTGCAGGCCTGCCGCGTGCCCTGACCCGACCTGGCGCGGGCGCGGCGGCCCTTCCACAGGCTGCCGCGCCCCTCGCTCGGCGCGCAGGGTGCTCGTCTCTCGCACGAGGGGCAGGCGAGCAAGCGCCCCCCAAGGCTCTGCTAGTCTGCCGACGCGCCTCCCCTACCCCGAGCCCGCCATGGCCCCTCGCTCCCTCTACCCACCGATCGAGCCCTACAACACCGGTCGCCTCCGCGTGTCCGCTCTCCATGAGATCTACTTCGAGGAGAG
>NZ_DASPHO010000792.1:0-17388 GCF_035629615.1 Hyalangium sp. | reverse complement strand
TTGGTGTCCACGTCGAGCACGGGCGCGAAGTCCCAGTCGAAGCCCACGGCGCGCAGCTCGTGCGCGAGCAGCCGCCCGACGCGCTCGGCGAGGCCCTCATCTCCCCGCTGCCCCAGCTCGCGCATGGAGGGCAGGGCGGTGAAGGGCGCACCCCGCAGCCGGGCCACGCGGCCGCCTTCCTGATCCACCGAGAGGATGAAGGGCCGGCGCGCGCGCGTCTTGATGTCCCGGCACAGGGCCGCCGTCTCCTGCGCGGAGCCGACGTTCCGCTTGAAGAGGATGGCGCCGAAGATGCCGTCATCCACGAGCGCGGCGAAGTCCTGATCGATGCGAGGGCCAGGGAAGCCCACCATGAAGAGGCGGGCACAGTCGCGGTAGAGAGCGGAGGCAGTTGTCACCACCCCACCTTACCCACATCGCTGGGGGCTCGCAGGTGCGGTGTGAACGGCTTCACACCTGGAGCGTGATTCCCCTCACAGATCCCACGCCCCGAAAGAGGCAGGCTAACGCTGACAGGCTCGAAAACCCTTGAGAGGGGAACGGGCCTGGAAGGGGGGGAATTCTCATGACTCACGTGGTTCGCCAGCGCAAGGACAAGGCCGCGGAATTGCTGGCTTCGGGAGAGGTCGAAGCCGCGCTCTCCGAGTATCAGAAGGTCGTGGAGGAGGTCCCCGAGGACCTGACGAGCCGCCGCATGGTGGCGGAGCTCTTCCAGCGGCTGGGGCGCCGCAAGGACGCCCTGGCGACGTATGAGGTGCTGGCGGATGCCTGGGCGCGGCGTGGCTGGATGCTGAGGGCCATGGCCCTGTGCAAGATCATCCTCCAGATCGAGCCGCGGCACGAGCGCACCCAGCGGTTGCTGGCCGAGCTCTACTCCCGCCGGCAGACCCCGCCGCTGCTGCTCGCGCCCACGCCGGTCTCCGCGCCCTCGGATCCTGTGGCCGTCGTGTCCCAGCCCGGCACGGGCAAGGTGCCGCGCTTCCCCATCTTCTCGCAGCTGAGCGGGGACGCCTTCCTGTCGCTGCTGGAGGGCCTGGAGATGCGGTTCTTCCAGCCCGGGGACATCGTCATCGACGAGGGCACGGTGTGTACCTCCATGTTCGTCATCGTGGAGGGGAGCGTGGAGGTGGTGCAGAAGCTGGAGCAGGGCGGGGAGCGCTCGGTGGCCCTCATGGGCGAGGGCAACCTCTTTGGAGAGATGGTGCTGGCGGCCGAGGGGCCCGGGCGCGCCCGCATCAAGGCGTACGAGCCCACGGTAGTGCTGGAGCTGACGCGGGTGCGCGTGGAGCAGCTGATCATGCGCTACCCCGCCGTGGGGCAGGTGCTGCAGACCTTCCACCGGGAGCGGATGCTCGGCCAGATGATGAGCAACAGCCCGCTGTTCCGTCCCCTGTCGCAGGTACAGCGGCAGGCAGTGGCGCTCGAGTTCCAGCTCTGCTCGCTGCCGGCGGACAGGCCCCTGATCGCCCAGGGGCGGGCGGTGGATGCGCTCTATGTGCTGCTGCGAGGCCGGTGTCGAGTGACGCACCATCGCTCCGATGGCGGCGAGCTCGCCTGCCAGCCGCTGCAGGAGGGCGACATGTTCGGGGAGATCGCTCTGCTGCTCGGCACGTCTGCCACCGCCACCGTCGTCACGGACACGGAGTGCACCCTGCTGAGGCTGAGCCGCGACGCGTGTGAGCGGCACCTGCTCAGCCAGCCGGGGCTGCGCGACTACCTCTCGCACATGGCCTCCGAGCGCCTGGAGCGTACCGCGCGCCTGATGGCAGGGGATGAGGCGGCCAACGACGACGTCTATGGCTGATCGGTGCCGGCTACTCGGCATCCTGGAGGAGCCGCTCGGGGTGGACCAGGGTGATCTGGCCCCCCTCGTAGGAGAGCAGGCCCTCGCGGACGAAGAAGCGCAGCCACTTGTTGGTGCTCTCCCGGGTGAGGCCGCACAGGTTGGCGAGCTCCGCCTGGGTGAGCTTCTGCGTGATGACCACGCCGTCGGTGCCGGGCCGGCCCTGGCTCCTGGCCAGCTCGAGCAGCACGCGGATCAGCCGGGTGCGCGCATCCAGGAACGTCGCGTCGTGGACGAGCCGCGTCACCCGCCGCACCAGGCGGCTCAGCGAGGCCAGCAGGCCTAGCGCCACCTGGGGCGAGGACTCCAGGAAGCGGTGGAAGCTCTCCTGCTGGAGGCTCAGCAGCTCGGTCTCTTCCCTCGCGACGGCGTCCGTGGAGCGGGGCTCCCCATCCAGCAGCGCCAGCTCCCCGAAGAAGTCTCCTCGCTCCAGCAGGGCCAGCGTGGCCTCCTTGCCGTCCAGGGAGCTCAGGCGGATGGCGACCTGCCCCTTGCGGATGATGAAGAGGGCGGTGCCCACGTCCCCCTCGTGGAAGATGACCTCTCCCTTGGGGTAGCGCCGCGCGTGGAGCAGGCCGGACAGGTGCTCGAGCTGCTCCTGTGCGAGGTGCTCGAACATGGGAACCTTCGCCAGGAACTGCGCGTACGACACCGGACCTCCTCGACTGGGGCACCCCCGCGCTGAATCCGTTCCGTATGGAGCGTGCCCCGCCGAGTCACGATATCCCGGAAGAGGCTGCTCTCCCAGAAATCACCGCCTGCCTCTGAGGCCTGCACTTGGGAGACACGTCGCTAGCGTTGTTCATCTGTTAGGGTGGTGACCTCGGAGGTTCTGCTTCCTTGGCCCAACCCATGACGTGGCCTTTCCTCGCGCTCTCCCTTCTGGTGGTGAGTGCCGCCTCCGCCCAACCCCAGTTCCCTGCCCGGCAGCGCCAGGATCGGCGTGCCTCGCTGCCCACCACTTCTGCCGAGCCTATCCCCGAGGTGTACGTGGCCGCAGGCAACCTCACCCTGGTGGCCTTCAACGGCCCCCTGGACCGCGACAGCCTCGTGGTGGACCGAACCCGCTTCAAGTGGGTGGACGTCGGCGACCGCATCCTCGCCCTGGAGCCCATCACGGACCTGGGCCCGGGCGAGCGGCTCATCATGCAGGTGGGCTTCAAGGATCGCGCCCTGCCCGCGAAGGCCGTCCTTGCCGTCATCTCCAAGGCGGAGATGATGGACGGAAAGGTGGAGGTGGACCGGCGGGCGAACACCCCCGAAGCCCTCCTCGCTGCCCTCACCCAGAAGGAAGCGGAGTTGGAAGATCTCAAGGCTCGGTCTGCGGGAAGCGGCCCGGCTGGGCTTGTCCTTTCTGAGTGGCTCAACCCGAACAGCCGTGAGGGGGTGTTGAGCGAAGGCACTGGGGCAAGTCGGTGGAGCCTCCGTCGGCGCAGGCCCAGGCCGATGAACGCCGCGGAGGTCTGCTGGACGCACCCGGGCCAAGGCGCACGCCTTGCGCGGCCACTGAGTCCGCAGGCCCCTTCCCCTCTTTCCAGGCCGGAGATTCGGGGGTGGGCCTGCTGGCGGCGGGGCCCGGAATGAACCTGTCAGACAAGCAGTCAGGTTGGCCCAGGCTGCTCCCGGCAGGTGGCAGTGGACGGCAGTTCGGGTTCCAGGTTTTGCCCAGGCCGCAGTTCCGCCGACACGGGCTCGCCGCCGGCTTCAAAACCGGTGCCAAAAAATGGGTAAGGTCGATCTTGCTACCCGTTGCATCCAGCGGTGGAGGGCTCATGCGTGATGCGAAGAGGCGCCACTCAGGGTCGAAGGAGCTCGAGGGGCTGGAGCTGTTCCTCTGGCGGCGTACGGACTGGCGCGGCCAGCGGTGGCTGGAGGACGTGTTCATCAACGGCTCGCCCGTCGCGCTCACGCGCATGTCCACGGCCCTGCGGCGCATGCTGACGGAGCATCCGCCTCGGGGGACGTGCCGCTTCCGGGCGCGTCCCGCCACCCGCGCGGATGTGGCCCGCATCTTCCACGAGACGGATCACCGCACGAAGAAGTCCACGAAGAAGCCTCCCTACGAGGGCCTGGACGTGGAGGAGGCGCTCCGCAAGGCGGGTGCGCGGATGGAGTGGCTCTCCACGCTCACCGTCCAGTGGTCCGCCGAGACGCCCGGCGCCACGCTGCGCCTCCACGGGCGGGAGGTGCTCCTCGAGGCGGGGACGGAGGCCGTCCAGGAGCTCGCCGACGCGTGCGAGGGCCAGGCCGGCGGCTGGGGCAACGAGGGCTGCTTCGGGTCGCACCTCTCCTCCGGGCTCACCTTCGCGCCTGACTGGCTGGGCATCGAATAGCTGGGTAACTCTCTGGAACTACTAGAGGTTCAGACTTTCAGGGAGGGATGGGGCCCCAAGCCACTCCCACATGGGAGCAGGCGAGGGACACACTGCAGAGTAGCCCGTCGTCCCGCCGTGAGGTACGACAGGCAGAGGGCTCGGGGCGGCAGCGAAACGACCGGGTAAGCGTGGTACACACAGGGCTCTTATGCACGCAGCGCTCGAAGTCCTCCTCGCCGACGGCGTGATTGATGAAGTCACCACCCGCCTCAAGAGCGGCAAAGAGGCGGACGTGTACATCGTCACGCACGGCGGCCAGTACGTGGCGGCGAAGATCTACAAGGAGCGCACCCAGCGCAGCTTCAAGAACAACTCGGGCTACAAAGAAGGGCGCCTGGTCCGCAACAGCCGCACGCGGCGAGCCATGGAGAAGGGCAGCCGCTTCGGACAGGCGGCCGAGGAAGAGGCGTGGAAGACGGCCGAGGCGGATACGCTTGGCAAGCTGCACGCCGCCGGGGTGCGGGTGCCTGCGCCGGTGATGTTCTACGAGGGCGTGCTGTTGATGGAGCTGGTGGTGGACGCCGAGGGCCAGCCCGCGCCGCGCCTGATCGACGCGCTGCTGACGCCGGAGCTCGCGACGGAGTTCTACCGGGATCTGCGGCAGCAGGCGGTGAAGATCCTCTCCTGCGACCTCATCCACGGGGATCTGAGCGCGTACAACATCCTGCTCGGGGCCAGCGGCCCCATCATCATCGACTTTCCGCAGACCGTCGCCGCGGCGGCCAACAGCCGCGCGGAGTTCTTCTTCAAGCGGGACCTGGAGAACCTGCGCCTCTTCTTCGCAGGCTACGACCCGAGCCTGATGGGGCGCGAGGGGGACGCGTCGGAGATCTGGCGGGCCTATGTCCGGCGAGAGCTGACCCCAGACTTCGTGCCGAGCGGCCGAGGCGCCCCGGACGCGCGAGGCCCGCGGCGCTCCGGAGGCAAGCCGCACGGTGAGGGAGGGCGCTCCTTTCTCCCGGCGGAGCGCCCGTTCGTCCCGGTGGCCGAGGCCGCGGCTCCCGAGGTGGAGGACGAGTTCGCGCTGCTGCGCCAGGGAGGTGGCGAGCGTCCCAAGGTGGCCCAGCTGGCGCGGGCGGGGCGAGGTGGAGATCGTTCGCACCGGGGTGGCCCAGGGGGCGGTCCTCGGGGCGGCGGGCACTCGGGGCGGACGGGCGGAGGTGGTCGGCGCGGTCCTCCCCTGGGTGGCTCCTCTCCTCAGGGAGCCGGTGGGCAGTCTCGGCCGCAGGGCGAGCGTCCTCAGGGAGGCAGCAGAGGGGCCGGGCCCCCAAACGGCGCGCGAGCTCCGCACGGTGGTGGAGGAGCTGCAACGGCGCATGGCACGCGAGCTCCGCACGGCGGTGGAGGAGCTGCAACGCCGCACAACGCACAGGCTTCACACAGCGGTGGAGGGGCAGGACAGCCGCACGGCGCGCAAGCTCCAAACGGAGGAGGAGCAAGGCAGCCGCACGGCGCGAGGGCACCCCACGGCGGCGGCTCCCAGCAGCCGCGCGGTGCGAGGGCACCCCACGGCGGCGGAGGCTCCGAGCAGCCACACGGCGCGAGAGCTTCCCACGGCGGCGGAGGCTCCGGACAGCCGCGCGGCGCACGAGCTCCGCCTGGTGGTGGAGGGCAGGGGGCTCCTCACGGCAGGCGAGGCCCTCACGGTGGTGGAGGGCAGGGCGCGCCTCGGGGCGGCCATCCTCAGCATGCAGCGGGAGGCGGGCCTCCTCATGCCGCGAATGGGGGAGCGCATCCGCAGCAGCATGGCCATCAGGGACCTCGCGGAGAGCGGCCGCACAGCCCCCGTCAGCCTCGACAGGGCCGGCGCGGCACCGCTCCCGTGGTCTCCTATGTGTCGCGCGGTGCCGCCTCGGATCCGGGTGGCTCCTCAGAGGAGTCGTGAGCGGCCGGAGCACGCTGGGGCGCCAGGTCAGTCCCTGATCACCAGGGCATCGGCGAGCTCGTTGCGGTTCTGAGTGGAGGCAGGCAGTGCCTCTGCGAGTGCGAGTCCCGCCTGCTCGATGGTGTTGCAGAGCGCGTCCGTATGCGCGCCCTTCCGCAGCTCCGAGACCAGGCTCGCGCACAGCGCGTCCACCTTCTGCTGCCCCAGCTTCTCCAGCACCTGGGCGTCCGCGAGCACCACGGCCATGCGCTCGAGCAGGCTGACGTAGATAAGCAGGCCACTGCCGCCCTCGGTGTGGTGGACGCGGCGGTCGAAGAAGGACTCCCGGGCGGCGCGCTCCACCTCGACCTTCTGCTCACGCCGCGGGGTGAACAGCAGGCGCAGGCCTCCGGACAGGTGGGCCAGGAGCACGCCCAGCAACCACCCGCCGAGCACCAGCCCTAGCACCGAGGGCAGCCCGAGCCTGGGACGGGGAACGCCCCACTCGGAGAGCTCGACTCCTTGGGCCAGCCACCAGCCCCCGCACAGGGTGAGCACCCCGAACCAGAGGCCGACCATGTCCTCGGCCCGGTCATAGCGCCCGCTGGAGGTGGCGATGACGGGGACGATCTCCGAGGAGGTGCGAGTCTCGGCTCGGGTGACGGCCTCGGTGACGCGCCGGTGGTCCGCTTCGCTGAAGAGCTTGGATGCGGGCTTCATGGCTTCTCCCCCTACCACGAGCCTGTGGCGCCACCGCCACCCGAAGAACCGCCTCCGCCCCCGCCGCCGCCGCCGGAGTGGCCGCCTCCCCAGTGGTGGTGGTGATGGTGGCGCCTCGAAGTCAGCAGGGCGAACACGAAGCCCAGGATCGTCCACAAGACGCCGAAGATGATGCTCCAGAAGCCCCAGGCGGAGCCACGCGTGCCGCTGCGCAGCAGAGAGATGACGCTCCAGAGCAACACCAGTCCGCCACCCCCGAACCCCAGCTTCATCTCCTGGGTGAGGGGCCTGCGAGGCAGCTCCTGGCCACGGGCCATGCCGTCCAGCGCGGACGCTCCGAAGACCAGGCCGGACGAGTAGCGGTCCTTCTTGAAGGCCGGGACGAGGTGATCCTGCATGAGGCTCCAACTCTGGGCATCCTTCTCCTGGCCCCAGCCGGCACCCAGCTCGATGCGGGCCTTCCGGTCGAGCCGGCTGACCAGCAGGAGGATCCCCATGCTCTCCTCGGGGCCCTGGTCGGTGGAGGTGCCAATGCCCCAATCTCGGAAGAGGAGGGAGGCGAAGTCCTCGACGTCCATCCTCGCCCCGCCGTACTGTGCCATCGAGTCGATGGCCACGACGACGAGCTGGATCTGCTGATCGGCCCAGAGCCGCTCGCCCATCGCCTGGATCTCCGCTTCGTCCTCGGTGGTGATGAGGTCCGCCGGGTCAACGACATGCTGGCCGCTGTCAGGTGGGGTGGGGAAGCGGAGCGCCGCATGCGCGGACAGGGACAGCAGCAGTGCTGCCAGCAGAGCCAGGATCTTCACCAGGAGCCTCCGAACCATCGGCAGGAAGGGCCGTGGCTCGGCCCCGCCCTACACTACACCGACGGGGAGGTGGGACGTGCCGCCGCGGGAGTCCGGGGGAGCACCACGGTGAATGTGGCTCCCTGCCCGGGAGTGCTCTCGACCTGGATGCTGCCACCCATCGCCTCGACGATGGTGCGGGTGATGTGGAGGCCCAGGCCCAGGCCTCCATAGTGGCGATCGGACACGGCACGCTCGAAGCGCTCGAAGATCCGCGACAGGCTCTCTGGCCCGATGCCGATGCCCTCATCCCTCACGCGCAGGCAGGCCCGGCCCGCGTCCGCCTCCAGGGAGACATGGATGGGCTTGCCAGCGCCGTACTTGATGGCGTTGTCGACCAGGTTGGTGATGACCTGCTCCAGCCGGAGCCGATCCCACTGCCCGGCCACGTGCTTCGCCGTACCCTCGAGCACGAGTGCTGAGCCAGCCCGTGCTGCCTCGGGCTCGTAGCGCGCGACGACCTCACGAGCGAGCGCGCCCAGCTCCACCTCCTCGAACTCCAGGCGGAACCGTCCGCCGGCGATCCGGGCCACGTCGAGCAGATCGCTCATGAGCTCGGACAGCTTCTTCACCTGACGCGAGGCCACGGCGATGTAGCCCTCCACGGCTCTCCGGAAGGGCGAGTCTGGCTGTCGCTGCACCTCGCGCACGAGCATCTGCAGCTTCAGGCTCAGGGGAGTGAGGGGCGTCTTCAGCTCGTGGCTGGCGATGGAGAGGAACTCATCGCGCAGGCGGACGGCCTCCTGGGCCTCCCGGTAGAGCCGGGCATTCTCGACGGAGAGCGCAGCGCGGCGGGCGAGCTCCTCCAGCAGGGTGCGCTCCGCCGCCGTGTAGCGCCGGCCCGAGTGGAACGTGAAGAAGGACAGCACACCGAGGGCGCGCCCGCGCACCACCAGCGGCACCGAGATCAACTGCGGGCTGTTCTTAGGGATGACTCCGGCGCGCTGTACTTGCTGAGCCAGCTCGGCATCCTCGGACGCCGCGCACACGGCCTCCACCCGTTTGAACGACCCATCGTCCTGCATCAGATCCACCAGGCACCAGTCCGCCAGGGTGGGGACGGCGAGCCGGGCCACGTTCCGCAAGGTGGCCTCATAGTCCAGGGACGAGGCGAGCACGGCACTGGCCTCGGAGAGGAAGCGCGAGTGCGACTCCGCGCGCTTGAGCTCCTCCTCGGCGTGGCGCTGCTCCGTGACGTCCCGCTGGGTGCCCCAGGCGCCCTGGAGGTGGCCTCCCTGGACGATGCCCATGAGGTTGTTGAGGAAGACCCTGGGCGTGCCATCCTGCGCCACCTCCTGAGACTCCGCGCCGTCGATCCGGTAGCCGCTCTGGATGAAGGCCCGCAGGTACTCGGTGTTGCGCGGGTCCTCTCGGACGAGCAGCGCGTCCAGCCGAGCGCCCTTGAGCTCCTCCGCGCTGCCGAAGCCATACATCCGGGCCATGGCGTCGTTGCACTCCGCGATGTACCCACCCTGGAACATGAGGGCGATCTGCTCATCCTCGGGCAGTGTGGTGGGCACGGGGGGAGCAGCGACGAAGCGGAAGATGCCCTCGGTGCTCTTGCTGACGAACGCCCGGTAGCGCTCCTCGCTGTTCTTCAGCTCGGAGGCCAGCGCCTCTGCCTGCTGGCGCGCATGAACCAGGGAGATGAAGGCGGGAGCCTGCATCAACACCTCGTACAGGCGGGCCCGCTCCGCCTCCGCTTCTCTCCGGGCCTGGCGCTCGCGCTCCAGGAGCTCGGTCAGCTCGGCACGCGTGGGTGCTGCGTCTGGGGGATCACGGGTCGGCACGAGGTGGATCCGACCCGCGCTACTTCCGGAGCAGCGTGCCCTCGAGGAAGAAGGCGGCGCAGGCGGCGACGATGAGCCACGTCCACAGGGGCACCTTCGGGCGCTCGGCGTCGCTGCTGGAGGCCTTCACCGTCTCCTCACCGAAGTAGGCGGTGAGCGTGTCGGTGGGGACACGCGTGAGGTCGCTCTCGGCTGGATCCAGCGTCACGGGGAAGTCGAGCGCCTGGAGCGGCTTGCCCTCGGCGCCCAGCACGGCATGCAGGCCCGGCTCGACCACGGGCCCTGCGACCAGGCTGCCGTCCTGCTGCGCCTTGACGGGAAGCTCCGTCCCATCCGGAGCGCGCACCGCGGCGATGGCCTGCCCACCCTCGGGCCGCAGCGTCACCGTCTCGCCCACGCGCACGCGCTGCTCCACCCGCTCCTCCAGCGAGCCGGTGAGGTATGCGGCGAAGCGCTGCATGAGCGGGAGGAAGCTGGTGCGGATGGCAAAGTCGCTCCAGTCGCGATCCACCGTGCTGGTGAAGAGCGCCACGCGCCCCTTGCCTCGCCGCGCCACCGCGACGGCCGGTGCGCCGTCCTCGTAGGTGGCCAGCACCTGACTGGTGCCAGCGGCCGCGGGGCTGTCCGCCTCCAGCAGCATGTACCGGTAGAAGCGAGCCCCCACCAGGCCCTCCTCGGCGCGACCGGTGAAGGGCGAGAAGAGCGGGTGCT
This sequence comes from Hyalangium sp., assembly GCF_035629615.1. Lineage (GTDB taxonomy): Bacteria > Myxococcota > Myxococcia > Myxococcales > Myxococcaceae > Hyalangium. Next base: position 7,237 of record NZ_DASPHO010000792.1, on the reverse strand, counting down.
CCACCTCCACCTGCGCCAGCTTCGCCGACTTCGTCTCCGCCTCGGGGTCCTCTCGCTCCACGCTGGTGCGCACCAGGCGCAGCGCTCGGGGCAGCAGCGTGCCGAGCCGCTTGTTGTACGCATCCGGGTCCACCCGGTCGCCCATGCTCACGAAGAGGCCGCCGCCCGCGTCCACGAAGGAGGCCAGCCGCTCCGCGTCCTCCGGGCTTGGAGGGGACACGTTGAGCAGCAGCACCAGGTCATACGCGGAGAAGTTCTCGCGCAGGCCGGCGTCCGTGTCGCGCACCGCCACCTCCACCGGCGAGCCCGGGGCGGACAGGGCCGCCTCCACGAAGAAGGCCTCGTCCCGGTAGCGCGTGGCGTGCGGCGCGCCGTTGACGACGAGCGCCTTGAGCGCCCGCGGCACCGGCAGCACGAAGGCCCGCTGATCGTCCTCGGGCAGCTCGTCCGGCGCGAGCGTCACCGCGCCCTCCACCGTGCCGCCCTGGGGGAAGCGCACCGTGAGCGTCTTCTGCGCGGTGCCGTTGGCGGGCACATCGACGAAGCCCTTGGCCAGCGTGGACTCGCCCACTCGCACCGCCGCCTCCAGATCCTTCAAGGCCTCCGGGCCATGGTTCTTCACGGTGAAGGTGAACTGGAAGGCGCGAGGCCCGGCCTGCAGCGCGGACTCGATCTTCATGTCCACCAGGGCGTGGTTGGGCAGCGCCTCCTGGCCTGACACCACGTCGCGGAGCACCACCTCGGGCCGCACCAGCTTGCCGGTGGGGTCCTTCACCGTCGGCGGTGGAGCCTCCAGCCGGAAGGCCGAGGCCGTCATGTCCGAGATGAGCACCAGCCGCTTGCCCGGCGTCGGGTTCTCCTCCAGCGCGCGCGCCGCCATCTCCATGCAGCGAGAGAGGTCCGCGGTGCCATACGTGGGCTTCGCCTCGTCGATGATGGCCCGGAGCCGCGCGCGATCGAAGCCGGGCGGTGGCGGCGCGGCGGGCGTGCTCGTGCACACCAGCACCGTGGAGGGCTCATCAGCCTGCAGATCCTTGAGCGCGTCCCGGGCCTCGTCCCGCCCGCGCTCGAAGAGCGAGCTGTCCTTGCCCCACCGCATGGAGAGCGAGGCGTCCAGCACCAAGGCGGTGGCGGCCGGGCCCTTCGCGACCGCCGCGGCCTGCGCATCCTTGCGCAGCTCTGGCCGCGCCAGCGCCACGGGGATGGCCAGGAGGATGAGGGTGCGCAGCGCGTACAGCAGCAGCCGCTTCAGCTTGAGCCGGCTGGCCGTGCGCTTCTGGCTGCGCAGCACGAAGGCCATGGGCGGGAAGGGATGCGGGCGAGGCCGCCGCCGATCGAACAGGTGCACCAGCAGGGGAATGAGCGCGCCGAGCGCTCCGACCAGCATCCACGGGTTGCCGAAGATCACCGCCGCCTCCCCCGCCGCCCCAGGAAGCGCAGCAGCACCTCGTCCAGCCGCTCGTCCGTGCGGACCAGCTCGTAGTCCACGTCCGCCTCGGCACAGGCCGACTTCACGCTCGCGAGGAAGGCGCCGAACTCCTCCAGGTAGCTCTCCTTGATCTCCCGTGGGTTCACCTCGATGCGGCTGTCCCCCTCCATGTCCAGGAAGAGGGTGGGATCATCGAAGGGGAAGGTGAGCTCCGCGGGATCCACCACGTGGAAGAGCACCACGTCGTTCTTGCGCTGGCGCAGGGCGAGGATGCGCTTGAGCGCGTCCTGGCGCTCATCCAGCAGGTCCGAGAGGACGATGACGGTGGAGCGGCGTGGGAGCACCTCGGCCAGGTGGTCCGCCGCGCCAGCCAGGTTCGTCGTGCCCTGGGCCTGGATGTGCTCCAGCGCATCCAGCAGCACGTTGAGGTGCCCGGCGGAGGCGCGCGGGGGCACGTCCTTGAAGGCGTCCCCCACCATCACCGCGAGCCCCGCCGCGTCCTGCTGGCGCACCAGCAGGTAGCACAGCGCGCCAGCCAGGATGGTGGACACCTCCAGCTTGGAGAGCACCCCGCTGCGGTAGCCCATGGAGGCCGAGGCATCCACCACCATCACCGAGCGCAGGTTCGTCTCATGCTCGAAGCGCTTGATGTAGTACTTGTCGAACTTGCCGTAGGCCTTCCAGTCCAGGTGGCGCAGCTCATCGCCGGGGGCGTACTCCTTGTGCTCGGCGAACTCCACGCTCTGGCCCTGGTGGGGGCTCTTGTGGAGGCCGGACAGCACGCCCTCCATCACCGCGCGGGCGCGCAGCTTCACCCCCTGCAGCCGGGACAGCGTCTGGGCGTCGAGCAGCGTCATGGAGCCCCGCGGCTAGCCCTTCACCGTGGAGAGGAGCTGATCCACCAGCTTCACCGAGGTGATGCCCTCGCTCTCGGCGGTGAAGTTGGGCAGCACGCGGTGGCGCAGCACGGGGCGGGCCAGGGCGCGCACGTCCTCCACCGTGGCCACGAAGCGCCCGGAGAGGATGGCGCGGGCCTTGGCCGCGAGCACCAGGTACTGGCTGGCGCGCGGGCCGGCGCCCCACGAGACGTTCTTCGCCACGAACTCGGGCACGCCCGGCTCCTTGGGGCGCGTGTTGCGCACCAGCTCCACCGCGTAGCGCACCACGTGGTCCGGCACGGGCACCCGGCGCACCAGCTCCTGGAGGGCGAGGATGCGCTCGGGCGAGAGGATCTTCTCCAGCTTCGGCTGGGCCCCGGCGGTGGTGCTCTTGACGATCTGCACCTCCTCCTCGGCGGAGGGGTAGCCCACGTCCACCAGGAACATGAAGCGGTCGAGCTGGGCCTCGGGCAGCGGGTAGGTGCCCTCCTGCTCGATGGGGTTCTGCGTGGCGAACACGAGGAAGGGCAGGTCCAGCGGGTAGGTGCGCCCGCCGGCGGTGATGCGGTACTCCTGCATGGCCTGGAGCAGCGCCGCCTGCGTCTTGGGCGGGGTGCGGTTCACCTCGTCGGCCAGGATGATGTTGGCAAACAGCGGGCCCTGAACGAAGCGGAAGGTGCGGTGGCCAGTGGCCTTGTCCTCCTCCAGGATGTCCGTGCCGGTGATGTCCGAGGGCATCAGGTCCGGCGTGAACTGGATGCGGTTGAAGGAGAGGTTGAGGACGTCCGCCAGCGTGGAGATGAGCAGCGTCTTGGCCAGGCCGGGCACGCCCACGAAGAGACAGTGGCCGCGGCTGAACAGGGAGATGAGCAGGTGCTCGACGACGTCCCGCTGGCCGACGACGCGCTTCTCGATCTGCTCGACGATCTGCGCCCGGGCCTGGGCGAGCTCCGCGACAGCGTGGAGGTCTTCGGTGGAGGAGGGTGCGACGCTTTCCATAAGTCGGTTCTCTTAACCGGGGTGGAGCGCGGGAACCATCGGTTTCCGCACCTCCCGTCCGTGGCGGACGTGGACGGGCAACCCCGGAGGCACACTCCTATTCCAACCCTCCGGCCGGGCAGGAGCTCTCGGGAAGCTCGGGCGCCTGCCCACCGAGGGAAGAGGACTCACTCACGACGAGCTCCGAGGAGTCCTGGTGCGGGTCAGCTCTCGGGCGCTTCCGGGGGGAGCTGGAGGGGCTCGACCCGAGAGAAGGCATCGAGGATGGCGCGGGCAATGATGGAGCGTCCGGTGAGGAGTCCGTGCACGTGACCTCCGCGCAGGTAGCGCAGCTCGGCGCCGCGCCAGTGCTGCAGCAGGCGCAGGGTGGAAGCAGCGGGGACGAACCCATCCTGGCGCGCGGCGAGGAGGATGGCGCGGCGGGGGTTGGAGAGGGGGGGAACCTGGGTGAGGGACAGGCCCTCCAGCAGCTCGGCCAGTCGCTGGCGCGCGGCCTCCGCTCCGCCGCACGTGCGCCCCAGCGCCTCCCAGTCGGGCAAGGCGGACAGCACACCCTGAGTGAACACGGGCGCCGCCGAGTGCGCCACGGCCACGGGCACCACGGCCATGGGCAGGGGGAAGAAGCACGCGGTGTACGCGGCCATGCTGCCCCCCATGCTGTACCCGGAGATGCCCACCTTGGGATGGCCCCGCGCCAGCAGCCAGCCCAGCAGCGCGACGGCCTCCACTGCCGTGGCCCGGAACATGAGCAGCAGATCCGCCACCGTGCGCAGCGCCTCATCCTTCTGTCCGGGCGGACGGCGCGAGCCGTAATAAGGATTCTCCAACAGCATCACGCCCACACCCTGAGAGAGGAGGGGGCGGGCCAGGAACCGCCGCAGCCCGAAGCCGTGATCCCCAGAGGAGGCCAGGAAGAGGCACACCGGGGGGCGAGGCCCGGCCTCTAGAGGAAGCAGGAGCTGGAAGCGGGCCTCGGCGGACGCGGCGGGCAGCGGCCCCACGGCGGCGGGGCTGGGGAAGCGCCCCTCTTGAACGAGCAGCCGGCCCTCACGCCGCGGAGCGCTCAGCGTCACCTCATGGAGCTCCGGCAGCGCGAAGCCCTGAGGACCCTTGGAGAGCCGCTCGAGGAGCGCGCTGGCGCCCCACCCATCCTCGAAGAAGCGGGGCCGACGGGCAGCGAGCCGCCCGGCGAGCGAGTCCATCCAGTGCATTCAGAGTGCCCTCGGGTATGTTCCAGTGAGGCATACAGCGAGAGCTGGCGCAAGAGGATCACTTCGCCCGAAGCCGCATACATGCCCGAAATTCCTCGGAAAAACGCCCTCCTGACCCTGCCCACAGGAATTCGAGCACCTATTGGATTTCCAAGGGGTGGTTCTGACCCGGGTCATCCAGACCCTGGACTTTTGACGGGTCCACACGATTCCGGCCTGATCCCACCGGATCATGGCAGACTCCGCGCCAGGGTCACAAAAAACCCCCCGAGTTTCCAGTGACCCATCTTCTCAAGGCATGGAAATGAAAGACTTCAAGCGACAGGTACTCATATCAATCCACCAGGAAATCCGCTGATACTGGAAATGCGGCTTAGGCGGGTCCGTGGAGGGTTTCCGGCCTCAAAGAAAGTAGGATGAGAGGGCCCTCAAAAGCAGGGTGAGAGCCCCTTCCCAGGGGTTCTTGACGCGTGACGCAGCGCTGCATCCTCATACCAGGGCCCGGGGCACGGCGGTTGCAAAGTCTAGAGAACCAAGCGCCGGCCCACGCGTCCCGCACCACCTACCGAACATCATCTTCGATTGACTGCATTATCCGGAGGCACCATGCGCCGTATCGCCATCATCGGTTCTGGACAGGCAGGACTCCTCGCCGCGCATGCGCTGCTGAAGGCTGGTTGCCAGGTGACGGTCTACTCTGACCGGACTGCGGAGCAGTGGCTGAACGAGAGCAAGCCCACTGGGACGGCCATGCGCTTCGACATGGCGCTCCAGTTCGAGTACGAGCTGGAGCTCCCCTCGTGGGAGAACGACGCTCCCTGGATCGACGGGACGCACATGACGATGTGCCCCGTCCCGGGCAACCGCATGCTCACCCTGGCGGGCCGCTACCGCCGGCCCGGACTCGCTGTGGACCTGCGGCGACAGAGCCACGCGTGGATGCTCGAGCTCATCAAGCGCGGCGGTCGTATCGAGATCGAAAAGGTCACGGTGGATCGCCTGGAGCAGATCGCCGCCGAGAATGATCTCACGGTCGTGGCTGCGGGGCGCGCGGACCTGTGCAACCTCTTCGAGCGGGATGCGGAGCGCAGCGTCTATGACAAGCCGCAGCGCCACCTGGCCATGGTGTGCATGAAGGGGCCTGCCATGGGCTTCGACGGCATCCCCATGCTGCCGGTGAAGTACAACGTCATCGGTCCCGTGGGCGAGGTCTTCTACGTCCCCTACTTCCACAAGGATGCGGGCGCCAGCTGGAACCTCGTCGTCGAGGCGAAGCCGGGCGGCCCCGCGGATCGCTTCGAAGGGCTCAAGAGCGGCGAGCAGGTGTTGCAGCTCGTCAAGGAAGTGGTCCGCGACTTCCTTCCCTGGGACTACGAGTGGATCCGCGATGCCGAGCTGTCGGATCCCCTCGGCTGGCTCGTGGGCAAGTTCCCCCCCACCGTGCGCAAGCCCGTGGGCCGGCTGCCCTCGGGCCGGTTGGTGGCGGGCGTGGGCGACACGATGATGTCCTTGGACCCCATCGGTGGCCAGGGCGCCAACAACGGCAACAAGATGGTGCGCAACCTCGTCGACTCCGTCATTGCCCACGGGGATCAGCCCTTCGACGCCCAGTGGATGACGGACACCTTCGAGCGCTTCTGGGCCCGGCATGGGCACGGCGGGTACACCTTCACCAACAGCCTGCTGCAGGCGCCCCCGCCCGGGACGCGGGATCTGTTCTTCGCCCAGTACGGCAGCGATGGCCGCTTCGACAACTACAGCGGTGCTCAGGTGTTGGCCAACGCCTTCGCCGAGAACACCAATGACCCGGCGGCCATGCTCCCGATCATGCAGGATCGGCGCAAGATGCACGAGTTCATCGAGAAGACGACGGGCCGCTCGTGGATCCGCGCCGTCGCCAGCGGTGCCATGAGCGTGGCCTGGGAGGAGATCCGCCAGTGGCGCGGGCTGGAGCCGCGCCACCCCATCGTGCCCGAGGTCAAGGTCGCGGCCTGATCCCTGGAAGGGAAACGCACTCACCCAGCCGGCTCGCGGGGGCGAGCCCGGTTGGCTGCAAGGAAGCCAGTGTGCTAACTGGGCATCGCGCTGTTCAGCGATGGAGTCCTCCCAGTCTTCTTCCTTGAGGTGCGCCTTGACGACCCCCCCTTCGCAGCAGCCTGCCCCCGTTGTCCTGACTGAAGCCAGCGGAATCGCGAACGCCTTCAACCCCGCGCTCCCTCCGCCCGCGCTGCTGATCAACCTGGTTGGCGCGGGCATGGTGATGCCCCGCTGCGTCTATGTCGCCGCGAAGCTGGGCCTGGCGGATCTGCTCGCCAAGGGGCCGCTCGAGGTGGAGGAGCTGGCGCGCAGGACGCAGAGTGACAAGAACGCGCTGATGCGGGTCATGTGCACGCTGGAGAGCATGGGCATCTTCGCGCGCGACGGGCAGGCCAGCACCTTCCGCAACACGCCCCTGAGTGAGTTCCTCCGCGCTGATGTTCCGGGCTCCGCGCGGCCCTGGGTGCTCTTCGCGGGGAGCGAGTGGATGTGGGATCTCTTCGGCAAGATGCCGGGGGTGGTGAAGAGCGGCGTCAATGTCTTCGACGATCAGTACAAGACGCCCATGTTCGAGTGGATCGCGAAGCACCCGCCTGCCTCTCAGGAATTCAACAACGGCATGGCGGCCATGTCCGATGTCTCGTCCATGATGGTGGTGCAGGCACTCGATCTCTCGGGCGTGA
>NZ_DASPHO010000791.1:0-4199 GCF_035629615.1 Hyalangium sp. | reverse complement strand
GGGCGAGCCCTTGGAGGTGTCCACGGGCACGACGACCGAGGCAAAGGATCCCGGCCGCAGCGCCTCGATGTGCTCCGGGGCCACCTCCGCCGTCACCGCCACCATGCGGCTCTGATCGTCTGCCGAGGCCGCCACGTGGGTGATCTTCGCGCTGTACGTGCGGCTGTCCGAGCGCACCGTGAAGCGCGCCGTCAGCCCCGGCTTGAGCTGCCCCACGTCCGACTCGGGCACGCGGAAGCGCAGCAGCAGCGGATCCCGGCGCAGCAGCGTGGCCATCACATAGCCCGGCTGCACGTACTGGCCTGTCTGCACCGTGCGCGTCTGCAGCACCCCATCCATGGGAGCGCGCACATACGCGTCCCGCAGGTTCAGCTGCGCCTGGTCCAGCGCCGCCTTCGCCGCGCTGACCTCGGCTGCAGCGGTGCGCGCTCGTGTCTGGAAGGTCTCCAGCTCCTCCGCGGGCAGCAGGCCCGGGCGCTGCTCGTTCACCGCGGCCCGCCGCTGGGCGCCCGCCTGGGCCTCTGACGCCGAGGCCTGGGCCTTCTCCATGGCGGCCTTCGCCGCGTCCACCGCAAGGCTGTAGCGGGTGGGCTCTATCTCCGCGAGCACCTCACCCTTCTTCACCAGCTGCCCCTCGGTGAAGCCCACGCGCTCCACCACGCCGGCCACGCGCGCGGTGATCTGCACCCGCTCGAAGGCCTCCACGGAGCCCACGGCGTTGACGGCATACTCCACGTCCCGGATCTCGACGGGCGCCAGCTCCACGGGGAACTGCATGGCCCCACGGCCGCCCTGGCCACCGGCGCCTCCTCCCCCTGCCTTGCCAGAAGGAGGACTGCCGCCCGGAGCGCCGCCAGCTTCCTTCGCACCGCACCCCCACCCCAGGGCCACCGCCACGGCCATCACGGCCACCCATCCCATCCCTCTCTTCACGATCACGGCTCCTTCCCTAGAGGATCGAGTCCCAGCGCGGCCCGGAGATCCAGCAGCGCCACGCCCAGGGAGTAGCGAGCCTGGGCCATGGCCACTTCCGCCTCGAACAGGCGCAGGGAGGCGTCCGCCACGGCCAGCGCGGTAGCCAGCCCTTGTCGATAAAGAATCCCCGTCTCCTCTGCATTCTTGCGCGCCTGAGCAGCGGCCAGCTCGCTCTGCCGCAGGGCAGCCTGGGCGTTGCTCAGCTGCACCTGCGCGCGTTGGAGGTCCACGCCCACGCGACGGGTGCGTGCGGTGGTCTCCAGATCCAAGGCCTGGGCCAGCGCCACACGCTCTCGCCGCTCCGCGTACCGCTCGCCACCATCGAAGAGGTTCCACGTCAGATCGAGAGAGAGGAACCCATCTCCCTGGCGCCCGGCGAGGCCTGTCTCGTTGGTCAGGCGATACTGCCCGGTCAGTCCGAGCGTGGGGAACAGGCGGGCCAGGGGCTCGCGGGCGAAGGCCTGCTGCGCCTCGACCTTGAGCTTCGCGGAGAGGATGTCCAGCCGCCGCGTCTGGGCCTCCTGCTCCAGCCCGAGCCCCGCCGGCTGCCCTGCAATCCCTGCTGCCTCGGCCAGCAGTGGCTCGGGTTGGGCCAGCGCTCCCTCCACGGGAGAGACGAGCAGGTAGCCCAGCTCGATGCGGCTCGTGTCGGCGGAGCCCCGGGCCGAGGCGAGCTGCACCTCGGCGGTGGAGACCTCCAGTTCGGCACGAGTCACGTCATTGGTGCTGGCCAGGCCCGCCTCGGCGCGCGCCTTTGCGTCCAGCAGGCTCTGCCGTGCGAACTCGAGCCGCCGCTGGGCCGCCCCGAAGACCTGCTGGTTGCCCAGCGTGGTGAGGAAGGCATCCGCCGCCTCGAAGCCCACCAGCCGGCGAGCCTCCCGGGCATCCAGCTCCGCCGCCTCCCCCTCCAGCCGGGAGGCCCGGTACAGGGGAAAGCCGCGCGCGTCGAACAGCGTCACCCGGGCAGTGGCGTTGGCGCCCAGGGCATTGAACTGCTGGACCACCACCTGCTCGCCGCCGACCTCTCGCACCGACTGGTTCATGCGGCGGGTGTAGGTCCCCGTGACCGTCAGCTCGGGGAAGAAGAAGGCCCGGGCCCGAGCCACGCGCGCGTCCGCGGCCTCGGCGCGCTTCTGGGCTGCCAGTGCCGTCTCGTTGCGATCGGTCGCCAGCCCCACGGCGCGCTCGAGGGTGAGCGGTTCGCCGGTGGCCTGCTCCAGCGGGCGCGCTCCGGGCTCCAGGGCCTGCGTTGCCTGGGGAGCCTTCGCAGCATCATCGGGGGTCTGCGCTGCCGCCTCCGGGGGGCTCAGGGCGAGCCACGCGCACAACGGAGCGGCGAGAAAAGGTCGGGCGGTGAACATGATCGGGGGGAGTCGTACGCGGCGCGAAGAACAGCTCCGAGCGCATATAACGAAGCACGGAGCGCAGGACTATGGAGTTCTTGGGGAGCCAAGCAATGGCCAACGCCCCCGAATCCTCCAGCGCCTCGTTTATTCCGACGTTGGCCCGAGTCCCGCCGACTGCCTGTCAAGAAAGCAGACTTCCAGGCCAGCCAGGATGTTCCGGAATGGCGCGAGCGTCCTGATCCAGCGCGATCCAAAGTGGTGCACTGGGGTGATCCAACCCCTGTCAACTCCCTGTAAATCCAATAGCTTATGCTTTGGCATCATCCCTGCTTTTACGCCTGGACGTCAGCGGTTTACACGAAAACGTCAGCGCGGCCTCACGGTTAGCGGGAATTTCTGAGGAGGAGCACCATGGAAGTCCGGTTCTTCGGAGTTCGGGGCAGCATCGCGGTGTCGGGGTCGCGTATTGGGGGCAACACGGCGTGCGTGGAGGTGACGAGCCAGGGCCACCGGCTCATCCTGGATGCGGGCACGGGCATCCGCGCACTGGGCGAGCAGATGATGAAGGAGGGCCCTCCGCAGAAGGCGACGATGTTCTTCTCGCACCTGCACTGGGATCACGTGCAGGGCTTCCCCTTCTTCACGCCGGCGTACCTGGGCTCCACGGAGCTGACGATGTACGGGCCGGGCGTCAACGGGGAGCAGGAGCTGCAGAGCGTGCTCTCCAAGCAGATGGAGCCGCCCAACTTCCCGGTGCCGCTGTCCATGATGCGCTCGAGGATGACGTTCGGCTCGGCCGTGCACGGCAAGACGGTGGAGACGGGCCCGTTCCGGGTGACGCCCATCAACGTGCCGCACCCGCAGGGGTGCCTGGCGTACCGGGTCGAGGCGGACGGCCACACCTTCGTCTACGCCACGGACGTGGAGCTGTCGCGGGACGAGCTCGTCCCCGACGTGGCGCGGTTCTTCGAGGGCGCGGACGCGCTCTGCCTGGACGCGCAGTACACGCCGGACGAGTACTCGGGGAAGATCGGCATCCCGAAGAAGGGCTGGGGCCACTCCACCATGGTGGACGCGGCTCAGGTGGCCAAGGCGGTGGACGCTCGCCGGCTGCTGCTGTTCCACCACGACCCGGCGCACAACGACGACCTGGTGGAGAACATGGCCGAGGAGGCGCGCAACCACTTCTTCGCAACGGAGCCGGCGCGCGAGGGCAAGCGCATCCTGTTTGAGGCCGCTGCAAACGCGTAAGGAGCGGCGCGATGCTCTACGAATGCTATGGTGGCGGCACGGCCTTCGTTCTGCCGCCATTGCCCTCCATGCCTCAGCCTTCGGACGTCAGCCAGGTACTGCTCTCGGTGGGGGGCCTCGTCGGGCGAGAGATCGACCTTGACGCGTTCCTTCAGACGCTGGTCGATCGCATCGCCGTCACGATGCAGGCTGATCGCGGCACGCTCTGGCTGTTGGATCCGGCCCGCGGCGAGCTGTTCTCTCGCGCGGCGCACCTGCCCGAGGTGTCGCAGATCCGGGTGAAGCTGGGCCAGGGCGTTGCGGGCCACGTGGCGCAGATGGGTGAGCCCGTCAACGTGCCGGAGCCGCGGGGTGAGCGGCTGTTCTTCGCGGACATCGACCGCATGACGGGCTACCGGACCACGAGCCTGCTGGCGGTGCCGTTGCGGGACGGCGAGGGCGCCATCTACGGCGTACTCCAGGTCCTCAACAAGCGCGGGGCCGAGCGCTTCACGGAAGAGGACATCGAGCGGCTGACGGTGATCGCGGGCCAGGTGGGCGCGGCGCTGCAGAGCACCAGCCTCTACCAGGAGCTCAAGCGCGCGAAGGATCAGCCGCAGGCGCCGGTGGGCTACTTCTTCAACCGCA
>NZ_DASPHO010000790.1:0-14549 GCF_035629615.1 Hyalangium sp. | reverse complement strand
CCTGCCGGACAGCGTGCCGGCGATGACGATCAACCGCTTCTGCTCGTCGGGCACGCAGTCCATTGCCCAGGCGGCGCAGGCGATCCAGGCGGGGATGATCCAGGTGGCGGTCGCTGGCGGCACCGAGTCCATGACGATGGTGCCCATGGGCGGCAACAAGGTGAGCGCCAACCCGGAGATCATGGCGAAGCACCCGGAGGTCTACACCTCCATGGGCGCGACGGCGGAGAACATCGCCAGCCGGTACAGCGTGTCGCGTGAGGACGCGGACAAGTTCGCCTACGAGTCCCAGCGCCGGGCGGCCACGGCCCGTGAGCAGGGGAAGTTCAAAGAGGAGATCCTCCCCGTCACCACGACGGTGTACGACGAGGACGGCAAGGCGAAGCAGGTGACGGTGACGTTCGACACGATCCTGCGGCCGGACACGACGCTGGAGGGCCTGACGAAGCTGAAGCCGGCCTTCAACGCGAAGGGCGTGGTGACGGCGGGCAACGCGTCGCCGCTGACGGACGGCGCGGCGGCGACGGTGGTGATGAGCGAGGAGAAGGCGAAGGCGCTCGGCGTGAAGCCGCTGGGCTACTTCATCGACTTCCAGGTGGCGGGCGTGCCGCCGGAGATCATGGGCATCGGGCCCATTCCGGCGGTGAAGAAGCTGCTGGCGAAGAACAAGCTGAAGGTCGAGGACATCGACGTCTTCGAGCTGAACGAGGCATTCGCGGCCCAGGCGCTGCACTGCATCCGCGAGCTGGGCATCCCGCTGGACAAGGCGAACCCGAACGGCGGCGCCATCGCGCTGGGCCACCCGCTGGGCGTGTCCGGTGCGCGCATGGTGGGCACCATCCTGTACGAGCTGAAGCGGCGTAACGGCCGCTACGGCGTCGTCACCATGTGCATCGGTGGCGGCATGGGTGCTGCGGCGCTCGTGGAGCTGGCGAAGTAACGCCGCTGGCGAGTGCTGCTCTCCTGGGCTCGGCCTCTCCCTGCTGCAGGGAGGGGCCGTTTCTCTATCCGCGCAGAGAGAGGAGCTTCTGGATGTCAATGACGAGCAGCGCACGCTTCATTCGTTCCTCCCGGGGACTTCGGGGAGGGTGCTTTCTACGACCGGAGGCAATCGGTACTCTTCTGGCACGGACGCTCCCTTCTTTAGGAAGAGTCGTTCGTTTCAGGAGGGAACGTCGATGCGGATACGGCAGCTGGTGACAGTGACAGCCTGGGTTGTCGGATGCGTAGCGGCCTTGGGATGCGGTGGGGATCCGGCCCAGGAGACGAAGACCTACTACTACAACGGCACCAACACGACGCGCTCTCCGGACGGGCAGGTGATGGGGATGGGCGAGACGCTGCTGCGCCGGGTGTTCGATGGTCCCAACAGCCAGATCATCGAGCACGTGCTCACCAAGGACGCCCAGCAGGGCGTCCAAGAGAACACCTTGACGTTCGCTGTGACGGGCGCGACTTTTCAGGACACTGCCACGGGGTTCACGGGCGAGCTCCAGGGCGACCCGTGGAAGTGGAGTGAGTGGACGGCCTATGGAGCGCTGCCGAACGGCCTGAAGCTCGAGAGCACGAGCACCATTAGCGAGGACCAGGTGAGCGTGGACATGAAGTTCAAGAACGGAGACGCGCTCCAGTTCACCCTGAAGCACGAAGTGACGGCGACGACCCAGAGCGACTTCGAGCAGAAGCGCTCGCAATGGATCCCGCAGTAGCCACGAGGGAATGTTTCAGTGGGTCGTCGGCGGCGAGCAGGGAGAGGTGGGTCCTATTAGCTCCGGGACTTCTCGCGACGTCCCAGCTCGGTCTGCAGCTCGGCCAGGCGGCGCTCTGCCTCCTCGCGGCGCCGCGTCTCCTCTGCCAGCCGGAGCTCCAGCTCGTACTGGCGCTGCTCTGCTTCCCGTGCGCGCTGAGCTTCCTCTTGAGCGCGCCGAGCTTCCTCTTGGGCGCGCTGAGCTTCCTCTTGAGCGCGCCGAGCCTCTTCGTCCGCCCGTTGCTGCAGCCCGGCCATCAACTCCTCCAGGCGGGTGATGAACTCCTCGGACTCCAGCAGTGGAGCGTGGCCCGCCCAGAAGCGCAGGCGTCCGTCTTCCACCTGGAGCTCCAGTCCGAGATGCTCTGAGGCATAACGTCCGTGCTGGGGCAGGATGGGGGCATAGACCTTGGCATCGGGCGCGGGCAATCTCCACCCCAGCAGCCGTTGCCGGCCCCGGTCATAGATGAAGTACTCGGGGATTCCGAGCCGCGCATACCGCTCCACGTTCTGTTCGGCGTCCTTCTTCCTGTCTCCCCCCACATGGACTTCGAGCACGAAGTTCAGCCCCTTGCCCTCCGCGCTCACCACCCACCTGTCCCGCTCGTGGGTCTCGACATCCAGCACTGCGAGCAGATCCGGCGCGAAGCGTCTCTCCGCCGGGTAGTAGACCGGCAGCTCTGCCGCCAGGTACACGCGTCTCCGCTGACGAGTGAAGTAGCCGCGGAGCGCATCCAGCGCTCGCACCTTGGCCCGGAAGTGCCTGTCCCCCTCCGGCGGAGACATCTCCGCGTCCGTCACCTCGCCGGGCAGAGCTGCCAGCACCCGTTCCCGCTCCGCGGGACTCATGGCATCCCACTCCTGCTGAGAGGGCGCCTGGGGAAAACCTGTGGCATTGCTCGTGTCCTGCCGTGCCATGGAGGAAAGCCTGCGGTGCGCCCTCCCCGCCGTCAACCTCCGAGTGCCCCCTGTGTGGAGGAGATGGCGTCAGGAGCCGAATGATCGGGAGGCCGCCTGCCCGGCGGCCCGCTTCAGTTGTTCGAGTAGAAGAGCCCCAGCTGGCCTGGCAGGCGGCGGAACTCCAGCGTCGGCATGTCATCGCTGTTGCGGAACGCCGGCGCCCGAGAGGACAGCTCCTTCAGGGTCTCATCTCCCAGCGCGATCAGCTTCTCGAAGCCCGGCAGCCCATCCTGGATGCCGATGCTCCCCAGCAGCGCGCGGCCCTCGTCGTAGCGCTGCTGGAACAGCTGCCGCTGGTGTGGCTGCAGTGGCTCCATGGAGGCGATCACCGTCAGTCCGTTCCCGTATGACGGGATGGCCTTCACGTGGGGGAACACCTCGCGGATGCCGTGGTACAGCGTCGCCATGTCCGGCCCGAAGATGTGCTGCGCCATCACTCCACCAGGCGCTAGCCGGGAGCGCGTCAGCTCGTAGAACTCGTGGCTGAAGAGGCTCGACGAGCCCGGCAGGTACGGATCCGAGACATTGATCGAGATGACGTCGTAGCGCTCCTTCGCCGTCGCCAGGAAGTGGCGCCCGTCCGTGATGTGGATCCGCACCCGGGGGTTGGAGAAGTAGTCGCGGTTGCCTGGGCTGAACAGCTTCGCGTGCTCGACCAGCGCCGGGACGATCTCCACCGCCTCGATGCTCCCCACCTCCGCCACCCGCGAGAAGGCCCCCGCCGTGATGCCGTACCCCGAGCCGATGTTCAGCACCTTCTCCAGCTTCGGCGCATAGAGGATCGGCAGGAACGCCTGGGACTCCTGCACGTACTGCGTGCTCGGTTCCCCATACAAGTAGACGAGGTCCGTCCGGTTGTTGAGCACCCGGAGCCTGCCCTCGTCCATCCGCACCACGCTGAAGATGCCATGCGCGTCCTCGGTCCGGACGATCGCGCGATCGGCGTCCACCACCGGGGGCACATCGAGGCTGCGCGGCGCGATGATCGCCAGGAAGCCCACGACCGCCACCCCTCCCAGCACGTGGTCCGAGAGCTTGAAGTGCGAGCGGAAGGCGTACGCCAGCGCCCCCAGAGCCACCAGCAACAGCACCGAGTTGAAGGCGATGAGGCCATTCGAGCCGATCAGGTTGATGAGCACGTACCCGCTGGCCAGTGAGCCCACCAGGCTGGCCAGCGTGTTCATCCCGTACACCAGCCCCACCCAGCTCGCCCCGTTCGTCACGCCCGGGGGCCGGGCCGCGAGCGTCAGCGGGAAGATCAACCCGAGCGCCGTCGCCGGGAACACCACCATCAACAGGATGAAGAGGACCACGAGGCCCGGCTCCGTCGGCTGGAAGGCCGACCGCTCCAGCAAGAGCGCGGCGGCGAAGGAGATCAACGTCAGCGAGCACGCGTACAGGAGGATGCGCCACAGCGGAGTCGTCCCGCGCAACATGGCGCTGCTCATGCGCGCCGCCTGGCCCATGAAGAGCAGGATGATGGCCAGCGCGATGCTCGTCACGTAGATGCGGTTGCCGAAGCACAGCGACAGGAACCGCGTCCAGGTGATCTCGCAGGACAGCACCACGAACCCAGAGAAGACCGCGAGCGTCAGCATCAGCGGGCGGCTCAGCATCCGCCCCTCGGGAGTGCTGGCGGCTGCCGGCGGCTCCTCCACGGCGGCCTCCCTGGCCGGCGGGAAGAAGCGGTTGCTCACCAGGGCCACCGCGAAGATGAAGGCGTTGATCGCGGCGGTGATCGCTCCGGCTCGGATGCACCCGAAATAATAGATGAGGACGAAGCTCGCGATGATGCACCCCGTCGCGGCGCCGATGGTGTTGACGCCATAGAGGGCCGACACCTGCCGGCGATCCACGACGAGCTGGCTCAGCAGCGGCAGCGTCATGCCCATGAGCACGGTGGGAACGCCAATCAGCGCCAGGCACACGGAGAGCTGCGCGGCCAGCCGTGACAGCAGCGGCGCCGTCGGCGAGCCGGACAGGGAGAGATAGAAGTCCTGGTGGGTAAAGAGCGTCCAGGTGATGACCAGCGCGCTGAGCCCCACCAGCAGCTCCACCGTGCCGTAGGCCGCCAGCGGACGCTCCGCCAGCCAGCCGCCCTTCTTCAGCAGCCGGGACATGGCGAGGCTGCCCAGCGCCAGCCCGAGCATGAACACGGTGATGACGGAAGCCATCGAGTAGATGGTGCTCCCGAGGATGATGCTGAAGCCTCGCAGCCAGATGATCTGGAAGATGAGCGACGTCATCCCCGTGCAGAACAGGAGCCCACACAGGAAACGGAAGCGAGCGCGGCTGAGCGTGGCGGGAGAGTCGGTCATGGCATCTCGGTGGCAGCGAGCCGGGAGTAGGGAGCGAGCGCGCGAACCCGCTGGATGTACTTGTGTGCCTCGTCCTTGTCACCTCGCTGGAGCGCCAGGCGCGCGAGCGCCTCGGCCACGGCGAGATCCGATGGGCTGTAGCGCAAGGCTTCCTCCAGGAGCCCTCGGACCTTATCGGGCTCCAGCGGAGGCTGCACCTTTGCCGCCAGCCCCAGCACCTGCGCCATCCACACGGCGGCGGCGTGGTGGCGCGGGTACACCTCGAGCGCCTGGCGGAAACCCGCCGTGAGGCTGTCGGCGTTCGCCAGCACCTCCGCCGGAGGACGGGCGCCGAACCGCTCCAGGGCCTCGACTCCCTGGAAGAAGAGCTGGTCCGCCTCGTGGACGCGCTGGACCTCTGTTCGGAGAGCCTCGAGCGCCGGATCTGGCTCGGGGCCCTCTCGCACGTGCGCGAAGACAGCTCCCGGCGGGTACGCGATGAGCTGGCGGACGGCCGCGTCGATCTCGGCGGGCGTCTCCTGTGGCAGGAAGTCCAGCACCGGGTTCATGTCCCGGTTGATCAGGGGGACGCGCGCGGCGATCTGGCTCAGCTGCTCCGGCCCGGCGCGGAAGCTGGCGAAGAAGAGCCCCGGAGCGTCCCAGCCGAAGGCGCGCAGATCCTCGCTGGCCACCCGCTCGTACTTCTCGCGCCAGGCCTTCCAGTCGATCTGCGCCTCGTCGCGGAAGCCAATGAGGAAGGCCTCCTGGGTGTTCAGCCCCAGCGGCAGCCACAGCAGGCTCTGGGGGAAGACCTCCTGGAAGGTCTTCAGGATGACCATGGCCTTGCTGACGCCCGCATTGAGCGGCAGCCACGCGAGCGCTACACCCCCGGGCCGCAGGTGCCGCCGCGCCTCCCGGAAGTGCTCCGCCGTGTAGAGCCGGAGGCTGCCCTCGCTGGCGAGGATCATCGAGTCCGACATGATGACGTCGAACTGCTCCTCGCTCATCTTCAGGAAGTGCCGCCCGTCCATCACGTCCACGCGCACGTTGGGCTTGCGGCTCGCGTGCTCGTTGAGCGCCCCGAAGTGCTCCTCGGCCATCGGGATCATGTGATCGTCGAGCTCGACGAGGTGCAGCAGCTCCGGCTGGTACAGCAGCAGGGTGCGCGCGAGCTCGCCCACGCCGTAGCCGATCTCCAGCACCCGCTGCGGGTTGGGGTGGACGAGCATGGGCAGGTGGGCCTGGAGCTTCTGGGTCTGCCGCCGCGCGGGCACCGTCTCGCCGGACTGGAAGGGGCCTCCCAGGAGGATCCGATCTCCCTGCGCGTTCTCGGCCACCAGCACGGGCTGCAGGCTGCTCTCCCGCTGGGCGATCACCCGGAACCCCGGGCGGAGGCTGACGTGCTCGTAGTAGCGCGTGAGCCAGTCCGCGCTGAACCAGCCCACCAGCCCCACCGCCGCGAGCGCCACGCCCGTGCCTACCCACCGCGTGTTCAGAGGCCGGAGCGAGAGGCCCGCCACGCTCGCGGCGATGAGGAGGTTGAGCACCGCGACGAGCAGGAGCGCGGCCGAGGTGCCGATGGTGGGGATGAGGACGAAGCCCGCCAGGAACGAGCCCAGCACCGAGCCCACGGTGTTGGCCGAGTAGAGGTTCCCCACCGTCCTCCCGAGCAAGCGCAGCGGCCCGGCGTACAGCTTGCCAGCCAGAGGGAACAGTCCCCCCAGCAGCAGGGTCATGGCGAAGAGGAGAAGAAAGCCAGCGCCAATGGTGAGCGGCCGTGAGCCCCACCCGCTGATCAGGGACAGCAGCGGCAGGCTGACGAGCCCGATCAGCCCCAGCAGCGCCTCGAAGGCCACGAACAGCTTGAGATCGCTCAGGCCCTTGGGGCTCCAGCGGCTGAACGCGACGCTGCCCAGGCTGATGCCCAGCAGGTACACGGAGAGGACACAGGCGAAGGTGGTCAGCCGGCCCAGCAGCAGGAAGTCGAGCAGGCGGAACCAGAGGACCTCGTAGGCGAGCGCGCAGAAGCCGGAGACCGCAAAGGCGGGCAGGAGGATGCGGCCGTCCAGTGTCTCCCGGGGCTCGTTAGGGGAGGGGGAGGGAGACGCAGCCGGGGCCTCGGAGCGCGGCACGGAGCTCTCGCGGCGGGACAGGAGCAGCGCCGCCGCGCCCGTGGCGGCATTGAGCGCGAGCGCCAAGTGGTAGCCGGCCTCGTACCCCAGCACCCACACCAGCCCGATCATGAGGACGGAGCCGGCGGCCGCGCCCAGGGTGTTGATGGAGTAGAGCCGGCCCAGCGCGGCCTTCAGCCCCTCGTCTCGATCCACCACGTACCGGGCGAGCACGGGCAGGGTGCCACCAATGAGGGTCGCGGAGAGGGAGACGAAGACGAAGGCGATGAGGAAGACGAGCCACTTGATCGTCGCCTGCGGCGCCCAGGCATACAGGGCTGAGTAGAGCGACTCGATGTGATGGAAGGCGTAGAACGCGACGAGTCCGCTGAAGGCGACGCCCAGCTCCAGCAGCCCATAGACGCGCAGCGGCCGGGCGTGACGGTCCGCGACCCTGCCGAGGAGGTACGAGCCCAGCCCGAGCCCAAGCATGAACGCCGTGATGACGGCGGTGACGCTGTGGGTGGTGCCCCCGAGCAGGTACGTGAAGATCCGCACCCAGAGGACCTCGAAGAGGATCCCCGAGAGTCCCGAGACGAAGAACAGACGCAGCACCCAATGTTGTGCGGTGGGGACGGGGGTGGCCATGTAGGTGACGTGAGGATGCCACAGGAGCCGGCCTCATTGCCCGGTTGGCTGCTGGATAGGGGGGCATCAAAACAATTCGCTTCCGCGGACACACCGTCGGGCGCACCGTTCTCCGTGCGGAAAGCGGGAGGTGAGCTGTCATGGGTTCAAGTGCGTGGCGCCGGCTCGCGGCGAAGCTCGGAGTGGAGCACCCCATCATCCAGGCGCCCATGGGAGGAGGCATCACCACGCCGGAGCTGGTCGCGGCGGTGTCGAATGCCGGGGGGCTGGGGTCTATCGGTGCGTCCTATCTGCCGCCCGAGGACATCGCCCGGCAGGCGCAAGCGGTGCGGGCCCTCACTCAGGGGCCGTTTGCCATCAACCTGTTCTCGCCTCTTCCCGCGCCAGCGAGCACCAACCCGGCGCCCATGCTGGCGATCCTGGCGCGTTATCACCACCAGCTCGGGTTGCCCTCGCCCCAGGCGGCGGAGACCCGCCTCCCTGACTTCCTTGGGCAGGTCGAGGCCGTGCTCGCGAGTGCTCCAGCCGTCTTCAGCTTCACGTTCGGCATTCCACCGGCCCACGTGCTCGAGTCATTCAGGTCACGTGGAGTCCTGCTCGCGGGCACGGCCACGACCGTCCGAGAGGCGCGGCAGCTCGAGGCGGCGGGGGTGGACCTCATCGTTGCTCAGGGCTCGGAGGCGGGAGGCCACCGGGGCTCGTTCGCCGGACCCTTCGAGGCGGGGATGGTCGGGACGATGGCGCTCGTCCCCCAGATCGTCGATGCGGTGCAGCTCCCGGTCATCGCGAGCGGAGGCATCATGGATGGCCGGGGTGTCGCGGCCGCGCGCATGCTCGGCGCGAGCGGTGTGCAGCTGGGCACCGCCTTCATGACGTGTCGAGAGGCGGGGACTGCTGCCGCCCACAAGGCCTCACTGCGCACGGCTCGCGACGATGCGACACGGATCACGCGAGCGTTCACGGGGCGCCCCGGCCGCATGATCGCCAACGAGTTCATTACAGCGCTCGAAGGCAGCGAGGCCGTGCTCCCGTTTCCGGCGCAGCACTACGCCACGATCGCCCTGAGAGGGGCCGCGGCGCGTCAGGGAGACACCCGGCTCATGGCGCTCTGGGCAGGCCAGGGCGCTGGCCTCTCTCGTGAGCTGTCCGCCTCGGAGCTCGTGCGGGCCCTGCTCGTCGAGTCCGAAACGATCATCCGCTCGGCATGGGACTGAAAGGACCTGGGACTCCTTCAGGCCCTGGCCGTCGTCGGTGTTGCCGGTGGCTGCTCCGCATCCGAGACGGGGACCCCCGCCATCCGCAGCACCCGGAGGGCGTTGGTGGTGTCCACCACGCCTGGGCGCAGCTTGTAGTCGAACACCATCTTCTCGTGCTCGAGGTGATCGCGGAAATGGACGTTCACCACGTGCGCGCCCGGCTCGTCCGCCAGCACCGCCAGGGACAGATCATGCGTCGTCACCGCCCCGCAGGCGCCCGTCCCCAGCAATAGCCGCAGCACCTCGCGTGAGGCGATCTGGCGCTCGCGCGTGTTGGTGCCCAGGAGGATCTCGTCGAGCAGGAAGAGACACTTGCCCTGCGCCGCCTGGGCCGCGTCCAGCACGGCCTTGATGCGCTGCACCTCCGCGTAGAAGTAGGACACGCCGCGCTCCAGCGAGTCCTTCACGCGCATGCTCGTGAGCACCTCGAGCGGTGACAGGGTGAACTCCCGAGCGTGGACGGGCGCCCCCGCCAGCGCCAGCACCACGTTGGCGCCCAGCGCTCGCATCAGCGTCGTCTTCCCGGACATGTTGGAGCCGGTGATGAGCAGCGCGTGCCTCGGTCCGGGCAGGGACACGTCATTGGGGACAGGTTCGTCCAGCAGCGGGTGACCCAGCTCCTTCGCCTCCACCCGCGGCCCCTCGGGCACCAGCGTGGGCCAGACGAAACCCGGCCGATCGTGCGCGAAGCCCGCCAGGCACGAGAGCGCCTCCAGCTCCGCGAGCGCCTCGAACCAGCGGCGCACCTCCCTCCCATGCCGGGCCCGCCAGCTCTCCAGCGCGAAGAGGGCGTGGATGTCCCAGAGCGTGAACAGGTGCACCACTGGGTGGAACTGGTGCCGCTTGAACTCGACGAAGGAGTAGAGCCGGCTGAAGCGGTGGAAGTGCGTCGAGACCGGGGGCTCTCCCGCGCGCTGCAGCCCGGACTGGAGCCGCTGGAGCAGCGGGTGGCGCACCTCCTGGCGCTCGATGCGCTCGAAGATGGGTGCGTAGCGCACGAAGCCGTGCTCCCCAGCGGACATGGCCTCCTCCATCAGTCGGAGTGCCCGGCGCGTGATCACCGCCACCCCGAGCTGCACGAAGAGGCCCACCCACCACAGCCAGCGCGGCACGAGTTCGAACTGGGCGAGCACGTAGAGCGCCAGCGTGACGAGCGGCAGGATCACAGCCACCGGCCGTGACCAGCGGATGGCGTCGAGCGAGGGGCCCGCCTCCGCCCAATGGATGAAGAGGCCGGGATCCGCCTTCTCGCGGGACACGCTCCGGGCCTCGACGCACACGTCCTGCCGGAAGTCGACGAGCGGGGCCAGCTCGCGCGCAGCACCCTGCCTCGCCACCACCTCCTCGGCAGGAGCAGGGCCGGACAGCCAGGACGCGAGCCGCTCCTCGCCTGAGCGTGTCGCTGTCTCGTTCAGCAGCTGGAAGAGGCTGGCCTGGCCAAAGACGTCCAGGTCCGGAGTGTAGAGGTGGGCCGGAGACAGGAAGCGCTCGCCCCGCTCGGTGAACTCACGCCACGCCCCGCTCAGCCGGGCCAGCCCGCGCTCGTTCAACAAGTCGTACAGCCGCGCCCGTGCCTCGCGTCGGAACACGTAGTGGTGCAGCACGGCGAGCGTGATGTAGAGGACCCCTGCGCCCGCTACCGCCCACCAGTAGGGCTTCGGCAGGCGCCCGAAGGCGATGAGGCCCGCCAGTCCCGCCGCCGCCAGGAAGGTGAGCCCCCTCAGGTTCGCGTAGCGCGCGCTGACCCGATCCAGCTCTACCAGCTTCGCCTGGGCGGTGGCGCGGCGCTCGGTATAGGTGCGGAGCGGGGTGGTCTCGGCGGAGGAGGTCATGGTTCCCGGTGGAGGTGGCAGGGGCCGGGAGGATAACGGCGCCCGAGGCTTCGTGGGGGAATCGTCTGCACGAGCCCACTCAAGGAGCCCGCAACGACAGGAGCCCGCAACGACAGGAGCCCGCAACGACAACGGGCCCGACCGCTTCGCGGCCGAGCCCGTTTGTTCGTTCAGTCTCGGGAGAGGAGGGGTCTACTTCTCCTTGCCAGCGATCTTCCGCAGCGCCTTCTGGTCGCGCACGCAGAGGATGCGGCCCACGTTGCCCAGCACGCCCTCGCGCTTCATCTCGTTGATGAGCGTGGACACGAAGGAGCGGGAAGCGCCCACCAGGTCCGCCAGATCCTGCTGCGTAATGCCGCGCAGGTCGGTCTCGCCGCCGTGCGGGCAGCGCTCGCCGTGCGCCTCCACCAGCGTCAGCAGCGTGTCCGCCAGCCGCGCGGGGACTTCCTTGAACGTCAGGCCCAGCACGCGCTTGCGCAGCGCACGCACGCGCTCCGCGTAGGCGCGCACCACGTCCAGCGCCAGCGCCGGCCGCGCCTCGAGCTGCGCGCGGAAGTCACGGCCCTCGATGGACCACACCTCCGCCTCACCCGACGCGATCGCCATCTCCTCGATGGACGTGCCCTCCGGACGGAACACCTCGCCGAAGATCTCCCCAGGGCGCAGGATGCTCACCACCGAGCGGGTGCCGTTCTTGCCCACCCGCATCAGCCGCACGCGGCCCGACTTCAGCAGGTACACGCGGTCCGTCGTGTCGCCGTAGCGGTAGATGACCGAGTTGTGCGGGAAGGACTCGACCTTGAAGTAGCCCTTGAAGTCGATCGCCTCCTGGCCGGGGACGATCTTGTTCGCCGTCACCATCATCCCGGAGCTGGTGGTCTGCAGGGGGGCGACGACGTTGGAGCCGATGGGGCCGAGAGGGCGGTTGAAGCCGTGCATTGAGTTCACTCCTGCAAGCAGTGGGTGGGGCGGGGCTGAATCCCGAGAACGAACGCAGGACCTCCTTTCCAAGGAATGTGCCACGCAGGAATGAAATGCCGCCGAGGTAACAAACCGAGGAATGCCGGGTACTTAGCGATACAGCTTCCATTTCCTGGCGGCGCTGTGTTCGAAACCTGAAACAGAACGTTCAAACAGTCTGATCAACGTGAACAAAACGTTCAATTCGGCGAGCCCACTGTCGGGGGCACGACACTGTCCGGAAGGGGACGGGACCTACACGGGACGCTAACCCTGTCCGCCCAGCAACGAAGGGACTGACGGGGAGAGCCCGTATTTCTGGAGCTTGCGCTCCAGGGTGGGCCGGCTGATGCCGAGGATCTGGCAGACCTTGCCCTTGTGCCCCTTGGTGACGGCCATGGCGCGCTGGATCAGCATGCGCTCGGCCTCTTCCAGGGTGGGAATCTGACTGGCGTCGTCCACGGGCGGGGCGGCGAGCAGGGGAACGGGGGTGGCCGTGCGCCCGGTCTGGCCCGGCTCAGGGGCTCCAGGCTCCAGAGCGGGCAGATCATCGCCGAGCAGCACCTCGCCCGGGGCCAGCACCACGGCGCGGGTGAGCACGTTCTCCAGCTCGCGCACGTTGCCCCGCCAGGGCAGACGGGTGAGGTGCTCGAGCACCTCTGGGGGCACGCGCGTCACCCGCTTGTGCACCTTCTCGTTGATGCGCTCCAGCAGGTGGTGGATCAGCGGGGGAATGTCCTCGCGCCGCTCGCGCAGGGGAGGGATCTGGAGGGTGATCACCTTGAGGCGCTGGTAGAGATCCTCGCGGAAGCGTCCGGCCGCCACCTCGTCGGACAGGTGGCGGTGCGTGGCGGCGATGACCCGGGCGCGCAGCTTGATCTTCTTGACGCCACCCACGCGCTCGAACTCGCGCTCCTGCAGCACGCGCAGCAGCTTGGACTGGAGCATCAGCGACATGTCGCCGATCTCATCCAGGAAGACGGTGCCGTCCTCGGCCACCTCGAACTTGCCCTGCTTGGTGTTGGTGGCGCCGGTGAAGGAGCCCTTCTCGTGGCCGAACAGCTCGCTCTCCAGGAGCGTGTCCACGATGGCCGAGCAGTTGATGCCGATGAAGGGCTTGGGCTCGTCGTACGAGTAGTTGTGGATGACGCGGGCAAACAGCTCCTTGCCCGTGCCGCTCTCACCGTTGATCAGCACGGTGGCGTGGCTGCTGGTGACCTTGCCGATCTCCTTCACCAGCTGCTGCATGAGCGGGCTGGTTCCGACGATGTCGCCCAGGCGCGCCGCCGCGTTCTCCACGTTCACCGAGGCGGCGCGGCGAGACAGCTGCCGGTACTCCAGCGCCCGGTCCACCACCAGATCCAGCGCGGCCGGCTCTGGGAAGGGCTTGTGGATGTAGTCGAATGCCCCGGCCTTCATGGCCCGGATCGTCGTCTCCATGTCGTGGTGCGCGGTGACGAGGATGATGCGCGCGTCGCCACACAGCGTCTTCAGCTCGTCGATGATCTCCAAGCCGCTGCGGTCCGGCAGCATCATGTCCAGGATGACCACGCTGGGCATGGACTCCTGGGCGGCCCTGAGGCCCGCAGCGGCATTGGTGGCCGTCACCACGTGATAGCGCGGTGCGCCATCCTGGAGGATCTCCTCGAAGTGCATCTGGAGG
Source organism: Hyalangium sp. (assembly GCF_035629615.1). GTDB lineage: Bacteria > Myxococcota > Myxococcia > Myxococcales > Myxococcaceae > Hyalangium. The sequence goes on along the minus strand of NZ_DASPHO010000790.1, from coordinate 1,075 downwards.
TTCTCCAGGAGCCCCACGTCGTCATCGATGATGAGAAGGGTCTCCATGGGGCTCACTCACACGGCGAAGGTGAGTGTGAACACCATGCCGGGCTCGGCACTTCCCTCGGCCGTGATATCTCCTGCCTGGTTGAGCATGACACGCCGGAGCGCCGCGAGGGAGAGGCCCGCCCCCCGTGCCAGGCGGGAGCCGAAGGGCTCGAAGAGCGTGCCACGCTCCTCCGGAGGAAGGGCGGCGGTAGGGTCCTTGAGCACCATGCGCGCCCGGCCCGCGGGGCCCTGGAGGAGCTGGACGTCGACGTGAGAGTCCTCGGGCAGGCCCATGGCGATGTTGAGCAGGAGCTGGGCGAGCACGGGCCGCAGCCGCGCGGTGTCTACCGACACCCGGGGCAGCTCCGGATCCTCCACCACGCTCAGCTCGATGCGGCGCTCGGCCAGCTCGGGCGCCACCATGCCGTGGGCCTCCTGGAGGATGTTGCGCAGCGGCTGCTGCTCCAGGTGGGGCACGCTGTCACGCCCGTACTCGGAGAGCAGCCAGAGCATCCGCTCCATGGTGCGGATCTCCCGGTTGGCGATGGTCAGCCGGCGCTTGTCCCGGTCCGACAGGGTCGTGTTCCGCTGCAGCGTCTGCACCGCCATCTTGACGGAGCTGAGCGGGTTGCGGATCTCATGGCTGAGGGAGGAGGAGAGGCGGGAGATCTGCACGGGCGGGGCGCCGTCCAGCAGGGCGTCCAGGTCCTGGATGGCGGCAGTGGCCTCGCCTGCCTCCAGGCCCAGCACCAGGCGCAGGGGGGTGGGCTCGTCCGTGCCGACCCGGGAGGAGACGAACTCCACGGCGCGGCGGTCCTCCCGGGCGCGGGCGTCCAGCTCCCGGGCCCGCTCGGGGGTGGTGCCGAGCACCACGTGCAGCGGCGCATCCGCCAGCTCCGAGACGGAGCGGTGGAGCACGGTGGAGCAGTCCCCCTCGGCGCGGGTCACCCGCAGGCTTGGGGACCAGACAAGCTGGACGGTCTGGAGGAGCTGGGCGTTCATTGGTCGGGTTGGAACATAACGAGTAAGGTTCCGCGCTGTCCCCA
>NZ_DASPHO010000789.1:0-9479 GCF_035629615.1 Hyalangium sp. | reverse complement strand
TGCCCGTACCCCCGAGACCAAGAACACCGTCGCTGCCGCCAAGCCGGCCGTCGAGACCAAGGTGGCTCCTGGCCTCACCCCGCGCGATGAGTTCAAGCCTGGCAAGCCCGGCATCGGCATCATCAAGCCGTTCCCCCTGCCCCCCCTGTTCCAGCCGGACGCGAAGACGCGCGCCACCCAGGCCAACCAGCTGGGCCAAGTGGCTGACGGCGTGCGCGACGGCTCCATCACCGCGCAGGAGTCCGAGAAGCTGCTGAAGGAGCAGCAGGACATCGCGGCCTATCAGCAGAAGGCGATGGCCGACGGCAAGCTCTCCAAGGGTGAGCAGCTCCAGCTGGGCGTGATGCAGGCCCGCGCGGCGCTCAATGTCCACCAGGCCAGCACCAACGGCGACCGCAACCTCTTCGCCGGCCTCGACAAGAACGCCCAGCGCCAGGCGGACCAGATCGACCAGATTGCCGCCGGCCGCCGCAGCGGCAACATCACCAACACCGAGGCTGGGGAGCTGCTCGGTGACCAGGTGGAGATCTCTGACGCCCGCGGCGACGCGGACTCCGTCGGCGAGCGGCTCGAGCTCGGCAGCAAGCTGAACGAGGCTGACGGCGAGATCAAGCACCACAGCAAGCCGGGCACCCAGTGGGACCTGAAGCCCTTCCCCCACCCCTTCCCGCTCCCCCGCCCGCAGCCTCTGCCGCTGCCGCTGCCCGAGTTCCCCCGGCCGCTGCCGCTGCCCCGCCCCGAGCTGCCCAACAAGCCTGACTTCCAGATCCTGCCGTACAAGGGCGTCATCAACGGCTGAGAGCGCTGAGGCGCTGGCCCCCACAGCCCCCCCTTCGCCTGGGTGCGAGGGAGGGGCTGTGTCGTCTCTACGGAGACGCGGCGCGCTCCGCGTTGGCTCGGAAGGCCTCCCGGGTGAAGGCCGCGAGCCCCGGGCTGCCCAGAGGGCTGGAGCAGGCCGATCTCGTCGTAGTGGTGCAGCGTTCGCACGCTGACGCCCGCCAGCCGGGCGACCTGGCTCACTGTCAGGGACATGGTCCTCACCTCCACGCAAAGAGATAGGGCCTCACGTCGCGTGAGGGTCAACCCCCTCTTTTTCCGGGGTCTGCCGGGCGGAACAGCGCGCAGGCGTGCACCGGCTGGGGTGGGTACTTCCCCGGCAGCAGCGGGCAGAGGATGAACGTGGAGGTCTTCGTCTGCACGTACCGGGGAGGCGCGGCGCACCGGTGGCAGAGGCTGGTCGGGAAAGGCAGTGGGTCAGGCCGTGAGCTCATCGCGATCAGGGCGTGAGCCAGCGGCTCACCGGCCCCCCGGTGGGCGGAGGGGGAGGAATGATGGGCCGCTCCTGCACGGGCTGGATCGGCTCCCACCAGCGAGGGGGGCGCCGCACGGGCCGGTCCAGCTGAGCGACGGCGTCGATGAGGGCGCCGTAGAACCCCATCTCGTCGAAGGTGTCCGGGCCCACGCCGATCACGTCCAGGTGGTCCTGCGGGACGACATTCGCCGCGGAGGTCGCCTGCTGGAAGGTGGGCGCGTTCAGCGAGTCCACGGAGCCATGCTCGTAGTCGAGCGAGATCCGATCGGAGCTGAACAGCCGATCCTGGTAGTGCAGCCGGTAGCCCATCTGCTGCGAGCTGATGCCCACCACCCCGTCATCATCCGCCTCGTTCTTCACCCCGTCGCCCATGCCGACGATCCCGTCGGTGCCACAGTCGTTCGTGCAGTACCCATCCCCGTCGATGTCGAAGAGGAACTGGTTCAGCAGGAAGAGCGCCGGGTTCACGCTCAACCCGTCCTGCGCGGTGATCACCGAGAGGTAGCTGGACGCATACCGCGCATCCACCGGGTAGGCGGTGTTGAACGCCTTCATGCCCGTGACCTTCCCGTCCTCCGGATCGTAGTCGTCGTAGACGAGCTGCATCGCCCCGGCGTACCCGTCACTGCCCGGCGCGTAGACGGTGTTGCCGTAGTACGTGGCCAGGGTGTTGAGGAGATCCGTCGCCCCTGGCCCCTGCTCGAGGATGTACCGAGCCACCGGGGAGCCTCGGTGCGGCCCGGACACGCTCACCAGTACCCGGATCGCCGCCTTTCCGCGCCGCTCGTACAGCACGCGCGCAGCCTTGCGTGCATCGATGGCGCCCTGCGAGTGCCCGATGATGTTGACGGCCCCCACCCCAGTCGTGGCCAGGTAGCCCTCGAGATCGTCGGCCAGATCCAGGCCTCGCACCTCCGAGGACTCGAACGCCTGCACCTGCGCAATGAAGGTCCGCTGTCGCTTGTCCAGGAAGAGGTTGCAGTTGAGCTCGAAGAACCCGTTGCAGGTGTCCCCAACGAAGGTGCCGTAATCGTCTCCCCAGTAGTCAAACCCGAGGACGTCGTTGAAGCCACCCATCCCGTGGGCGAACACGACGGGATGGGTCGTCTTCAGGGCGCCTGCCTGGGACTCGGAGGCGAACGCCCATGCGCCCGACACCAGCATCGCGAGCAGGAGGCGCGCCACGGTGATCAGTCGTAGGTGGCGATGTAGTGGAAGATGGCCGCGTAGAACTCCGGCTCATCGAAGGTATCCGGCCCCACGCCCACCACGTCCAGGTGATCCTGGCTGATGACGCTCGAGGTGGAGGTCGACTGCGTGGCGCTGGGAGCGTTCAAGTTGCTCACGTAGCCAAGCCCCGCGTCGTTGGTCACCGAGTCGAAGCCGAACGTGGACTCGCTGTACCGCAGCCGGTGGCCCATCTGCTGCGAGTTGATGCCCACCAGGCCGTCGTCATCCGCCTCGTTCCTCACGCCGTCGCCGCGGCCACCAGCACCGTCGTTGTCACAGTCGTCCGCGCAGGAGCCATCGCCGTCGATGTCGAAGAGGAACTCGCTCAGCAGGTAGAGCGCCGGGTTCACGTTCAACCCGTTCTGTGCGGTGATCAACGAGGTGAAGCGCGCGGCGTACCGCGCATCCACCGGGTAGGCGAGGTTGAACGCCTTCATGCCCGTCGTCTTGCCATCGTTCGGATCGTGGTCGTTGTAGACGAGCTGCTTGGCGCCCGCATACGCGTCATTGCCCGACTGATAGACGACGTTGCCGTAGTAGGTGGCCAGCGCGGCGACGACGCTGGTGACGCCGGGCCCCAGGTTGAGGATGTACTTGGCCACCGGCGAGCCCCGGTGCGGCGAGGACACGCTGACGGCGACCTTGACGACCGTGTACCCGCGCCGCTCGTACAGCACGCGCGCGGCCTTGCGGATGTCGATGCCGCCCTGCGAGTGCCCGATCAGGTTCACATAGGAGGAGCCCGCGGTGGCCATGAAGCTCTCGACATCGTTGGCCAGATCCAAGCCCCGCACCTCCGAGGACTGGAACGGCTGCACCTGGGCCACGTAGGCCTTCTGGTTGCCGTCGATGTCCTCGTTGCAGCCGACCTCGAAGAGCGAACACGGATCACCGACGAAGGTGCCATAGTCGTCGCCCCAGTATTCGAGCCCCAGGAGGTTGTTGAAGCCACCCATGCCGTGGGCAAAGACGACGGGATAGGTCGTCCTTGCCGCGCCAGCCTGGGCCAGGGTGGAGAACCCGAAGGTTCCGGCCACCAACGCTACGAGCGCGATCCGCAGTGCTCTCATCTGCCTGCTCCTGAATATGCGTGGGGGAGGGCCCCCGCGTGGGGACTCCCCATATACCCGGAGTGAAGGCTGATTGATTGGGAAATCAACCCGCGTGGGCCAAGCGTCTACTCGCTGAAGATCTTGCGGAACAACCGGACGATGGAGCGCGACAGCGGCGTGGCCACGGGCTTCACTTCCTCCTTGAGGGAGAGGTCCACCATGGGCCTGCGAGGATCCATCGAGAACACGCTGAACTCGTCATCCCCTTCGAGGGCGCTGAAGACCTTGGCCGCGCGGGTGGTGGGGGGAGCCTTCGGTTCCTTTGCCATGGTCTTCCTCGGTCTCGGACAAGCCTGGGGCGGATTATGCACCGGCTCCGCCCCGGTTTGTCTCACTACATTTGCCTACAGTTTCACAGCCTACAGCGAACTCGGCGTCAGCGGGGCCTCTTGCTCTCCTGGAACGTCACCTCGAGCTGGAGCTCTTTGCCGTCGCGGACCACCACCCCTGTCACCGTCTCGCCGGGCTTGGAGGAGTTGAGCACGTACATGAGGTCCTCGACGCTGCCAATGGGGTGTGTGCCGAGCCGGATGAGGACGTCACCGCGCTGCATCCCGGCCTGCTCCGCGGCGCCCCCGGCGCGCACTCCCGCCAGCATCATGCCCTTCAGTCCATTGGGCGGGCCCGCGTAGTCCGGCACGGTGCCGAGCGAGGCGTTGAAGCTGCGCATGTCGCCGCGGGGCGTGGGCGAGGCCACCTTCCGGTAGCTGAGCGGAGTGCTCCCGTCGAGCGCCAAGGCCACGGTGGAGACGATGCTCGCCACCTGGGCCGTGCCCCCCGCGTTGATCTCGTCCGCGGTGTCCGTGGGCTTGTGGTAGTCCGAGTGCGCGCCCGTGAAGAAGTGCAGCACCGGCACGCCCGCCGCGTAGAAGGGTGAGTGATCGCTGGGGCCGTAGCCGTCGCCGCTGGAGGTGCACTGGACGCGCACCTTGTCGCAGGCAGTGCCGACGAGGGTGCCCCACTCCGCGGCGGACTCGGCACCGAGCACCGAGAGCCCGCTGGTCCGCAGCCGCCCGACCATGTCCAGGTTCAGCATGGCGGCCACCTGCTTCATGCCACCGTCTCCGCGCAGGTGCGTGAAGTGCGTGGAGCCGAGCACTCCCGTCTCCTCGCCGGAGAAGGCCACGAAGAGCACGTCGTGCTTGAGCTGCGCGCGGCTCGCGGTGAGGGTGCGCGCGATCTCGAGCAGCCCGGCCACACCCGAGGCATTGTCATCCGCGCCCACGTGAGGCACGCGCTTGTCCGGGGCGAGCGAGTAGCGCCCGCCGTAGCCCAGGTGATCGTAGTGGGCGCCGATCACGATGGCTCCCGGCAGCTTGCCCTCGCCCGCCTCCAGCAGCGCGACCACGTTGAACGTCTGGCTGCGCTCGAACTCGAGCTGCACCTCGACGCGGCCATCCACCCGCTTGCCCTCGGTCAGCTTGCCCATCAGGGGCTCGAGCGCGGCGCGCTTCACCAGCACCACTGGGATGCCGACGTCCCCAGGCCCTTCGGGGGAGAGCGCGGGCAGGGACGCCTCAGAAGGCATCTTCCAGTCCTTCGCCTCGGGGGACGACGGCGTGGGCCAGTCGACGACGATGAGCGCCTTGGCCCCCCGCTCACGCGCGGTCCAGGCCTTGTAGCGCAGGTCGCCGTAGCGGCGCTGCTTGTCGGTCTCCGCGAAGGTGGCCGAGTCCGGGACGAAGCGCCGCACCACCACGATCTTCCCCTTCACGTCGAGCTTCGCGTAGTCATCCACGGACAGGGACGGCTCGGCGATGCCGTAGCCGGCGAGCACCAGCGGCCCCTGCGCCGCGCTCTGGGCAGAGAAGCCAAGCACCGTATAGGTGTCGCTCGGGAGCACGGCGCCTCCGAGCTTCACCTGGGTCTTCGCCCCGGGCTTCACTGCGGTCGTTACCGGGAACCCCTCGCGGAAGGTACCTCCCTCCCCTGCGGGCTTCAGGCCGAGGCTCTGGAAGCGCTCCTCGATGAACTTCCCGGCCGCCTCGAGACCCGGCGTGCCAATGCCGCGCCCTTCCCGCTCCGGGGCCGCGAGGAACTGGACGTCCTTCTCGATCCGATCTGCGGAGGTCTCGGCTGCGGGCGCGAGCGGCTTCGCGTCCTCCACCCAGCGCGCGAGGAAGACGTTGGTGTCTCGCTGCCCAGGGGCCGTGGCGCGGTTGCTCGAGAACACCAGCCACTTGCCGTCGGGCGAGAACATGGGGAAGCCGTCGAAGCCCGGCGCGGTGGTGATGCGCTCCAGGTTCGAGCCGTCGACGTTCACGGCCCAGATATCGAACTCGCGGCCCTTCGGATCTCCATGATTGGAAGAGAAGAGGATGCGCTTGCCGTTCGGGTGGAAGAAGGGCGCGAAGGAGGCGGCGTTGAGCCAGGTGACTTGCCGGGCCTCCGAGCCGTCCGCGTTGGCCACGAAGAGCTCCAGCTTGGAGGGCCGCACCAGCCCGCGCGCCAGCAGGCTCTTGTAGTCCTCCAGCTCCTTGCCGGGCTTGGGCCGCGAGGCGCGCCAGACGATCTTCGTGCAGTCGGCGTTGAAGAACGCGCCGCCGTCGTAGCCGGGCGTCTGGGTCAGACGGCGCACGTTCTTGCCATCCTTGTCCATGCGGTACAGCTCGAGGTCTCCGTCCCTCACCGAGGTGAAGACGATGGAGCCGTCCTTGGCGCAGACGGTGCCCTCCGCGTCATACCCGGGCGCGTCCGTGAGCCGCGTCAGCCCGCTGCCATCGGCGGCCACCTTGAAGACGTCGTAGGTGTCGTAGAGGGCCCAGACGTAGCCCATCGAGTGGTCGGGCTTTGGCGGGCACGCGTCGCCGCCCAGGTGCGTGGAGGCGTAGATCAGCTCCTGGTCTCCTGGCAGGAAGTGCGCGCACGTCGTCGCACCCTGGCCGCTGGAGAGCTGCTTCTCCACCTGGGTCTGGGCCACCGGATCCACCGTCATCCGGAAGATGCGATCGCACCCCATGTCGCCGCGCCGGGCCTGGAAGGAGAGCTGCTTGCCATCGAAGGACCAGTAGGCCTCGGCATTCTCGCCGCCGAAGGTGAGCTGGCGGAGCTCGGCCAGCCGGACCTCTTCAGGCAGCAGGGTCGCCGGGACCGAGGAGGTCGCCGCCGGAGGGGGATCCTCTGGGGACGGACCGGTGCTCGAGGGGGTGGTGCAGGAGATCAGGGCAAAGAGGAGCCAAAGGCAGCGCTTCATGGGCGGGACCATGGCACTGCCGCCGCGGCGGCTCAACGCTCTTCACGCTCTCCCCTGCCCCCTCCGGCGATGAGCGCTGCCCCAATGGGCGGGGGGCAGCGCTCGCCCAGACACCCGCCCTGAGGGCGGGCGGGGCTCACTTCACGGTGAACAGACCGCGCAGTTCCTCGGTGTTGGAGATCGGGTTGAGCGCGTTGCCCTTCGCCGTCGCGCGCCACTGATAGATGCGATCCGGGATCAGCGCCGGCCCTCCGTAGACCACCTCGATGTAGCCGGAGGGGTTCTTCGCATCGAGGACCGACAGGTTCTCCCAGACCTTCGTGCCCTGCGAGTCGAACACCCGCAGCTCGTACGACTTGGCGCTGGAGTACGGCATCCAGGTGAATCTGGGCGTGCCCGAGACCTCCTCGGTGGTCTCCCCCCCGCCAGGACCCACCATCTGGATGGCGCCGGTCACCTTGAACGAGGGGCTGGCGCTGGGCGTGCCGTTCTCCACGGTGATGTGGGCGATCTGCGTGCCGGAGATGTTCGGGTCCGGGTCGCGCACGTTGCCGTCATTCTCGAAGGCTGCCAGCACCACATACTTCCCGTCCGGCACGCCCGTGATGGCGTACGCGCCAGAGATGTTCGGGGCCGTGCCCGGATCCGGCGCGCGCAGCCCAGGCGGCACCTCGCCGCGGATCAGCGCCTCGTTGAAGGTGCTCTCCACCACCATCACCACGCTGGTGCCCGCTCCGTTGGCGCCCGCAACGAGATTCACGGTTCCGCTCAGCGTCGCGGTGGAGGCCCCCGCCTTGCGGATGGCGATCCCCGTGGCCTCCACGCCCTGCTGCACCGAGACCTCCGCGGGGGTGTAGTTGGCCCCCTTCACGTACGCCTGGGCCCTGTACCCGCCACCCGGGGCCACATTGAACACCTTCCATTTGCCAGAGGTGTCCGCCACGGCGGAGTACGCCTTGCCGTTGCCCTCCACCACCACGAGCGCGGACTGGCCTGCGGTCACCTCCACCGTGCCCGACATTGCGGGGCGGCCCTGATCGGCGGCCTGCAGCGCGCTCAGGCCCACATCCGTCTGTGCCGAGGAGAACGCCCACGGCTTGTCGTCGCCTGCACTCGCGGCGCCCGAGGTATCGAGAGGCAGCGCCACGCGCACCCCAGAGGGGAACGGCTCATAGTTCTGCGCTCCGGCCCGCAGCGTCAGCCGCGCGCCCACCGGAGTACCCTTGTCGTCCGAGCGCTCCGTGGGGATGCGCAGCGCATACCGGCCATCCACGCCGCTGACCGCCACGCCCGACACGGGCGCTCCATTGGCGTCCAGCGCCGTGACTTCCGCATTCGCAACCGCCGCGCCCGACGCCAGGTCGAACACCTTGCCCTCCACCTGCACGGGGGCAAAGCACAGGGGCTTCTCCTGGCCGCTCACCTTCTCGCAGGCCAGGGTCTCCGCACATGACGTCGGATCATCCAACTTGCACTCTTTGTCATCGCCACAGGCCACCACCAGCAGCGACAGGAGCACAGGAACGATTCGCTTCACCATATTCAGGGCATCTCCGTGTGAGAGCTACCCGGTGAAGACCCGCCCTGGATCCCTTCAGCCACACCTACAATCCCGCTGGCGTGCCTACTCTCCTCGCCCCAGGCGATCGGCGAAGTAGTCGCGCGAGGCCTTGCTCACGGAGAGCTCACGGAGGGCCGCCTGGGTTCGGGAGAACGCGTACTCCACCCGGCGGAAGAAGACGCTGTCCCCGTCATAGAGGGCCCAGGCAGCGCGGGGATCACGATCCCGTGGCTGGCCCACGCTGCCTGGGTTGATGATCGCCTTCCTGCCGTGCAGGCCTCCCACCATGGTCATGCCCTGCGGCACGTAGAAGATCGACCTGGGCCCCACGAAGGTGAAGGTGCGGTTCCAGTCCTGGGAGATGCTGAAGAGCTCCCGATCCTCATAGGTGGTAAGGATCGCCGGGACATGGGTGTGGCCGCAGAAGCCGTGCGGCGTGGTGAACCGCGCGAGCAGCTCCTGGAGGAACTGATCGATCTGCGGATTGAGGGACAGGTAGTGGGTGCGGTAGCCCGGCCAGACGTAGCGCAGGGTGGGCTCCTCGGGCGCGCCGTGGACCCAGGTGATGTGACCCTCCTGGCGGATCGACAGCGCCTCGGCCGGCCCCGCAGCGAGCGCCGCGCGCATCCGCTCCCAGGGCGCGAGCCCCTCCAGCGCCCGCGCGGACCAGAGCGCCATCTCCCGCGCATCCTCCTCCATGCCCTCATCTCCGGGCAGCGCGGCCTCCAGCTCGTGGTTGCCCGCCAGGACGAGATCCGCCACCTCGTGGACGCGCGCGAAGCACTCGCGAGGGAATGGACCGTAACCGACGGTGTCCCCCAGGCAGACGATGCGATCCGGCTTCTCGTGCTCCACATCCCGGAGCACGGCCTCCAGCGCAGCCAGATTGCCGTGAATGTCGCTCAGGATCGCAATACGCGCCACGCGCCCTCCCCATGCACGGCCAGGAACACCGAAGCCACCTGCCGCTGCGGAGCTACCGCCGCCGGCCGCCTCCACCGAACATCATCAGCAGCACCCCCGCGGCCAGCGCAGCCCCGCCGCCTGCGAGGTACAGCGTCGTGTCCTGCG
>NZ_DASPHO010000788.1:0-10167 GCF_035629615.1 Hyalangium sp. | reverse complement strand
CCCGTTCACAGTCATCGTCATCGCTCACTTCGCCGAAGACGACGGCAAAGGAAACAGGGCCTGTAGCGGCGTGCTCATTGGCCCCCGGCTCGTGCTCACTGCTGGAAACTGCGTCTGCGTCCGCCCCCACCCGAGAGCACTTGAAGGACAGGGCCTCACCCGCGTTGACGCCTCCACCTGCGAGACTGCCGCAACTGTCAAGACATACACCTATGAGCCGGCGGACGCTGTAGACAGGAAGGAGTCGTGGTCGGAGAGCTACTCGGGAACCATCCACCCCCACCCACGGCTCGAGTTGATGTTGGACAGTCACGGGAACGCCGTCTCGGCCCAAGCAAACCTCGCGCTCATTCTCCTAGACAGCCCCGTGAAGCCCAACACTCCTCCCGTACCGCTCACGGGGGAGGGCGTCAGGGCTGACGATCTCCTGACAGTGGTGGGCTATGGATACATCGAGGGCATCTCCGCATTGGATGGAGTCCGCCGGTTCAGCCTGGAGCGGGTGTCGAAGATCGCGGATGCCAGCACGGGCCTGGCCCGCTTCGGTCAGCCTGAGCAGCATGGCTACAAAGGCGATACAGGAGGCCCCTGCTTGCGAGAGACCGCTCAGGGCCCTGTGCTCGCCGGCATCTCGCATCGAGGGTTTGGCGCGGAAGCCACACTCACGAGTATGAATGTCTATCTGGATTGGTTGCGTGAGGAACTCAAGCACGCGGAAGGACTGGGCTCCCCATGACAGCACGAATGACGGGTCTCATCTTCACGTTGCTGATCATCCTCCACACCGGGTGTTCCACGGCCACACCCGCCATCGTGGCGTCACAGGACGCCTTTGAGCCCGAGGATCTGTTTCCCCAGGGCATGCTGCTGACAGTGCCAGGCAGGGCCGACGAGGAGAACAAATACCTGCCAGCCGTCAGAGTTTCCTCTGTCATCATCGACTCTGCGCGCGTGAAGCATTACAAGCCGTGCAGCGGTGTCCTCGTCCACCCTCGGCTCGTGATCACAGCGGGACACTGCGTGTGCCTCGAGCGAAGCCCGACGGAGCAGGAACAGGTGCAACCCAAGGCTCCAGTTCCCAAGAAGGCGGCGAAGAGCCCAGCCGCATTGACTCAAGCCGCGGCGCTCAAAGGCGTCGAGAGAATCACAGGCATCATCGATAACAAGTCACCGTGCGCCACCACCACGACTGTGACAACCACTGTGTACAGCCCACAGAATGGCCGCCGGGGGACCCGGACCGAGGAGTACTCCGGGACAGTCATGGTCCATGAACAGCTGCGCATGGTGATGGGCGTCAGGAGGGAAAACCCACTGAGCGGCCAAGCGGCCTCGCCGGGAAGGCGGGCCGGGCCCACCCTCGTGTGGAACAATGCGGATCTCGCTGCGATCTTCCTCAAGGACGCCGTGAGCTCCGCTTTTGAGCCTGCGCAACTTGCGATGACCGAGGAGATCAAGCTGGGTAGCCGCGTCATCATCATCGGCTACGGGCCTGGAAGTTCCCCGCACTTGTTTGGGGATCGTCAGTACGGGGAGAACGCCGTGACACGGATCATCCCATTGGAGACGGGCAGCGTCTTGTTCCGCACGGAACTCCAAGTGCTCCCCGCGGGTGGACCCGCCTCGTATGCCGAACAGGGCGATAGCGGTGGTGCCTGTGTCGCCAAGACGAACCCGCATGTCCTTGTAGGCTTCGTGACCGCGGGCGCGCAGAAGGAGACCGGCAGCTATATGTCGTACTTCACGAGTGTGTACTCCCACAAGGATTGGCTGGAGCGGGCGATCAATCGCGCCAATGAGAGCTGAGAGAAGCCCCCCGTTGAGGGCGGCCTGCATGTAGGACACGTACATCAACGGGTAATACACTCATGGCTGCACGATCACCCCCAGCGCCAGGCAGTGAGCACGGGTGGGGAGATCATCGCGGGCTCATCATGAACGCGACGAACTCCTCGTAGGTGAGCTGGCCATCGCCATCGCTGTCACCCCGCTGGAGGCTGGCCTCAGCCTCCTCGCGGGTCATCTTCTCCCGGAGCATCCCCATGACCTGGAGAAGCTCGTCGATCGAGACGAGGCCGTCGCGGTTCCTGTCGAAGGCGTCGAAGGCTTCGCGGATTTCATCTTCCGCACCGGTCCCCCTCATCCTCCGGCTCATGAAGGCGAGGAACTCCGAAAAGTCGATCGTCTCGTTGCCGTCAGCATCGGCTTTGACGATGAGGCCCCTCAGCTCCGCATCGATTGGTTCCTCGTCCAGGCGCTCCAGCGTCTGTCTGAGCTCCTGGAGGGTAATGCGACCGTCGCCGTCCCTGTCGTGCGCGGAGAACGCCTCTCGGAGCTCGGTGACCTGTTCCTCTGTCAGCTCTCCCACGGATGGTGGCATGGCATCCTTTCCGGCCAAGAGCAGGGCCCCAGCAGCGCCATCCTAGCGAGCCCTCATGGGTCGCCAGACAGGGCATCGGGATAGGGGCTGACGGGCTCGTCCCGTCAGTCCCCTCCCACACCACCGGACATACGGGTCCGTATCCGGCGGTTCGGACGGTTGAGGTTAGCTGGCAAGTCTCGGGACTCCCATTCGGTCGTAGTAGCTCGTTGGCAGTGCGGTGTTCAGCAGCATGCTGGAGTTCCTCCACCAGCGGCGCGAGTTGGAGGCCACCCGCTGGGCTGCATCCTCGTTGGCTCCGAGGCGCTTCATCTCCCGGTAGGTGGTTCTGCCCCGCTTCCACTGTCGGAGTTGCACCATGCGCAGGCGATGGCGGAGCCACTCGTCCAGTCTGCTGAAGACGCCCGGCGTGTCAGCCAGGCGGAAGTATTGCTTCCAGCCTGAGAGATAGCCGCGCACCTCAGCGAACACCGTCTTCATGGACTTTCCACCGCTCCGGGCTGTCAACTCCCGGATTCGCTGCTTCATTGCTTCCAGAGCCTTTGGCGCCACGCGCCGTTTCACCTTCCGTCCCGGGGCTACCCAGAAGCTGTAGCCCAGGAACTTCCGATCCCACGGACGTGCAACCGCACTCTTGGCTTCGTTGATTCGCAGCCGCAGCCGCTCGTAGAGACGCCTGAGCGTCTCCATGGCATCCTCGCCCGCTTTCCAGGACCCGACGTAGACGTTCAGGTCGTCGGCGTAGCGGACGAAAGACAGCCCGCGCTGCTCCAGCTCCTTGTCCACTTCGTCCAACAGCACGTTGGCCAGCAGCGGTGACAATGGGCCCCCTTGCGGCGTGCCCTCGTACCGCTCCATCACCACTCCGTTGGCCATGATGCCGGCCTCCAGGTAGCGACGAATGAGCCCCAGCATCCTCTTGTCACCGATGCGCTTCTCCAGCCTGCCCATCAGCACGTCGTGGTTGACCCGGTCGAAGAACTTCTCCAAGTCCACGTCCACCACCACCCGCTTGCCTTCCTGAATGTAGCGCTGCGCCTCGCACACCGCTTGGTGTGCGGAGCGCCCAGGCCGGAAGCCATAGCTGTGCTGCGAGAAGGTGAAGTCGAACATCGGCTGCAGCACCTGCAGGATGCTCTGCTGGATGAACCGGTCGAGCGCCGTGGGAATCCCAAGCTTTCGGATTCCACCGCCGCTCTTCGGTATCTCCACTTCCCGTACCGGCTTCGGCTGGTAGGTGCCTTCGAGCAGCTGCGCCCGAATGCCCTCCCAGTTCTCCACCAGATACTCCGGCAGCTCGTCGACGGTCATCCCGTCCACGCCGGGGCTGCCCTGGTTCTGCCTGACTCGCTTCAACGCCGCCTGAGCGTTGCCGCGCTCGACCACCCGCTCCATCAGGGTGGCTGTTCCTGAGCGCTCGTTCTCGCTCGCCGCCGTTCGGGCTTCGCCGCTTCGCTGTACCCTCGGGGCTTCACCCCTGCTCTCCAGCGGGAGCTCCGTTTGCGCGGTCTTCTGGCGCCTTTCCCTCCCGAGACTCACGTTCGTTTCGCTCTCCCTTCCGTTCAGCCCTTCGCCTCTCGCCGAGCCTGCGGCTTCCGGTAGGCGGGTTGCCCTCCCTGCCGTCTTCTGCTCGTGGCTACTTCGGCCTCTGCTGACTTCTCGCTCCAGGCATGTTCGGCCCGTCACCCTTTCGAGTATGAGGCGAGATCTCCCCAGGTAAGGGTGGGTGGACTTCCTCGCGCAATCGCCGGATCTACGCCGTCCGTCCTTGGTCGTGAGAGTTTCACGGTCATTGGCCCGCTCACCCTGACTCGCAGCGCCTCGTATCCGGTTCCTGTTCGTCGACTCGCAAGCTCACTACCCGCTTCCTTCAGCGCCGACCTCGCGGTCGGACCGGTGCCCCGGCTTGGCGCCTTGCGGTTCGTGTGGGTCGCTACGACCAGCTTCCCAGAGGACTTTCACCTCCTATCCACGCCCATGCTGGGCGCACCAAGAAAAAAGGCCGGCTGCTCTCGCAACCGGCCCTCTAAGTACCTGTTTTTTCTGGAGCCGACATCCGGATTTGAACCGGAGACCTACTGATTACGAATGAGTGGAGTTCCCTCGACCCATCATCGTAACCAGCCGGAACCACTGCATAAGATGGCCTCTTCTGGCCCTGCTTGGCCGTCAATGGCGGCCCGAATTACCCAACAAATTACCCAACACAAGCCGCCCTCAACTACCTCATCACCGTAGGGGTTGGAGTTACCCCAATCTCATGGCTCTCCCGCAGTTTGTGTGGATCCTGGGCGCAGCTTCCCTCTCGCTGCACGCGGCCTCGGGCGTCCACCGGTCCAGGCTCCCTCCTGCCGTGTCCATGGACCTACCTGCACACTCCTGGCTCTAACATCGATCCTCTGGCCCTTGCCTGCTCCCTCGCCCTAACCTGATTGACGTTCTAGTGCCCCCCCGGCAAGCGCGGACGGTAGATGCCCGGTTGTCAGGAGGCCGGCTTCGAGAAGGGCACATCCTGGACCTGCGCGCCTCTTGAGTGCTGCTGGCACTGGGCACAGGAGCACACGCCACAAGCTGAGCAGATGAAGGTGCCGGGCTCCAGGGAGCGCACGCAGGGCACGGCCAGCACGTCTCCTCCCAGCACCTGGTCCACCCAGCCGGGTGTGGGCTTGCCGGGGCTCCAATCCTTCAGGGTGGGCAGGAGCATGGGGAAGCGCTCCCCACAGGCGCCACAGGCCCGCGTGCCCCAGCGCGCCTCGCAGTCGGGACATTCACACTGGAAGTGTCCCCCTGGGCTTGGGTGGAAGTTGCGCTGGGGATCCACCGATTTCGCGCAGGTGGGGCACTTCAGCTGAAGCTTCACCCTTCGCACCGCCCGCTCCAGGGCATTGTGAAAGGACTCCGCCTGCCCGAGCGCCTTCTCCGCTCGGGCGACCTCGGCATTGGACTCGCTCTTCTGCGCATTAGCCGTGCCCGTGCCCCTGCCTTTGAGTGCCGCTTCACGGGCCTTCTCCGAGGCCTGTTGATGCCACACCTGGGCGCGCTCAAGCTCGCGCTGTGCCCGGAGCACCGCCTCGCCTGTATTGAGCGCCGACCACTCATGCTCCGCGGGAGGCCGGAACACCACCCACTTCTTCCCGTTCTGCTGGAGCCAACCTGAAGCCTGGGCGAGCGGCAGCCCCTCGGGCGGTAGACACTCCACCTCGGGCGGATAGCTCAGGAAGAGCGGGGCGCTTAGCGTCCAGCGCAACGCGCGGACCACCCGCTCGACGCTGCCAATGTCCCACGGCGCCACCGGCAGCATGCTGGGGCCCTTGCGCTCTTCCTTCTTCAGGTCGTTGCCCAGCGTGTGCAGGCGCTGGAGCAGCTCGGGGTTCAGCCGCTCTTCCTCTTCCTGCGTGTCCCCCGGGTGAAGCACCAGGGTGGACGCCATCTCTCCCGGGCTCCAGCGAGCTAAGCTCTCGAGGTGCTGCCGCGCCACCCCCTCGTCCGGGCTCGCCGAGATGAGCGCCGGCATGGGCACCACGCGCAGGCGGCGCCCCACCTCCGTGGAGAACATCAGCACCCCCGCCTGCTCCCACCGCAACTGGGCGGGGCCGCCAGGGCCATCGAGCGCTATCTCCACCCCGGGGCGGATGGGGGCCTCGAGTTCTCGCGGCTCGTACCCCAGCTGCTCAAGCGCCCGGATCACCAGCAGCAGGCAGAAGACGTCGAAGCCGCGGCAGAACTCCTGCTGGCTGCGATACACCTCCTGGGGGGTGAGCGTCCGCTTGCGGTTGAACTCGAGCCACTCACGCCACAGCTGCGCGACATGGCGGTAGTGGGGGTCGTTGGAGAGAATGTTGGTCAGGATCAGCGCGTCGCTCACCTGGGCCCGGCGGGGGACTCCCCGGTAGAGCGGCGTGTCCATCAGCGCCAACAGCTTGAGCCGGAGCCGCTCCAGTTGCTCGAGAGTGTGCTCCGCCTTGCGGTGGCGCTCGTCCAGATCAATGGCCTCACCCCACAGCCCACAGACGCGCTTGCGCCGCCAGTGCGAGCCCGAGAGGGCGGCCTGCGCCTCGTAGGCCTTCGTCCTTGCGAAGACGTGGCGCATCTTCCGGACGCGGCGGATGCGCTCACTGACATAGCGCAGCAGGTTGTCCACCAGCCGCGCCGCCACCCGGTTCTCGTAGATGTCCAGCAGGTCGTCGCGCACCAGCGACTGGATGCGCTTGGGATGGACGGCGCGTAGGGTGGGCCGCTCCCAGTCCTCCATGTGCGAGGCCAGGTATTGAGCCGCCGACCTGGGAATACGCCGGGCGCGGGAGACAGGCACCCGCTCGATTTCCACGCGCAGGTGCGCGCGAGGCGCGCAGCACACCTGCTTCAGGTGTCCCAGGTGCTCGGCGATGGCCCGATCGAGCTTCTGGAGTTCTACCTCCTCCGACATCCCCGGGACGACTGGCGTCATGTCCGACCAGTCCAGCCAGCCCTTTGCTCCCGCGATGAGCGCCTGGAGCCCCCTTCCCATCTCGCGCAGGCTCTGGGCCTCGAGCTCCTCGGGCAGCTGATACCGGCCGAAGCTTCCTGCCTGCCGCCGCCCGCTGCCGCTGTCCAGCAGGCTCCAGTTCCCCTGGAGGTCAGGGACCAGGAAGTCCCCGCTCGCCAGCGGCACCGTGTTCAGGAAGCTCTCCGCGCCCTCGCTCACCACCTGCCAGAGCCCCATCAGGAGCGGCACCTCCGGCTCCAGGGCAACCTCCTCCGTGAGGCGGTTACGGTACCGGGGGCTCATGCGGCCTCTTCCTCCTCACGCGCGCCCAGCCGCCTCAGCTGATCCGTGATGAATTTCAGCGAGGCCTTGGGCTGAGCCTGATTGCCCTGATTGCTCGCCAGCTTGGCCCAGGCCGTCTGCAGCCGCTGCTTAAGCTCGAGCAGATCCTCTGGGCGCGTGTCGTGCTGGTTGCGCAGGCCTCGCAGCAGCTTCGTCGCGAGGATGTGGTCCACCGCCTCTCCCAGCGAGCCTCCCGCGGCGATGATCACGGGCACGTAATCCATCAGCTGGCGCTCCAGCCGGTTGCTCATGCCGATGCGGAAGCGCTCCTTGAGCAGTGGCGAGAGTTCGTTGCGCAGGAAGGCATGCGCCTTCTTCGCCTGATCCGCGTGCTTCTCCTTCGCCTGCGCGAAAACCTTCCTCAGGGCCTGGAGGCTCAGCGGCGGGACCGCCTCGTAGGGCTTTGCCTCGAACTGCTGTTGATGCTGCGCGCTGTCGAACTCCATCACATGCGCGCGGTCATACGTCTTGGGGGCGAACTCCTTCGTTGTCTCATCATGGTTGGCCGTGCCCACGAACCAGACATTGGGCGGCAGGGGCAGGAGCATGCCCTTCTCCTCCAGCCCCTTTGGCGCCGGATCCACGGATGTGGTCATCAGGTGGAGCTTCTGGCTACCCGCCTCGCGCTCCATCGCCGAGAGCAGGTCCGCGAAGTACTGCTCCGGGTGAGACAGGTTCATCTCATCCAGCACGATGAGAAAGGGCACGTCCCTGAACCTCGGGCACCGGGCCCTGTAGAGCGCCCGGAGGAAGGGCTCCTCGTAGAAGCGCCGCTCGAAGGCGTTGAAGTGGCCAATCAGATCATGCTTGTCACGCCAGCCCGCCTGAACCTCGATGACCTCGTTGCCGGCACCAATAGCACGGGCGAAGGCGAGCGGCAGGGTCGTCTTGCCCGTACCGCTGATGCCCTGCAGCAACAGCAGCGGGCTCATGGCCACCCCGCCAAGGAAGCTGCGGATGATGTCCACGGGGTAGATCAGCTTCTTGCCCGCCTTGAGCGCCTCGGGGTCCCGGGCGATGCGGTGCTGGAGCTCATGCACGAACTCATCGAGCTTCGGCAGCTCCTCGCGTACCAGCTGGGGGCTCTGCAGCTCTACCGTGGCGTCCATCTCGCTGAGCGAGGGGAACGGACTGCGGCCGTCCGAGCGGCGGATGCGGTCATCGACGTCCTTGCGCAGCTCGTTGATGTTGGCCTGGAGCAGGTTCCGGCTGCTCTCCAGCATGGCCTTCTGGTCGCGGATGGTCTCCAGCTCCACCACCCCCATGCGGTAGCGTGACAACTCGTGCTTGAGCGACTGGTTCTCCTGGTAAAGCTGGGTGCGCGCCTGCTCCCACTGGTCCTTCTCGGTCTCCAGCGCCAGCAGCCGCTCCGCCGCGTGAGTGCTGGGCCTGGCCGCGAGCGCCTGCTCCAACTCGGTCCGCTTGCCGCGCAGCTCCTTCAGCTCCTTCAGCACATCCTCGGGGGCCATATGCCCAAAGCGCCGGTCCACCTCCTCACGCTGCGCGAGGACCGTCGTCAGCCGATCGCGCTCTGCTTGCGCTTCTTTCAAGCGCTCCTCGGCCGCGTTGCGTCCGTGCTGCAGTTCTTCCACTAGCCGGGCCGCCAGCTGCTGCGCCCGCTCCTTCAGGTGCTCCCGGTCGTCCTTCAGGTCCTGGCGATCCCACTGGAGTTGCCGCTGCTCCTTGACCAGCTTGCCCTTGTCTTCCTCGAGCTGGGCACGGTCGGCTTCGAGCTTCCGGCGCTCTTCCCGCAGCGCGGACTCCTGCTCGTTCCACGCTCCTCGCAGCTTCGCCGCGTGCGCGGCGCGCTCCCCACGCAGCTCCTCCTCGTGCTCGTCGCGCTCCTTGCGAAGGTGGTTGCCGTGCGCGGTGGCCTCCTTCTGGAGCTCGTCCTCGTGCCTGGCGCGCTTCTGGCGCTGCTCCGTGTCGAACTTCTCCCGGGCTTCGGCGCGCTCCTTCTCCCACGCCGCCCGCTCGTTGGAGATCCGCTCTCGCTGCTCGGAGAGTTGCTGGTGCAGCGCCTTCGCCTCCCGCTCCAGCTGCTCGAGCGAGTGCCGCCGCTGCTCCACAAAGCCCGCCTCCGCGTTCAGCTCCCGGGCCTTCAGCGCCTCTTTCTCACGCAGCAGCTGGCTTT
Organism: Hyalangium sp.; assembly: GCF_035629615.1. GTDB lineage: Bacteria > Myxococcota > Myxococcia > Myxococcales > Myxococcaceae > Hyalangium. The sequence goes on along the minus strand of NZ_DASPHO010000788.1, from coordinate 846 downwards.
CTGAGTGCGTGAGCTCCGCCTCCTGCACCTGGAGCAACTGCTCCCGCTCAGACGCAGCCTTGTCCCGCTGCTCCAGCGCCTGGCGCTGCTGCTGAGCACTGGTGTTGTCGGCCTTCAGCTTCTGCTCCCACTCCGCCAGGCGCGCCTGCTCCACCTGAGCGTCCTGCCTAGCGGTGCTCGCCTGCTGCTCTCGCTGCAGACACGCCTCGAAGGCCAAGCGAGTCTTCTCCAGCGCCTCCTCGAGCCGGGCCTCCAAGGAGGCGACGGCAGTGAACGCAGAGGCCGCTTCAGGCGCAGGGGTGCTTGTCCCCATTACGGACTGGACGAGCCCTTTGGCCTTGGCGAGCAGGGACTCGGACTTCGCCTCGGGGACCTCCGGCCCTGGAGGCTGTACACCCGGCTGCTCCGGCTTCTGGGCCATGGCGGCTGACGGGGCGGGCTGCTGCGGAGGCGAGGGCTGATACTTGTTCTTGTTCTTGTTCTTTCCCATGTCCCTTACCGAAGCGGTGGATTGCGTGAACCGTCGTCGAGCCCCGAGATGAGCCCCACGACGCGATAGATCCGGTGCACCGTGTCCTGAACGGCCTTCCCACCAAGCCGCTTGGAGCCATGGTGCATCTGGCTGCCCAGAACAGTGGCGATGTCGTCCAGCTCGGCGAACAGCCGTTGCTCGAGGCGAGCCACGTTGCGCAGCGGATGCCGGGAGTCATCCCGGGCCGCCAGCAGGTTGGCGACAATCATTGCGCGCAGGCGCCAGAAGTCCTTGCGCCCGACGATGGCGTCGATATCCGAGCGCCTCACGTTCGCCAGCGCCCGTGGCAGCGGCGTCTGGAAGCCGAGCTCCTT
>NZ_DASPHO010000787.1:0-9848 GCF_035629615.1 Hyalangium sp. | reverse complement strand
AGTTCAAGGCGTGCGAGGTGAGCCCGGTAGTCCAACGCGCGGTGGAGAACCTGCAGACGATGCTCGAGGAGAAGGGGGGGGAAGTCAAAGTCGGGCCGCTGCCCACGGTGCTCGGGGACGAGACCCAGCTCCTCCAGCTGTTCCAGAACCTGTTGGCGAACGCGCTGAAGTTCCACGGCCAGGCGCCGCCGCGGGTGGAGATAGCAGCCGAGCCAAAGGGGAAGGATGGGTGGCTCTTTACGGTGAAGGACAATGGATTGGGAATCGACAAGCAGTACTTCGATCGAATCTTCATCATCTTCCAGCGCCTGCACGGACGTGAGGAGTATCCGGGGACAGGGATTGGACTGGCGATCTGCAAGAAGATCGTCGATCGCCATGGAGGACGCATTGGGGTGGAGTCCCAGCCAGGCGAGGGCTCCACCTTCTGGTTTACGCTGCCAGCGGTGCCCACCGAGGCCACGGCCACCCAGGGCTCACAGCCATGAACTTCGAAGAGCACGGCAGACCCATCGAGATCCTCCTAGTGGAGGACAACCCGGGGGACGTGAGGTTGACCATCGAGGCCCTGAAGGAGGGCAAGGTGCGCAACAACCTCTCGGTGACGAAGGATGGGGTGGAGGCGCTGGCCTTTCTGAGGCGCGAAGGGAGCTTCGCGAGCTCGACGCGGCCGGACCTGATCCTGCTGGACCTGAACCTGCCACGGAAGGATGGGCGCGAGGTGCTGGCGGAGATCAAGGAGGATGCGGTGCTGCGGCGCATCCCGGTGGTGGTGCTGACGACGTCCAAGGCGGAGGAGGACATTCTCCGCACGTACGATCTGCACGCCAACTGCTACATTACGAAGCCAGTGGATCTGGAGCAGTTCTTCTCCGTGGTCCGCTCCATCGATGACTTCTGGCTCTCGGTGGTCCGGCTGCCCTCGAAGTCATGAGCTCCATGGCCCTCCCGGAACAACCCCTGAGACTGCTGCTAGTGGAAGACAACCCGGGAGACGCCCGGCTCATCCAGGAAGAGCTGCGAGAGGTCCCCTCCGTGCGCTTCGAGGTGGTGCACGTGCTGCGGCTGGCAGAGGCGGAGCGCGTGGCGCGCGAGGCGAAGCTGGACGCGGTGCTGCTGGACCTGTCGCTGCCGGATGGCCACGGACTGGGCAACATCTCGAGGCTCCTGCAGGCCGCGCCGGTGGTGCCGCTGGTGGTGCTCACGGGCACGGACGACGAGCAGCTCGCGGTGCAGGCGGTGCACCAGGGAGCACAGGACTACCTGGTGAAGGGACAGGTGACGGGCCCGCTGCTGGTGCGAGCGCTGCGCTACGCCATCGAGCGCAAGCGGGTGGAGGAGGGGCTCAAGCGAGAGGAGTCCCAGCAACAGACGGCGCTCTTCCGCGAGCAGTTCCTGGCCATCCTCGGGCACGATCTGCGCAACCCGCTGAGCGCCATCTCCGGCAACGCGGGCTTGCTGCTGCGCTACGGGGGGCTGACGGAGCCCCAGCGCAAGGCGGTCAACCGCATCTCCATCTCCTCGGACCGGATGGCGCGGATGATCAATGACTTGCTGGACTTCACCCGGGCGCGGCTCGGAGGTGGCTACCCGGTGAACCGGGCGCGGATGAATGTGCACGACGTGCTGCGACAGGTGGTGGAGGAGCTCGAGGTGGCGCACCCTCAGCGTCGCTTCGAGCTGAGCCTGGCCGGCAACGGCTGGGGAGACTGGGACGCGGACCGCATTGCCCAGGCGGCCTCGAACCTGGTGGGCAACGCGGTGCAGTACTCGCCCGAGGACAGCCCGGTGAAGGTGTCCGCGCAGGACGAAGGGGAAGGCATCTGCGTGCAGGTGCACAACCTGGGGTTGCCCATCCCCGCGGGGCGGCTGCCCCACATCTTCGATCCCTTCGTGCGCGGAGTCGAAGGCACGCGAAGCACTGCGCGCACGGGGCTGGGGCTGGGGCTCTACATCACCCACGAGATCGCCCGCGCCCACGGAGGCACGCTCCGAGTGACATCCACGGAGGCAGACGGCACGCGCTTCTGGATGAACCTGCCGCGCCACGCGACGACCGCAGCTTGAGTGTTCTCTGGAAGGAGAGCTCAGCCGCCGAGGACAGGGGACAGCCGGATGTAGCGCCGGGCCTGCACCTGCTCGAGCATGAACGCGGCCACATCCGCCCTGGAGATGCCCTCGGGGACTTCCGCCCAGCCGACAGAGACCTGGTAGCTTCCACGGGCGGGTTCATCCGTGAGCCGCGTGGGGCGGATGAGCACCCACTCCAGCGGGAGCCCGCGGATGGAGTCCAGCTGCCGCTCCCAGACATGGGCAGCGGGGGGCTTATTGAGAAACGAAGCGAGGAACCTGCCCAGCAGCCCTCGTCGAACCCAGCCCTCCTTGGCCGGTGGAGGCGCCAGGCAGATCAGCCGATGGACCCGGTACTTCTGCATGGCGGCCACGATGGTCTCCGTGGCCCTGAGCAAGGCCTCTGTCCCTCCGCGGCCCGAGAACCCTAGCGCGGACAGCACGGCCCGCTGACCCAGCATGGCCGCGTCAACCGCGTCCGGGTTCAAGACATCGCCCTCGATGACGTGCAGCTTCTTGTTCCTCTCCAACTCGGCTCTGAGCTCACTGTACAACTCCGACAGGGCGCTGCGCTCGCGCACGAAGGCCGTGACCGTATGTCCTGCCGACAGCGCTTGCTTGACCAGGTGGCGTCCGGTACGCCCAGAGGCGCCAAAGATGAGCACCGGAATCGAGAGCTCCTCGGACTTCTGCTCTCGCGTCGGTCCGTAGGCGACGGTGTTTCCGCGGCCGATGACGGAGAGGGTGAACATGTCGTCAGGCTTGTCCATGGTGAGGCCCTTTCATTCATGGCACTACGGCCGGACCTCTGCGGTCCGGGGAGGCTGGGCGGGTTGGGACATGAGCTCCGCGGGCTTCTGCAGGGGCAGGGGCTCCGTGGGCTTCTGGGAGGACGGTGCACTCTGGAGCTTGGCCCCGGCCTGCAGCTCCGGCTCCATCAGCTTGACCCACAGCGAGGGGGCTGTCCCCACCAGCCGGGCATCCTTCACCTCGAGCACTCGCTGGGCTTGAGCACGCCGATACAGCAGCGGAGGCATCGAGGGCTCGCGAGGATCGAGGTTGTGCATCACCACCTGCTCATCAAGCACGACGCCCTCCGGCTTCACGGACAGCGTGGAGGTGAACTCGACCTTGCGGTGCAAGCCATTGGGTAGCTCGAGCACCTCCTCACGGCTCAGGGGAAACCACGCCGGGCCCAGACAGCCTCCATCACCGCTGTTCGACACGGCCTCGGCGAAGAAGCGGCCCTGCCGCAGTGGCAGCACGCGGGCCATCCGGCGGCAGACGGGAGGCCCGTCATCCGTGCAGACATCCCCCTCGGCGACCAGCACCTTGAAGTTCTCGTTCTCCTCCAGGCGCAGCCGGGCCTGGCGAGGATAGGCGCGCAGGCTTCCAAGCGCGCGGACGACGAACCCTCGCGGCGTCCGCTCCACCAGCCCCACAGGTCCCAGCCCCTCTCCGTTTGAGAAGCGGCGCGAGACGACCCAGACCAGCCGCTCATCGGCACGCACTGTCTCCAGCACGAGGTCCTCCGCGGTAAGGCGGGCGGGCGGCGGGAGCGCTTGGGCCTCGGGGCCCGGCTCGCGGCACTCAGACTGCAACGGCTCCTGCCACACCACCGGCACGCCCGAGCAGTCTACGGTGGGCGAGGCAGCCACTCCCTGTTCGCGGTCGAAGCCATGGAGCAGCAGGGCGAACCAGTCGTCCGGAGTGGGCACGACGCGGTCGGACATGGCGGCCTCGGCAATGCACAGCCGCGGTGGCTGCGTGGCGCAGGCTGTCAGGAGGGCACACAGGCTTGCACTGATAACGAGTCGCTTCGAACTCATGAGGTTCTCAAATCTGGAGAGGGGGGATCCAGCCCGTCGGCGGTGGGCGCTCATACGGCCCCCGGGACGGTCAGTCGGTTCTGCTGGTTCGTGCCGAGCCAGGTGTCTCGCCCAAGCTTCGAAGACCAGCCGGTGCTGAGGCTGAAGGTGTGGGAGACGCTCTCGGCGAGGGTGAGCTCGAAGGTGTACTCCAGTGGATCTCGAACGAAGAGGGAGACGATCTCGCGCGCCAGGGGGTACAGATCTCCGTCCGCCATGAAGCGCCGCCAGGCGCGCGGAGACAGCGGGCCGATCTCCACCTGGAAGCGCCCCATGCGGTCGTACGCCCTGCCACCCAGCAGCATGTTGCGGCCGAGCAGGTTGTTGGCAACTCCGAGCTGCGCGCGCGCGTCGATGTCCACCCACCGGCCCACGAACTGCCGGACGGTGACGCGAGCACCCTCCAGCTCCTCGGCGAGCACTTCCTCCAGGGCGATCTCCAGCTTCTCGGCGGTGCGGACGCGGCTGGTCAGCAGGCAGGCGATCCGCAGGAGCCGCCACGGGGGGAGGATCCCAGGCCAGGTTCGGTCGTACGTGTCGAAGCCCGCCAGGGCCAGGATGCGGCGGGACCACTGATCGGTGCAGCTCGCTGTCAGCTCGCGGGTGACGCGGTACCGAGACTCGATGCGATACAGCAGCGACAGGAGCCGGTGATGAAACAGGTCCAGGAACTCGCGCTGCGGTGCGTCGTCCGGGTCCTCCTGGGCCACCTCCTCGGCCATGTACAGCGGCAGGGGGGAAGCAGAGCCCGTGAGCCCCAGGAAAGTCGTCGACACCTCGAACAGCGGCCGGCGGGCGGTGACATCGTCCGGGCGGGCAGGCACCTCCCGCAGCACCACCGCGCTGACATCGCTCGAGGAGAAGGTCAGCGAGGGATCGTGCCGGAAGCGGATGCGCTCCTCGAGCACGGGCCCCAGCTCGCCTACACGGGTCGCATCCGAGGTGAGGCGCTCGAGGAAGGCCACCAGCGGGAAGAACCCGGGCCGCTGGGGCGCACGACGGATGACCTCCGACGCCTCTACAAGGTCAACTGGGAGCCGTTCCGGGGGGGCCACGAGTACTCCATTTGTGAAGGCTGGAGGCGAATGCCCAGCTCGTTGAAGGCATTGAGGGTGACGTTCGACGCGAACAGCTCGTCGAGGATGGAGCCGAAGAGGAACGCGTCCCCCGCTCCCAGGAAGTTCGTCTCATCGAGCGCCACCGTGACGCGGTTGCCGCGCAGGGGGCTTCCCTCGAGGAAGCGCGTCCCCGGCCGCACCTCCACGGACCGGATGGCGTTGATGCGGAGCCGGGTGGCACGCGCGGTCAGGTCGTCAGTGAGCGCCTTGAAGTTATAGAGCTCGAGCAGCCGCCGCAGCACCTCCACGTCCGCCAGGGATTGCTGGTTGACGGCCAGGTGCGAGAGGAGCCGCCAGTGCAGCTCCGTGCCGAGAGGAGCACGCGCCGGCCGGCACACAGGGGAGATGTTCTTGAAGCGTGCGTTCGTGGGAGAGGTGACGGTGGGCAGGTGGACGTCCCCCACCTGCAGCCGGGTGGGGAGCGAGCGGTGGGTACAGGTGAGCCCGATGGACAGTGTCTCATCCTCGATGGATGGCATCACGTCCCGCGGTGTCTCCAGCGAGAGGTACGTGTCGAGCCCGTCGTCGATGGGGGAGGAGGTCCTGCGCAGGCGGTAGAAGGACGGCTCCGCGCCATCCCCTGCGGCATGGGCGAACTCGAAGAAAGGACGATAGTTGCGTCGCTCGTTGGCACCGGCCTGCAGGCCGACCACCGAGTCCACCGAGAACACCTCCATGTGTCGCGGCTCGACACCCTCCGCGCGCAGGAGCTGGTCGTGGGACAGCACGCTGTGGCGCAGGGGGTGCGCGGAGGCAGAGAAGAGGTTGATGGCGGGCGCGCAGTAGAGGCGGAACATCTCCTGGCCCACGCGGGCCTCCAGCGGGGGAGGACGCTCGAACTGGAAGGCCAGCTCGAACCGATCGCTTGCGATGTGCCGCGCGGCATCCAGCCCGCGCACCTCGAAGAAGAGGAACTTCTCGGGCAGGGTGAAGTACTCCTGGAGCTGCCGGTAGCCCTCGGCGGAGCGGGGCCAGGGCAGCAGGCGGAAGTGGGGGTCAAACCCCAGCGGGTGAATCGCCCGAGGCCCGAGCTGGACGGACTTCCCGTAGTCGTTGGTGACCTGGACCCCGCGGCAGTACCGCAGCAGCCAGAGCAGCATGAGCGCGCTGGTGGCCAGCTCTGCGTGGATGAACAGCCTCAAGCCTGCCGGCCGGAAGATCTCCGGGTAGATCTGCTCGTGGGCCTGGAAGAAGAGCCGCAGCACCGGTGCAGTGACGGACGACTTGTCCAGCAGAGCCTCCTCCAAAGTCAGGGGAAGCAGATCCACGTCGGAGGTGGTGCGGAAGACGCACGAGGTGCCATCGAGCGGACGCGCCGCAATCTCCACGCCAGCGGGGATGTTGGACCGGCCGCGCATGGCCTTCACCTGCGGAGTGAACTCGATGACGGTCGAGGCGGGGACAGGCCGCAGGTAGTGCGGCAGCAGCAGGTCCGTCAGGACATGGACCATCTCGGGCACGTCGTCATCCACGCGCTCGCGGATGCGCGCGGTCAGGAAGGCAAACCCCTCGAGCAGCCGCTCGACGTCCGGATCCGCGCCGCGCTCCACCAGCATGCCTGCGACGCCTGGGTTGGCCAGACCGAACGCGCGCCCCATCTCTCGGAGGTACGCCAACTCGCTCAAGAAGTACTTGCTGAACATGAAATGACCTCGGACAGCTGTCTCACCACAGCTCGAGCTGGTTGCTTCTGCCCAGCCGGGTGAAGAAGCGGATGGGCCGACGGGAGCCCCGATGCACCAGGTTCGCGGAGACCTCGAACTTGAGGCTGGTGGGATCCAGCTCGTCGGGGACGTGAAGGACGGCGACGTTCTTCAGGCGAGGCTCGTACTCCTGGATGGCCTGCCGGAGGGACAGCTGCATCCGCTCGATGGCGGAGGGAAACGTGTGGATGATGTCGTTGAAGTCCATGATCCCAAAGCCTGGAGTCGACACGGACTCCCCCTTGCGGGTGTTGAGCAGCACGCGCAGGTGCTGGGTGACCTCCTCGACGGGATCCCCCCGCCGCGAGGCATGCACATCGCCACTCTTGATCCGGGAGAAGAGCCCGCGGTTCGCCATGATGTGAGACCCCCGGGGGGGCGCCCTCTGCCGAGACGGGCGCCCCCCCCTGACGCGGAGCTGCTAGCGCTGCTGGCTCCAGGAATCCTCGTGCGTCACGCCACCGTTGGTGTACGTCCACCCGATGGTGTGGAACACGAAGGTGAGCTCCTCGAGCGCCGGATCCTTGGAGGTGGCCGGGACGATGGTGTCCGGAACCACCTGCTTGATGGTGTTGATGCGGCCCTGCTTGAAGTTCACCGTGTAGAACTGCTCCGTGGTGCCGTCACCCGTGGGGTTCGGGCGGAAGAACTTGAAGCTCGCCTCGATGACCTGGTTCTCGCACAGCGCCTTCATCAGCAGCGGCGTGGACTTGTCGATGCGCTTGCGGATGAGCAGCGGCTGGTACTGGCGCCGGCCCGTCGCGAGGCCGGAGCCGGACTCACGCGCGGTGATGACGCCCTGCTCGTAGTAGACGCACTCGATGGAGCCTTCGCGGCCCAGGCTGACCTGGGTGCTCTCGCCCTTGATGTCCGTCCCGTTTGCCTTCAGATAGAGGTGTACTGTCTCGGCCATTTCTGCCTCGTTTGAACTGCGGGGTGGGGTGTTGAACCGGGCCCGTTTCCGGACCCGGGGCTGAGGAGGACTTCAAAGGCCGCCTGGTGCCACGACGGTCTGTCCTCTCCCGCTCCGGATGGAGCGAGGGTCACTGCTTGTCGAGCTTGCCGACGAGCGACAGGGTGAAGGAGGCACCCATGTACTTGAAGTGGGGCCGGACCTGGATGCTGCACCGGTACCAGCCGGGCTGGCCGTCCACATCCTCGACCGTGATGCGCGCGTTGCGCAGCGGACGGCGAGACCGGACCGCGGGCGCCGGATCATCCATGTCCGCGACGTACTGGCTCATCCAGTTGTTCAGCTCCCGCTCCAGATCGGTGCGCTCCTTCCAGCTGCCGATCTGCTCGCGCTGGAGCACTTTGATGTAGTGCGCCAGGCGGGTCATGATGAACATGTACGGCAGCTGCGTGCCGAGCCGGTAGTTCGTCTCCGCCGCCTTGCCCTCGGGCGTGCCGCCGAAGTACTTGGGGCGCTGCGCCGAGTTGGCCGAGAAGAAGGCCGCGTTGTCCGCGGACTTGCGGAACACCAGCCCGATGAAGCCCTCCTCGGACAGCTCGTACTCGCGCCGCTCGGTGAGGAGGACCTCGGTGGGGATCTTCGTCTGGATCTCCCCCATGGCCTCGTAGTTGTGCAGCGGCAGGTTCTCCACCGCGCCACCGGACTGGGGGCCGATGATGTTGGGGCTCCAGCGGAACTTGGCGAACGAGGAGGCCACGCGGGTGGCGAGCGCCGTGGAGGCGTTCCCCCACAGGTACCGCTCGTGGTGGCCGACGACCTCCTCATTGAAGTTGAAGGCCTTCACCGGCACCGTCCCCTCGCCATAGGGCAGGCGCAGCAGGAAGCGCGGCACGCACAGACCCACGTAGCGCGCGTCCTCGCTGTCCCGGAACGACTGCCAGCGCGCGTACTGCGGCCCCTCGAACATCGCCTTGAGGTCCTTGAGGTTCGGCAGGTTGAGGAAGCTCTTCTCGCCGAAGAACTCGGGCGACGTGTTGGAGAAGAACGGCGCATGTGCCATGGCCGCCACCGAGGCGCACTTCGTCAGCAGCGCCATGTCCTGCGGGCCGGGGCCGAAGTCGAAGTCACCGCACATCAGCCCGTAGGGCTTGCCGCCGAAGACGCCGTACTCGTTGGAGTAGACGAGCTTGTAGAGCCCGGACTTCACGGTCTCGGGTGCATCCTCGAAGTCCTTGAGCAGGTCCTCCTTGGAGACGTTCAGCATCTCCACCTTGATGTTCTCACGGAAGTCCACCTTGTCGATGAGGAACCTCAGGCCGCGCCAGCGCGACTCCATGGACTGGAAGGTGGGGTGGTGGAGGATCTCGTTGACCTGGGCGCTCATCCGCCGGTCGATCTCAGAGATCATCGCATCCACGAGCGCCTGGTCGATGCGCTCCTGGGGCCGGTTGGGCGCCAGCATCTCGGTGATGAAGGCCTGCACGCCGCGCCGGGCAATGTCGTATCCCTCATCGCGCGGCTTGAGCTTGGCCTCGGCGAGGATGGTGTCGAGCAGCGTGCCAGTGCTCTCCACCGTGGCCTTGGAATCGTTCTGGAGCAGGTTCTTGTCGGTATTCATGGGTGGTTTCCTTTAGGGGGCTACTGCTTCGGCTCGTTCTTCTCGTCAGCCTTCAGGCCCAGCTCGCGCATCAGCGTCTGGCGGCTGTCGGCGTCGTTGAGCAGGTCCTGGAGCCGGCGGCGGAAGGCGGGGATGTTGCCCAGGGGGCCCTTGAGGGCGCTCAGCGCGTGCCGCAGCCGCAGCAGCTTCTCGAGCTCCGGCACCTGATGGACGACGTTCTCCGGAGTGAAGTCCGTCAGGTTGCGGAACTGCAGCGTCACCGGCAGCGAGGTGCCCTCCTCCTGGGAGAGCTTGTCCGGCACGGACAGCGACACCTGGAGGTTCTGCTGCGCCATCACGTCGTTGAAGTTGTCCTTGTCAACGTTGATGGGAGCGCGCTCTTCGATCGGCCGCTCGTCTGGCATTCCCGTGAAGTCCCCCATCATGAGGATCTTCAGCGGCAGCTCGACCTGTTCCTGCCCGTTCCCGGTGCTAGGCTGGTAGACGATGTTGATGCGCTCAGTGGGGGCTACGGAGGTTTCCTTGCTCATCTGCGGCCGGTCCTTTTGTTGCGAGGGT
>NZ_DASPHO010000786.1:0-11835 GCF_035629615.1 Hyalangium sp. | reverse complement strand
CTCACCCCTGCTCATTCAGAACATCGCCCGGTGGAGCGCGGCGCCGCCTGCCCTCATTGCCCACCTGCTCAAGCAGGAGGCGGTGCGGCGGCAGCCGCAGCTCCGGACGCTGCTGCAACGTCACCCCAATGCCCCCGCGGACGCGCGCCGCGGGGAGCACTGAGGAGAGGCCCGAGCCTTACTGGCAGTCGCGCGTCTCGAAGTGGCCGAGCAGCGGGTGGCTGCCCTGGGCTGCGGCCTCCTTGCCCACCAGGCACTTGCCCGCGGGCACGGTGACAGTCGCGTCCTTGCCCTGCAGCGTCAGCTCACCCGACACCACCTGCAGGCCGCCTGGGAAGCCCGTCGTCGTGTTGGCGTCCACCGGGCGGATGCTCGGCGCGCTGCCGCCGCTCAGCCGCACGCGGTAGGACTGGTCCTCATAGAAGGAGGGCACCTCGGCCTTCGGATCCACCTTGAGCGGCGCCAGGAAGAACTTCGTGGCCAGGTCGAACTCGGGGAGCACACGCACCAGCGGCAGGCCGTCCGCGCCCTTGGAGAGGTTCAGGTCGAAGTGCCGGCCGGACAGCGCGTTCAGGTCCGCGGTGAAGACCTTCGTGCCGTCCAGGCTCATGTAGCTCTGCGCATCGCCCAGGCCCACGTGGGCGACGACGAAGTCGTTCTGCCCCTCCTCGGCGCTGAACTCGAAGGACATGCCGGACAGCGAGTACACCACCTGCTGGCTGGAGAGCCCCGAGTCACCACCGTACGGGCCCTTGTACTCGGTGGCGCCCAGGTTCAGCCCGAAGCTCAGGCGCTTCGCGTTCGCATCCATGCGCAGCTCGGACAGCGGAGCGGCCTTGGCCGTGGAGAACACGTGGGTGGCGCCGTCCTCCTCCACCTCGAAGCGGAGGGCGTCCAGGATGCTGGTGCTGAAGGTGAGGTCCTGCGGGGCGTTCTCCGTCAGGCGCAGCTCCACCTTGCCCACCATCACGCGCGGCAGCTCCGTCACGGCCTCAGGGGCCAGGAAGAGCACCGCGTCCTTCGCCTCGCCCAGGTCCACCACCACGGCCATCGTCTTCTCGCCGAAGCTCAGCACCAGCGGCTCGTCGCGCTGGGGGCCGAACTGGAAGCCCAGGTCCAGGCCATCATTGTCCGTGCTGGTGGCGCGGATGCGCAGCTCCAGCTGGTCCACGGCCTTCACGCAGTCAGCATTCGCGGGAACCTCTCCCGTGGTGCATACGTCCTCACCGGTGATGCGGAAGAGGGTGGAGTCGCCCTCCGTGCCCTCGACGTTCGCCTCGATGAAGATGCGCTCCCTCAGGTACTTCTCCACCAGCGCCGCCTGCGCCTCCGCTTCCGTGGGGTCGGACGGGATGGGGTTGCTCGGAATCGAAGAGGAACAGCCCTCGGGGTCCGTGCACGGGGTCGACGGAGAGCCCGTCAGGGGCACCGAGCCAAAGGCCTTCTGCAGGAGGGTGGCCGTAGAGCCCATGCTCTCCATGGCAGACAGCTCGCCCATCGCGCGCGCGCTGGCGCTTGCGGCGCGGATCATCTCACTGCTGCGACCGGCGGTAGTCTCGGAGACCTCCTTCGCGGTCGGCGCATCGCTGCAGCCAATTCCTCCGAGCGCAATCATCAGGGTTCCGGACAGCCAGAGCTTCGTCTTCATGCCTGTTCTCCTTGGTCAGACGGGGCGTGGCGGCAGGAGCAAGCGCTACGCCAGCGAACCAACGGCGTAACCCCCCGAGATCCCGCGCCCCGTTGCCCCCATGTTAAGGAGACCCCTGACATCCCTGTCAGGCAGGGGGCGTGAAGGGTCGGCCCTCGAGCCCCTCGATCGCGGCACGAACCTCGGCTGGCACGGGGATCTTCTCGTAGGAAGGGTAGCGGATGGTGACGATGACACCGCCGCCCCGGGCGTAGAGGGTGCCCTTGTCCGCGTCGGCGACGGCGTACTCCATGGTGATACTGGAGCGGCCTATGCGGGATACACGCGCACCCGAGATGAGGTTCGCGGGAAAGACGATGGGCTGGAGGTAGTCGGCGTTCGTGGCCGCGAGGATGGGGCCGATGCCCGAGTGCCCCGCGCCCACCAGCCCGATGCGGGTGAGATAGGTGATGCGCGCGGACTCGAACCAGACGAAGAAGCGCGCGTTGTTGGCATGACCGTACGCATCCATCTCGCTCCAATGGAGGGGGAAGCGCACGGTGATGGGGTAGTCCTTCAAGGCATCCGACATGGGCTCCATGGTGCGGGCGAGGGCGTGCTAAATCCAGGGACATGACGCGTCCCCGGATGATCCTCCCCCTGCTGGGCGCCGCGGTGCTGGGCATGACCGCGCTGTCCTGGGCGGGCGAGCCTGCCGCGGCTCCCCGCTACCGCGTGTCCACGAAGGAAGCGCCGCGCCACCTGATTGCCAACGGCAAGGGCTCGGCCACGCTGCTGCTCAACGCCTCCACAGGCGCCACGGCCGCCTCCATGACGCTGCTGGAGTTGGGCAAGGGCGCGGGGGTGCCCGAGCACGTCCACGAGTCGAGCGCGGAGATCCTCTATGTCGAGGACGGCGCCGCGGAGATGACGGTGAGCGGGCAGAAGCTGCGGGTGGAGCGAGGGGACGCGGTGTACATCCCTGCTGGAGCGAAGCACTCGGCGCAGGTGGTGTCCGAGGGTCCGTTTCGGGCAGTGCAGGTGTACGCCGGTCCAGGGCCCGAGCAGCGTTTCACCCAGGGCCCGCGCGTGGACAAGAAGGACGGGAACTGAGGGACCCGCGCCCGTCAGTCCCAGTCCAGGGGCGCGAAGCACTCGCCGCACTGGCGTTGCGCAAGGTCCAGCCACTCCAGCGCCTCTCGCAGCACGGCCTCCGTGGGCCCGCCGTGGATGTCCAGCACGGCGTAGAGCGTACCGAAGCGGTTGGCCACAGCGAGCCGCGCCGCACCCGGCGAGGCTCCGAGCTCCTGAGCCAGCTCCCGTGAGATGCGCCCCTCCGAGTCCTCGAGCGCTCCGGGGAGCAGTGGCTCGCCCGGCCGGCCCGAGGGCACGACCGAGATGACTTCGATCTCCTCCTGACTCCAACGAGGAGCCCGCTCCATGAGTGCCCGGTGAAGCGCCTGGCAGATGTCGCAGCCGGGGTGCAAGAGCGCCACCAGCATGTCTCGCCGTTGCCAGGCATCCAGCGTGCCGCGCGGCGGCCCGCCCGCCACTGGGAGCTGGAACAGGGGAACCTCGCGTCGCTCTGGCATCCTCACACCTCCCTGGACTCCTGAAGAGATAACACCCGGGCTCACGCGAGGCAGGCTCACCGCTCGAAGACGGCCTGCCATAGCGAGCCCCGGCTCTTCCTGCCTCAGTGGAGAAGCCGGTACACCTGCTCGAGCATCGCGGCGCTGATCAGCCCACCATAGGTGCCGAGCACGTAGCCGAGCACTGCCAGCAGCACGCCCACCGGAGCCAGAGCCGGGTGGAAGGCCGCCGCCACCACGGAGGCCGAGGCCGTGCCGCCCACGTTCGCCTGAGAGCCCACCGCCGCGAAGAAGATGGGAGCCCGCAGCAGCCGCCTCACTCCCAGGATCACTGCCGCGTGGAATGCCATCCACAGCATTCCCACCGCGACCAGGGCCGGCGCGTCCAGGAGGCGACGGAACTCGGCCTGCGCGCCAATGGTGGCCACCAGGAGATAGAGGAACACCGAGCCCACGCGGCTGGCCCCTGCTCCCTCCAACTTCCGCACCGGGGTGAACGAGAGCACCACCCCCACCGTCGTCACCAGCAGCACCACCCACGTGAAGCCCGTCACCACGCTGCCCAGGTCCGGCAGCTTCGAGGCAAGCACGGTACATCCCACCGTCACGCCGAAGGCGATCGCCAGCATCCACAGCAGATCCGCCAGGGTCACGGGCCGAGCGGTCTCCGCCTGGAGGCGCTCTACCTCGCCCCGCACGGCGTCCAGCGTCCGCCGGTCCGCCCCTATCTTCGCGTCCATCTTCTGTTCGCGGCCCGCGAAGGACAGCAGCACCGCAGTCCAGATGTTGGAGACGCCCACGTCCACCACCACCATCATGCTCAACGTGCTGTCGAGCGCCCCCACGCTCTGGCCGATGGCCACGAAGTTCGCGCTGCCGCCGATCCACGAGCCGCTCAGCGCCGCCAGCCCCTTCCAAGCCTCTTCCCCCAGCTCCGCCGGCACCATCCACCCCAGCGCGAGGTACGCCAGCGGCCCGCCCAGGACGATGCCCGCCGCCCCGGCCAGGAAGATCACCACCGCATTGCGTCCCAGCCGGGCAATCGCCGGCAGATCCACGGACAGCACCAGCAGCACCAGGCTGGCCGGCAGCAGGTACACCCGCACGAAGCGGTACAGCTCGGACTGCAAGGGGATGATCCCCAGGTTCGAGAGCAGCGTGGGGACGAAGTAGATGAAGACGAGCAGCGGCACCACGCGGAAGAACCGCTGGAGCAGCGGGTGCCGATCGGCCAGGAACAGCAGGCCGACCACGCAGATCAGCACGGCGAGCACCGACATCGGGTCCTGGATGAGTGCCGGCTTCACGCGCGAGTCCGCGGCTCCACGCCGAGCCCGGGCCCATCCCCGAGCTGGATACGCCCCTGCACCACCGGATGCCCGCGGAACGGGTCCTCGGAGATGAGCAGGTTGCCGTCCAGGTCCAGCCAGTCCGCGAGGGGCCCCAGGTGCGCCGCCGCCGCGATGCCCACCGACGTCTCCACCATGCACCCGATCATCACCTTCAGCCCGCACGCCCGTGCCACGTCGATGATGCGCAGCGTCTCGCGGATGCCTCCCGCCTTCTGCAGCTTCACGTTGATGCCGTGATAGCCCTCGGCCAGCCGCGGCACGTCCGAGGCGCGGATCAGCGCCTCGTCCGCCACCAGCGGCAAGGGCGAGCGAGCCCGCAGCCACTTCGCGCCCTCGACATCCGCCGCGGGCAGTGGCTGCTCCACCAGCTCCACGCCCTGGGTGGCCATCCACTTGATGTGCTCGAGCGCCTCCTCCGGGCGCCACGCCTCGTTCGCATCCACGCGAACCACCTTGGACGTGGCGGCCCGCACCGTGCTGAACACCTCCCGTACGCGCTCGGCGCCCAGCTTCACCTTGAGGATGGGGTACGGCTCCGCCTCGCGCACCTTGCGCGCCAGCGTCTCCGGGTCGTCGATGCCAATGGAGAAGGACGTGATGGGCATGCGTGCAGGATCGACTCCGAGCAGCCGGTACAACGGCACCCCGAGCGTCTTGCCCGCCAGGTCATGCAGGGCGATGTCCACCGCCGCCTTGGCCGCGCCGTTGCCGGGCAGGGCCTCCTGAAGCGCCTCCGAGATGTCGCGGAAGTAGCGCAGGTCCCGGTCGAGCCCCCGCTCCAGGGTGCGCAGGGCCTCCAACACCGTCTCCGCGGACTCGTGGTAGCGCACGTTGGGCGCGGCCTCTCCCACGCCCACGTGTCCCTCGGAGCGCAGCTCGACGACGACGTTGCGCTTCGAGGTGCTGGTGCCTCGGGAGATCGTCCAGGCGTGGCGCAGGGGCAGTTCGATGACGCGAGGATTCAAAGAGGGGGGCATGGGCGGTAGGACTCTCCAGGTCGGTGGGCCCTCTAGCACGACTTGCCTGCGATGAGGCATTGCGGCATCGGGCGGGGTACAACGCACCCGTTCATGCGCTACCTCCCTCTCTGCCTTACCCTCGTCGCCCTGGGTTGCAGCCACGCCGCTGGCCCGGCTTCCCCCTCCCGCCCGCGCGCTGCCGAAGAGCTCCGAACGCTGCTCGCCGAGCTCGTCGCGGTGGACACCTCCAATCCACCCGGCAACGAGACCGCCGCCGCCCAGGTGGCCGCGCGGTGGCTGCGCGAGGCCGGCATCGAGGCGGAGATCATCGAGCCTGCTCCCGGACGCGGGAACCTCCTGGCGCGGCTGAAGGGCAGCGGTGGCGGGCGTCCCCTCCTCGTCCTGGCGCACCTGGACACGGTCCCCGCCAAGCGAGAGGAGTGGGCGACCGATCCGTGGCAGCTCACCGAGCGCGACGGCTTCCTCTATGGGCGCGGCGTGCAGGACAACAAGGGCATGGCGGCCGCGAGCGTGCTGGCGCTGCGGCGGCTCCAGCGCGAGGGCGTGAAGCGGTCGCGAGACATCGTGCTGTACCTCGGCGCGGACGAGGAGGTGGGCGCTGGCCATGGGCTGGAGTGGATGCTCGCGAACCGCTCGGAGCTGCGCGAGGCCGAGTTCGCCCTCAACGAAGGGGGCCTCACCGAGCTGGCCGCGGATCGGCGCCGGGTGCAGTTCGTGGCCCTCCAGGCCGCCGAGCGCGTCTTCCGGAACGTGGTGCTCAAGGCCACCGGCCCCGGGGGCCACTCGTCCGCGCCACCCGCGGACCCCAACCCGCTGGTGCGCGTGTCCGCGGCGGTGGCTCGAATCGGTGCCCTCACCTTCCCGGCCCGGCTGACTCCCGCCGCGCGACTGCACATCCAGGGACGCGCTCCCAGGACTCCCGGGGAGCTGGGAGAGGCGTTGAAGCGCATCGCCGCCTCGCCTGACGCGCCTCCGCAGGACGCCGTGGACACGGTGGCCCGGCTGGATCCCGCGCTGGCTGCGGTGATGCGCTCCACGTGCACCCCCACCGTCTTCCAGGCCGGCACCCGCTCCAACGTCATCCCCACCACCGCCGAAGCCACCATCAACTGCCGGCTACTGCCGGATGAGGACGCCAAGGCGCTCCACGCCCGCCTCATCGCCGCGGTGGCCGACCCCTCTGTCCAGGTGGAGATGAACACGAGCCCGCCCGACTCGCCCATGTCGCCCGTGGGGGACAACGCGATGTTCCGGGCCGCGAAGACCGCCGCCGCCAAGGTGTGGCCGGGGGTGCCCGTCATCCCCCGCCAGTCCACCGGCACCACCGAGTCCGCCATGCTGCGCAGGGCCGGCATCCACGCCTACGGCATCGATCTCTTCGCCCTCACCCCCGAGGACGCGCGCACGGCACACGCGCCCAACGAGCGCGTCCCGGTGGCCTCGCTGCAGCCGGGTGCCGAGTTCGTCTACCTGCTGCTCCGAGAGCTGGCGCGGTAGCTTTCGAGACAGGCCTACCAGGCGGCGAGGCGGTTGCTCTGTGCGCAGCGTCAGGCTCGTGATTAGCTCCGCGCCCGTGAACGCTCGTCCTCTCTTCCTTCTGGGTCCCCTCCTCGCCCTGACTGCGTGTGCAGGTTGGTCTCGATCTTCTGACGGAACAAACCCCGTAACGGAGGAGCCGGTGGCGCGACAGTGGCGCATCAGCGCGGCGACGCGCGACTTCGAGCGTCTCTCCCGGGATGGCACCGTGCTGGTCAGCGATGGCGCGCTGGAGCTGGATGCGGCAGCACCTCCCGGCACCACGCCGTTCCCCGCTGGCAAGGAGGGAGGGCCTCCACCGGTTGAGAGCTACCGCTTGGGCACGGCCCTCCTGGCGGAGTACCCCGTTCCCAACGGCTTCAACAGCGCCGTGCCCTCCCTGGAGGCGCTCACCCCGCCGGGCACGTGGGTGCGGGTGACGCTCGCCGCGCGCGTCGATGGGACCTGGACGAAGGAGTACGACTTCGGCCCGTGGGCCTCCGACAAGAGCACCGTGTCCCGGCGCAGCGTGAACGGCCAGGAGGACGAGCTCGGCAAGGTCTTCACTGACACGCTCGTTCTGAAGAAGCCCGCGGAGGCGCTGCGCGTGAGGGTGTGGCTCTACTCCTCCCAGCCGGGGGTGAGCCCTCGCGTCCGCGCCCTCTCGCTGGCGCTGAGTGACGGCACACGCACTCCCACGGATGGGACCTCGGACCGGGTGGCCTGGGGCACCGTGCTGGACGTGCCAGGCCTCTCGCAGATGATCTACCCGGATGGCGGACCCGTGTGGTGCTCGCCCACGTCCACCACCATGTTGCTCGGCTACTGGGCCAGGAAGCTCAACCGCCCGGAGCTGGCCGAGGCCGTGCCCACCGCGGCCGCCAACACCCTCGACGAGGTCTACGAGGGCACCGGCAACTGGAGCTTCAACGTCGCCTACGCCTCCGCCATGGGCGGCGGCGCTCTCCACGCCATGGTGGCTCGGCTGGACTCCTTCAGCCAGGTGGAGCGCCTCATCGCCGCGGGCATCCCCGTGAGCATCAGCATCGCCTACAAGGAGGGCGCGCTCACGGGCGGCGCGTCCCGCAAGACGGACGGGCACCTCATCGTCGTGAAGGGCTTCTCCCCCGAGGGAGACGTGGTGGTCAACGACCCGGCCTTCCCCAGTGACGACAAAGTGGAGGCCGTCTACAAGCGCGACGAGCTGTGGCGCGCCTGGCGTCACTCCGGCGGCGCCGTCTACCTGCTCTGGCCCGCGGGCAGTCCCCTCCCCGAGGGCGCGCTCCACGCCGTGCCCTGAAGCGCGCTGGGAGTCCGCGTCACTCCGTGACCTTGTGGACCGACGCTTCCAGCGTCAGGGCACCGTGAGGATCTCCACACCCTGCTCTGTCACGAGGATGGTGTGCTCGAACTGGGCGCTGCGGCTGCCGTCCGCGGTGACGGCCGTCCACGCATCGTCCCACGTGCGGTGCTGCCAGTGGCCCAGGTTGATCATCGGCTCGATGGTGAACGTCATCCCCGGCTTCATGATCGTGTTGGCGTCCGCCTCGTAGTAGTGGGGGATCTGCAGCGAGCTGTGGAAGCGCTCGCCAATCCCGTGCCCGCAGTAGGCCCGCACCACGCTCATGCTGTGCTTCGTCGCGTGCTCCTCGATGGCGCGGCCAATCTCATTGATGGGCCGGCCGGGCCTCACCGCCGCGATGCCCAGCTCCAGGCACTCCCGCGTCACCCGCACCAGCCGCTCGGAGTCCGGATCCACCTTGCCCACGAAGAACGTCGCCGAGCAGTCCCCGTGGACGCCGTCCAGGAAGATGGTGATGTCCAGGTTGACGATGTCCCCTTCCTCCAGCGCGCGGCTGTCGGGGATGCCATGGCAGATGACCTCGTTCACCGAGGTGCACAGCGACTTGGGGTAGCCGTGGTAGTTCAGGGTGCTCGGGTAGCCACCCAGCTGGATGTAGGCCTCGTGGGCAATGGCGTCGATCTCGTCTGTGGTGATGCCCGGCCGCACGGCCTTGGCGGTGAGCTCCAGCACCTGGGCCGCCGCCTTGCCCGCCCGGCGCATCCGGGCGATGACGTCCTCGCTCTTCACCTCGGACAGCTCCCCCGAGCGGCTGGGGCGGCCCGTCTCCGCATAGTCCGGACGCGGGATGTGGAGGGGCACGGTGCGACGAGGGCTGATGACGCCCGGCCGGATGCCCCGACGCTGGGTGTCCGGCCCCTTCTTCCGGGCCTCTGCGGCGTCTGCGCCGCGGTGGCACTTCTTGTACTTGGTGCCGCTGCCGCACCAGCAAGGATCATTGGGCCCAGGGAGCACTGCGGGGGCCTGACGGGCGAATTGAGTCGTCATCACCGCCTTCTATAACCCGTGGACGCACCCCAGCGCACGGCTCTTGGTGGCGGGGGGGCCTGGAAGACAGCGGCCCCCCCGCTCGCCCGCCTGCATCAGCGGGTGATCGTCAGCGACGTGTCATCCACGATGAAGCCCGTCTGGTAGAAGTCGTCCTCCGTGGCCTTGAAGGAGAGCCGGACGGTCTGCCCCTTGTAGGCCGCCAGATCGAAGGTCCGCTGCACGTAGGCACTGCCCCCGTCCAGGTTGCTGTAGGTGGCCAGCGTGCCCAGCACCGTGCCCGAGCTGTTCTGCACCTCCACCACGAGCGAGTCATAGATGGGGCCGATGGTGAACTCCTCGGTAGAGACCCGCAGCCAGAACGTCAGCGCCGCGGAGCAGGCTGACGCCGGCACGGTGACCGTCTGAGTCAGCGTGTACGTGGCCGGCAGGGCCTTGCCTCCCAGCAGCGCCCTCCAGCTCCCGGTGCGCGCCGTGCTGGCGTCGCTGGCGATCACGCCACTGGTGGCGCTCCAGCTCACACTGCCGCTCTCGAAGCCTGGGTTGAGCAGGAGCTGCTCGGTGATGCCACAGCCTCCCGAGGTATTGCTCACGGTGACGGACACCGCGCTGGAGGTGCCCACGTTGCCCGCGGCGTCATAGGCCCTGCTGGTCAGCGCATGGCTGCCATTGGCCACGGTGGAAGTGGTCCAGGAGATGCTGTAGGGGGTCGAGGTGTCCGCGCCGATGAGGGTGCTGCCGGCGTAGAACTCGACCCGGGTGACGCCCACGTTGTCGGAGGCGCTGGCGCTGACCGTCACCGTGCCGCTGAGCGTGGCTCCCGCGCTGGGAGCGGTGAGCGCCGTCGTCGGCCGAGTGGTGTCGCCGCCGCCACCGCCACCACCACCCACCGCGAAGATCAGATCGTCCCGCTCATTCCAGCTGCTCGTGTCGCAAGGACTCGCGCTGCCAAGGAAGCGGTAGACGCCACGGATCGCCTGGAGGCTCCCGGACGGCAGCGTGTACGAGGCGCTCAGCGTCTGCAGGCCGCCTGCCCCAGGTTGCAGCGTGGTGATGTAGGTCCAAGAGGGGCTGTTGGCGTTCGACGTGTAGTACAGGTCCAGCGAGTCCCAGTCGGGGAGCGCGAAGGCCCACACCTTGGCCTCGATGGTGACCGTCTTGCCGGCCGCGAAGTTCGTCCCGTCGCTGGTGAAGACCTTCAGCGACTCGAGCGTCTCATCGCGCTGGTAGGTGCCGCTGGCGCCGTCCGCGCAGGAGTTGTTGATCGTGTTGGGAGCGTTCAGCTCGGGGCCGAGGGGGCCACGCCCCTTCACCAGGTTGCCGGTGGCGCAGAGCGCTCCCACCGTGCCGCACTTGGGCGCCTTGAGCGTCGCGTCATAGGAGGCGTAGCCCGGGTTGTTGACGGAGACGGTGGTGGAGGTGCTGCCGCCGGAGTTCCCGGCCGCGTCGTGGGCCCGGGCCACGATGCTGTGGCTCCCGTTCTCCACCGTGGTGCTGGGCCACGAGAAGGAGTAGGGGGCGGAGCTGTCGCTGCCAGCGAAGACTCCATCCACCTCGAAGTCCACCCGCGTGACGCCCACGTTGTCCGAGGCGCTCGCCGAGAGCGTGACGTTGCCGGAGACGGTGGCCCCCTGGGAGGGCGCGGTCAGCGTGGCGGTGGGCGGGGTGGTGTCCTCGTTGCCCGACGGCGGGATGAAGCCGATGTACAACAGCACGTTGGGCGAGCCCGCACCCGGGTCGCTCACCTTGCCGGCCGTGCCGTTGCTGACCAGCGCGTTGCGCACCTGCAGCGGCGTCGCGGTGGGGTTGCGCTCCAGGTACAGCGCCGCGGCGCCCACCACATGCGGGGTGGCCATCGACGTACCGCTGATGGTGTTGGTAGCGGTGTTGCTGGTGTTCCAGGCGGAGGTGATGCTCTCGCCCGGGGCGAAGATGTCCACGCAAGTGCCGAAGTTGGAGAACCATGCCCGGGCGTCCGCGTTGTTGGTGGCTCCCACGGTGATGGCCGTCGGAGTGCGGGCCGGCGAGTAGAGGCAGGCGTTCGCGTTGTCATTGCCCGCGGCGACCGCGTACGTCACCCCCGAGCTGATGGACCGGGCGACCGCGTCATCCAACGCCTGGTTGGCGTCACCGCCGAGGCTCATGTTCGCCACCGCCGGGGACTGGCGGTTCGCCGTCACCCAGTCCACGCCCGCCACGATGCCCGCCTCCGTGCCCCCGCCCTCGCAGTTGAGCACGCGCACCGCGTGCAGCGTCACGTTCTTCGCCACGCCGTAGGTGCTGCCACCCACCGTGGCGGCCACGTGGGTGCCGTGGCCGTGGCAGTCGTTGCCATTGCTGCCAATCACGTCAAAGCTGTTGCCCATCCGCCCGGCGAACTCCTGGTGCGTCAGGTGGACGCCGGTGTCGATGATGTACG
>NZ_DASPHO010000785.1:0-17897 GCF_035629615.1 Hyalangium sp. | reverse complement strand
CGCGGCTGGGCGGGGCCGAGCGGCTGGCGTGGCTCATGGAGAGCGCGGACCGGGAGGTGGGGGTGTTCGCCGTGCGCCTGCTCTGGGAGAAGCACCGCCCCTCGCACCTGCCCGAGGGGTGGAAGCCTGCCGGAGCCACCGAGGCTCCTGCCGTGGGCGGCACCGAGCGCTTCGCCAACGTGGAGGCCCTGCGCACCTTCCTGCGCCGCATCATCGAGTTGGTGCGCGACCTGGGGCTGGAGGAGCAGTCCTTCGCCCGCGTGGTATTTGGACCCAATCCGTGAATCGGTCCCGGCGGCCGCCCGTCTGGCTCTCGACATGCGCCGGAGGCCGAAGGATGCTGGGTAACGTGAGGTGTGTCACCTGGTCGTGCCTGCTGGCGCTGCTGGCATGGCTGGCAGCGCCCTCGGTCCACGCCGAGGGCGTGGAGGAGCGGGCGACGGTGCCGAGCTCGACGATCCGGCTGCGGGGCGCCGCGGGGATCGGCGCCATCCCGGGCGGGTACATCTCGGTCGGCGGGTCCCGGCTCCAGCTCCTCGAGGGCAACTCGAAGCGCTGGCGCACCCTCCACCAGGTCCAGGGCGACAACCTCTACCGGGTCGAGGCCGACGACGACGGTCGGCTCCTGGCGTCGTGGGAGCAGGAGCGCGTGTTTCACCTGTTCGACCGCGCGCGCGGGACACACCTCGCCATTCCCAAGCCGCCCACCCCGCCGGGATACCCCCCGGGCACCTTCGGCATCGAGGCGCTGTACTTCGACGATGACGGGCGCGACGCCATCGTGTTCATCGACGGCCATCCGTACCTGGGCGCCGCAATCGGCCAGCGCGCGGTGGTCGCCGCGTACCGCGTGGCGCTCGACGGCGAGACGGCGCCCCGGCTGCTGTTCGTCGAGGAGGGGGTGGAGCTGCAGTTCTCGCCGCGCGGCGCGATCCTCATCAAGCCCCGCAGCTGGCGCCTGGGTTGCTCGCAGGGCGGCTGCGACATCGAGGCGATCATCGCGCTGGAGCTGGACGGCGAGCGCGTCACGCGCCGCACGCTCCTCGAGGCCGGCGACCGTCACGTCGGCGTCGCCCTCCCCGTGAAGGGACGCGACGACGTGCGCTTCGCCGCCCAGGTCACGGTTCGCGCCGACGGCAAGAACACGCGGGGCCTGTTGCGCTTCCGCTTCGGCGGCCGTCCCGAGTTCCAGCGGCTGTCGGAGAGCGACACGTCGCACTACCCGCACTCGCTCCTCACCCGGTCGGGCGAGTTCGTCGAGGTGCGGCAGGGAGAGGACCGGAGCCTGACGATGACGCGGACGACGGCGGCCGGCGAGGAGACGCGGACGACAATTCCTCCGTGGACCGACGCGCGCGGCCGCCGGGAGAAGGGCTGGTTCGAGAGCGTCGGCGAGCGCGCGGATGGCAGCCTGTGGTTGCACTGGGCCGATCACCTGGTGTTCGTGCGGGGAAACGAGCACCCGCGCAAGGTAGACATCCGCCACGTACTCGGCCGAGGCACCGAGTGGGCGGGCGCCTACGTCTACGTCGCGCGGCCCGAGGGCCTGTGGGTCGGAATCGAGATGGGCGGCGGTCGCGACTACCGTTTCCTCGACATGGCTGGTCTCGAGAAGCGCGCCGTCCCGTGGACGCCTCCGGCGCCGGGCTCCGACGCGCCGCAGCAGCTGCCGCTGGTCGCGACGAAGCTGAGCGGCCAGCGGCGCACCCTGCTCCTCGACAGCGTCACCGTCTCCGTCGGGGACACCGACATGTACTCTCGCAGCAGCGGCAAGGAGGCATGGCGGCTCCTGTATGGCGTGCCTGGCCGCAGCATCTATCGCATGGCCACCGACGACGACGCGGGGCGGATCCTCGCGTCGTGGTCCGCCGAGAAGGAGTTTCACCTGTTCCAGCCCGCGACGGGCACCCACGAGCGGTTTCCCTGGCCGGTGTCGGACATGAAGGGTCTCAACGCCGGCCTGCAAGGCCTGTTCTTCTCGACCGACGGCCGACATGCGCTGGTCTCCCTGAGCGGCCGCGTCATGGGTCGGTCGCCGGACATCAACGAGGCATACCTCGTGCCGCTCGACCGCAGCGGCCCGCCGCGCCGTCTGTTCCGCGTCGAGGGGCAGCGGTGGCACACCTCGCCGCGCGGCGCCACGTTCGTGAAGCCGAACCCGAACCAGGGCTGCACGGCCCGGCAGTGCGTTGTCGACGCCATCGTCGTCGTCGACATCGCCGGCAGCCGCGCCACCGAGCGCGTCATCCATGAGCCCAAGCTGCACACCGACTACGTGGGCCTCGTGCCCGGCAGCAGCGCCGACGGGCTCGCGCTCCTCACCCGGCACTGGCCTCCCAAGGGGATGAACACGTCGCTCGGCCTCCTGCGCTTTCGCTACGGAGACACTGCGGTGGACTACCGCCTGCTGCCTCCCGGCAGCGAGAGCGACGCCGGGCGGACGTTCCTCACCCGCTCGGGCGAGTACATGGAGCTCGTGGCGCAGCCGGAGGGTGGGCTGTCGGCACGCCTTCCTCGGGGGAACGGCGCGCCCACCGGCTGGGACCTGCCGGCGTTTCCTCACGCGGACCGCGACAGCGCCGCCGACAGCGCCGTGCACGGCATGGGGCAGCGGCAGGGCGGAGGGTTCTGGCTGCACTGGGGCGACCACCTCGTGCTCCTCGATGACGGAGCGCCCCGCGCCTACAGCCTCGCGCGCCTGTTGCCCCGCAAGGCCGAGTGGGCCGGAGCCGACCGCTACGAGGCGACGCCAGAGAGGCTCGTGATCGGCGTCGACCGCGCGGGGGGCCGGGACTTCGTGTCGGTCGACCTGGCCACCGCCGAGAAGCAAGCCCGCGCGTGGGGAGCTCGCCACGGCGCGCGGTGAACGGGGAGGGGTGAGCAGGCGCGACTGGCTCGCATGGGCTGGATGCGTGGAGCGCGCGCGCGGTCGATCAGCTCGTGACGCATAGGGCGAATAGGAGGCCGGTTGAGGGTGTGGGCTGGCGGGGCCCTCGGGGCGTGAAGGCAGGGAGCTTCAGGAGGTAGACAGAGCAAAGGCCCGATGTGCTATCTGCGGCCGGTCCGCTTCACGCCGGGAACCCTGCCCCATGTCACACGTCGATCCGAATCTGCGCCGCGAACTCTTCGGCTGGTACAGCCACCGCCTGGGCATGGACATGCCCATCGTCCGCTACGGCCACTGGGGCCCAGCGCTGCTGCTCTTCCCCACCGCGGGCGGAGACTTCCTGGAGGCCGAGCGCATGGGCCTCATCCAGGCGGTGGCCCACCACCTCTTCTCGGGCCGCGTGCAGATCTTCAGCATCAGCAGCATCAACAACCACGCCTGGCTCAACTCCAGCGTGCCCCTGCACGAGAAGGCGCGCCGCCAGGTGCTCTTCTCCGAGTACATCGAGAACGAGGTCGTCCCGCACATTCGCGGCGTGCTGGGCAACGGCTCGGCGCGCATTGGCACTACGGGGGCGAGCTTCGGCGCCTTCCACGCGGCCAACGCCTTCTTCCGCAGGCCGGACCTCTTCGAGGTGCTGCTGGCGATGGGCGGCATCTACGACTTGCGGCCGGACTTCCTGCACGGCTTCTGGAACGACGACGTCTACTTCAACAACCCCGCCTCCTACGTGCCTCACCTGCCGGAGGGGCACGCCATGGACCTGCTGCGCCACCACAGCCGCATCCACCTGGTGTCCAGCCGGGGCCAGTGGGAACACCCGCACCTCACCGAGCACTTCAGCCACCTGCTGAACCAGCGCGGCATCCCACACAACATCGACATCTGGGGGCACGACATGCCCCACGACTGGCACACCTGGCACCGGCAGCTCGACCACTCCATCTCCGAGCGCCTGGGCTACTGAGTTGCCTGGGGCAGGGCCTCGCTGGGGCCTCGGCTGCGGCCCGAGGACGCGCTCTCATTCGCGTGCCCGGACGAAAACCGTTTCCAGTCCTCGCGGGCGCCCACTATCCTGCGTCACCGAGCAGCCCGGCCCCGCTTCTGTCCGCGAGCCCCCGGCCAGCCGCTCGCCCAGGAGACGATATGACGCGCGAGTACCCCCAGGAGCAGTTACTGGCGTTCGTCCAGGCCATGGCCAACGTGGCGGCGAGCGATGGCCGCATCACCGAGGACGAGCGTCAGCAGCTCGATGACATGGTGGTGGGCATCGGCCTGTCGCCCCGCGACGAGCAGGTCGCCGCGCTCATTGAGCGGGAGTTCCAGAAGCCCAGCCGCCTCACCGACATCGTCAGCAAGATCGAAATCCGCGAGCTGCGCGTCTCCCTGCTGCGCATGCTCGTCGAGGTGGCGTGCGCCGACGGCGAGATCGCGAACGAGGAGCGCGCGTCGGTGAAGGAGGCCGCCAGCGCCTTCGGTCTCGAGGTGTCGGTCGCCGACGAACTCATCGACTGGACGCTCGCCTCGATCAAACTCGAGCAGCGCGAGCACGAGATCATGGCGAAGCTGCTCTAGCCTCGTTGCACCGCCGTCACCGGGGCCCGCTTCGCGTGACAGGAGGGGCGCACCCCTCGCCCCTTGCAGAAGCCACAGCGCTACTTGAGCCGGTAGGTCGCCACGATCGCGTCGTGGTCGGAGTGGAGGCGGCGCTCGTACTGCGTCCGGACGTGCTCCAACTCCCGGTCCCGGGTGTGCATCAGGTAGTCGAGCGTGCTGCGGCCGTGGGTCCCGACGTTGAGCTTGTTGTCGTAGACCACGTCGTTACCGAGCACCTTGTAATGGTTGCGGTTGAAGTCGCCGCCCACCACGACCTTGTGCCCCTGCTTCTCGAAGCGCTCGACCATCGAGTCGAGCTGCGCCATGTGCTTCTTCCACATCTCCTGCCGCCAGGGGGTGGTTGGGCGGTCCAGCTTGGACTTCGTCCAGGCGCCGGAGACGAGGTGGGTGTTCATCCGAACGACTTCTTCACCGGTCTCCTTGTTCTTCAGCTTCACCCAGGTGATGTACCGGTGCGGCGACACCTCGGCCTTGCCGTTGTGGGTGCGCTTGAAGCCCGCGTCCTTGAGGTCCCACTCGGACTTCTTCCAGGAGATCGGAACCGGGATGCGGAGGTTGCCGTCCTTCGGCATGTAGTGGCCCCACTCCTTGCCGAGGCCCTTGATCGCGTCGAAGTACCGGGAGGGGCCGATCTCCTGCCAGCCGATCAGATCTCCCTGCGCCGCGGCCTTGCGCACGTCGTGGACGACCTTGTGCTGCGGCATCTCCGGGTTGGACTTGATGTTCGCGGTCACCGTCCGGAACGTCCCGGTCTTGCCGGTGTCGCCCGCGTTGTTCGGCGCGCTGGTTCCGGCGTTGCCGTTGCCCTTAGGCCCTTCGAAGCGATCGCCCAGGCCGAGCTTGTTCCAGATCCAGCTTCCAACCTTCCCGTCCACCTTGCGGTCGTTGCGGCGCTCGAAGCGCTCCACCGCTTCGGCCGTCCGCTTGTCGTAGCGGCCGTCGGCGGGACCTTTGAGCAGCCCGCGCTCCTTCAGCTCGTTCTCGAGTTTCCGCACCGCCGGACCGTGCGAACCGGCCTTCAGGATGACGGCCCTGGGCCCAATTTTATTATCAGCCATGAAGAGATTCTCGGAACTTGGGAGGAAAAGGTGCGTCCTCTTCCGACAAACCTCTCTCCCGAAAAAAACCGAGGCGCAACAGCATGTTAGTGACTGAGGGGGCGCCGGTGCGGGAGCCAGCCTCCCAGACTGCGTGGGCAAGCCCAGGTTTTGCAAGAGCGTATCCCTTGAGGGGGTGTCGCCGATGCCCCTGACTTTTCCTTGCGAGCGGCCGGCCACGACCCACTCTCTCGGGATGGAAAAGCCTGCGCCCGAATGGAAATTGCCTTGGGAAGGCGGGTGCCGCTGCGGGGAAGTCCGCCTGCGCGTCACCCAGCCGCCGCTCCTCGCCATGGCGTGTCACTGCACCGGCTGCCAGCGCATGAGCTCCAGTGCTTTCAGTCTATCGCTGGCAGTGCCTACGCCCGGCTTTCAGCTCCTTTCCGGAGAGCCGGTGGTGGGCGGTCTGCATGGGCCGTCGAAACACCTGTTCTGCGGCTCATGTATGACGTGGATGTTCACGCGGCCCGAGGGCATGGACGCCTTCGTGAACCTCCGGCCGAGCATGCTCGACGACCGGAGCTGGTTCGTGCCGTACATCGAGACCTACACGGTGGAGAAGCTGCCCTGGGCTACGACGTCCGCGGTGCACTCCTTCGCAAGGTTTCCGGAGATGTCTGCGTACGAAGGACTCATCCGCGAGTTCGCCGCGAAGGGTGCGCGTCCCAAGTAGCCCCTGAGCAGTGCACCTCCTCCGTGCCGTCACTCGAGTCGGCCAGCCCGCATCGGCGACGCCATGTCGATTGCGTTCCGGTTTGTTCGACGTGTAGATGAACACCCGCAGAAGGCGCGCCAGAGAGGGAGCTATGCGAAAGCTGATCGTGTCCGAGTTCATGTCGTTGGACGGCGTCATGCAGGCTCCGGGCGGCAAAGATGAAGACCGTGACGGCGGGTTCGAGCACGGCGGGTGGACCATGCCCTATTGGCATGACGACATCGGCCGCAGCTTCGGGGCGCTGATGCAGGATGTCGACGCCCTGCTCCTCGGCCGGCGGACGTACGTGACCCACGCCGAAGCGTTCGAGCCGATGCCGCCCGGCGACCCGTTTGGCGACATGATGAACGCTCCCCGGAAGTACGTCGTCTCACGGACGCTCGAGAAGCCGATCTGGCGCGACACGACCATCATCCGCGACAACGTGATCGAGTCGGTGCGCGCGTTGAAGGCCCAGCCAGGGAAGAACATCGTGACGGACGGCAGCAGCCAGCTCGTGCACGCGCTGCTCGAGGATGACCTGGTGGACGAGCTGCACCTGCTCGTCTACCCGCTGATGCTGGGAAGCGGCAAGCGTGTGCTGCCGAACGGCGTCCACACGACGTTCGGCTTGATGTCCGCGACGCCGTATCCGACCGGTGTCGTGGGCCTGCATTACGAGCGCCGGCGCGGATAGGCGAGGCGGAGGCGCCCCGGACCCGAAGGAATAGAGAGGCGGTGCAGCCCGGCCCCATCCAGTCGCCGCGGGCGCTCCTTCTTCGGCTCCGCTCTCCCCGCGGCGCAAGACGGTACTCTCGCCTCTTCCCGCTCCTCACCCGCTTGAGGGAACGTGGGCAGCTTGCGGAGCGCCGACGGAACGTCCGGGCGCGGCGCGATCGTGACCGCCAGAAGCTCGACATCCCGCTGGCTCCGCCCGCGGACACGGTCGAGCACGTCCCGATGGTTCTCGGGCATGAGGACCCGGCTGAGCAGGCGCACGGCCGAGAGGCTCAGGTTGCCGGACGCGAGCGTATCGAGGATCACTGGGAAGCGCCGGAACACGGGCGCGGCCTCGATGCGGTTGCACGCGGCGTCCTCCAACAAGCGGAGGGCCTGAGTGCAGTAGCCGAACAGCGAGCCGAAGCAGTGCGCGGCTGGGCAGCAGCCCGGCTCAATCCTATTGCGGCGGCCGCTTCTTCTTCGGCTCCACCTGGCCGCTGCCCAGGCAGCGGGCTCACCTCCTCCGGCTTCGGCTCTGCCCCGCTTGAAGAAGCTCCGCCTCCGTCGCACTGAGTACCGGGCCTCGGCTCTATCTGGCAGCATGGGGCTCTCAAGGACCTCTCATGCATCGGTTTCTCTAGTATGCAGCATTCAGGTATTCCGCAGCCGCGCTGCTTCTCGTGCTCGTGGCGTGCCAAAGTGCCCAGCCCACGTTGCGTGGCGACTCTGAGGCGGCAGGGTTTGAGGAGAATGGGGCGCCGCTGCATGAATTGAGGCAGGACCCTCGCGAGTCGCGCGCCTTCGATCTCGTGTTCACGGGCACTGACTCGCGCGACTGTGCGGCAGAGCAGCTCGCTTGCTTCAGATCTGAGGAGCGATCTCGTGACGACACGACCCGAAGACTTCGAATTTGAAGCGCTGTGCCAGACGCTCGAGAGCGCGGGGGAGCATGTCCCGGAAGCTGCGCGCCATGCGATCAGTGCCGCAGCGAACGCGCTCCACTACCTCTATGTGACGGACCAGTTGACGGCGTTGCGTGAGTACCTCCGCGACACTGACAGCGTCGCCCCCTCCTCAGTCGATCCTGCACATGTCTTCCCGGACATGGCGCGTGCTGAGGAGTGGCTGCGGAAGCAACCGCTGTCTTCCTGGGGAACTCTCGTGAAAGTGGCTGGGAAGACGTTCGCTGTCGGGAAAAGGGCGGAGATGAGGCTGAAGCTCGTGCCCTCCTTCATGCCGCAGGAAATAGATTCGCCTGAACCCGATTAGCGCCGAGCGCAGTTGAGTTAAGGTTCGCGTGGATCGGAGTCAGCCCAGGATGTCGTGGGAGGGCCGCCAGATGCCGTCCTTGCCCGGTTCCGGTAGCGGCCGAACTCCGACTCCAGCGCGGGCCCTTGTAGAGCCGCCTGGCCTCGCTCGTGAGGCTGCGTGCGGCGCACCCCGGTGTTGCCTTGTAAAGCCAGGCTGGCACTTCATCTCTGCTGGGTGCAGTTCAAGCTGCTCGAGGCTCAACACCCCGAAGCGCGGCGCCCTGAGGCTTGACGACGCTCAGCGCTCCTCCGCCGTCAGTTGCTTCAGCCGCCGCTCGAAGAACCGCCGGTCGTGCACGCCGGTGGCCGTCATCTTGATGACGCCCTTGGCGTCGATGAACACGGTGCTCGGCACCTGATTCACCTTCAAGGGGGCCAGGGCCTCTCCGTCCGCGATGGCGATGGGCATCGTCACGCCGAACTCCTTCGCCCCGCGCTTCACCCTCTTGGGGTCAGGTTCGAGCGAGAGCGCGATGAAGCGCACTCCTCGCGGCTCCCAGGCGCCTCTCAGGGCTTCGAGCTCGGGCAACTCCCGAGCGCAGGCGTGTCATCTTGGGACCCAGAGGACCAGCACCGTGGGAGCCCCCACGAGCACCGACGCGTCGAGCCGACTTCCATCCGACAACATCGTGGCCTGGAAGTGCTGCGGCACCCTCTCGTTGGGCCGCTGGTAGACGTCGCACGCAGCACCCAACGAGAGCAGGGCCAGCAAGGGCCACAGTCGAGAGCTGGCGGAGGCCGGGGAGCGCATGGGCCCGGAGATGGTGGCACCGACGCCCCTCCCTGACAACCCACGCGGCTCACCGTCGTCCCTCCTGGAGCGGCGGTGGAGCGGCGCTTATCCTCCAGAGGCGGAGCGGTGTGAATCCGCTCGGACTTTCAACGATTCTCAGCACACACCACGGGAGGCAGGACATGAGTGAGACGGTGAGCAGCTTCGAGCTGACGCTGGAGCAGCTGGACGGCTACGAGTTCAAGGTGGGCTTCGACAAGGGCTGGCGTAAGATCCCTGCATGAATGACTCAGAGCGCGCATGGAGGCGCATCGTCCACATGGTGTGGACCCTGGTGCTCGTCGGATGTGGCGTGGCGTGTGCTCATGAGCAGCCGCCCCTCAATCCGTCGTAGGGGTCATCACGCCGGAATACTTCCGTTTCAGGGACATCGTAGCGCCGCCGGAAGATCCTGATGATACGGGAGGGTGGCGGGCCGTCTGCATCCATGCGCAGATCAATCAAGGCAACTCGCGAGCAAAGACGATCTGCAAGTTCGAAGTCGGTGTACCGATCAGGGCCAGAGACCAAGAGGAGATTCCAAAGGAGATTCCGGTAACGGAAGCCCAGTTCGCCTCAGCATCCATGGCCAACCGCGCTGTGCGTGACGTTCTATCAAAGGCGCACCCAGGCGAAATGATGGCAGTGCTGTGCAACCGCTTCAAAGAGATCTACAGACTCATGTTGAAGGCCAAGATTCCTGCCGCGAACGTGGGCGAGTGCACGACCAAAGGCACTGAGATCGTCCTTTTCGGCATCACTGCCGAGCCAGAGACCACTCCATGATGGAGTTGACGGAGAAGAGCCTGGTTCAGATCGCACGGCGCTACTACCCCGCTGGCTTCCCCGTTATGACGGACGACTACTCCCAGGATCTACACCCCTATCAGCGCACGCCTGAGTATGCGCATTGGCGCGCAGCTTGGGAGCGGGCAATGGAATGGCCAGAGTGGTCCTCCCTCTTGAAGGAGTTACGTGCATCCTTCAGGCCTGTTGGGGAGTGTACGCAGCCCTGGGTAGCAGCCTGTCGGCGGTGCTGCATCTATGTGGAGCAGCCTCTGCCGGACGGAACGCGGATCGTCACTCGTGTTGCCGCTGCGGCCAGCATCCTGGCGCCACTCTATGTGACCTATTGCACGACGGTGACCGTCACGCCCCACCACAAGCACGCCCCTCACTTCTCCTTTGTCCCCACCAACGAGCTCCAGGGGTACGCCACTCAACTCGCCGCACTTGTCGAGCGCGTTCTGGGCTATCAACCCTTTCCTCTTCAGCTTGCCAGGGTGCAAGTGCCGGGACTCCGCGTCGGTCACCTCTTTGGCAAGGACGCAACCCTGCTTGATGCTCTCTTTGACGGTGACCTCGCCAATCTCCCCTGAAGGCTCGCAGCG
Organism: Hyalangium sp.; assembly: GCF_035629615.1. Lineage (GTDB taxonomy): Bacteria > Myxococcota > Myxococcia > Myxococcales > Myxococcaceae > Hyalangium. The sequence continues at coordinate 7,409 of NZ_DASPHO010000785.1, read as the reverse complement.
CGTATCCCTGGGAGCCATCGTCGTCACCTGCAACGGACGTGGCCCACGCCGAAGCGTTCGAGCCGATGCCGCCCGGCGACCCGTTCGGCGACATGAGCTAGGTGAGGCGGAGGCACCCCGGACCCGAAGGAAATCAGGGGTGGCTCGTCCCCGGGACGCCTAGAGCCGGCCCCCCATAAAACCGGTTGTCCGGGCCCACCTCGACGGCGTTGGCGCTGCTTAGTCGTGGGCGAGGTAGCGCACTTTGCGCGACTCGAAGACCTGCGCCACCGTCTGCCGCTGGCCGCGAGGCTCATGCGCACTGGCCAGGAGGGGCTTGCCGTCGGGGCCCGGCTGCCCAGGCTCCACCACCGCGAGCCGCGGGCCCGCGGACGTCTCGGCCATGGCGATGATGGGCAGGCCCCGCGCCGCTCCCTCGAGGACGGCGTTGTCGTCCAGCTCGCGCCAACTGCGCTGGAGCGCCAGCGTGGTCAGCCACTTCCACAGCTCCGCGAACGTGCCCGGCCGGTAGATGCCGGGGTAGCCCAACGTGAAGGCGCGCGCCAGCGTGGTGTGCTGGGAGGCCATGACGTCGAAGACGAAGAGGTGCCCTGCCTCGCGCGGCTCCTGGGGCCGCGGGAAGTAGCGGGGGTTGGCGGCCACCGCGTACTGGTTGATGACGTTCTGGGTGTGGATCACCTTGCGCTGGCCCGGGTAGCTCTGCACAGGCGCCCGGATGATGGCCTCGGCGTGGGTGAGGAAGACGCCCTCGGCCGGAGTGGTGCCGTCGTAGAGGAGGTTCACGTCGGGGCGGCGGACGACCTGCTTTCCACTCTCCTCTCCTCCCAAGCGGACGCTGGAGACGTGGTGGACATCGCTGTTCTCCTCCTCGTCCCAGGCGCTCTTTCCCCAGGGTTTGGAGATCCGGCCGGGCATGCTCCCAGCCGCTGGCGTGCCCATCGCCGGCCCCCGGGGGGATGAGTTCAGCCGGGGAGGCGGGGCTGGCACCTCCGAAGAGGGACGCGTCCCAGGCTGACTGGCGCGCTTGTGGATGTCATTGGCCCTCAGCAGCACATCGGTGGAGAGCGTGGAATTGAGGGGGGGCTTGGCCCCTGTCGAGGAGCCCGGCAGAGGGCGCGCTCCGCTGGCGCTGGTCCTGGGAGCCTGCGGCGCGCTGTCCTGGGCTGGCGACGTCGCCTTCCCCTGTTTGCCCTCCGGGGCAGCCGGCGAGCCACGTGAGGCTGGCTTTTCCTGTCCCACGGGTACCTCGCTAGCCACGGCCGAGTGCCGCACCCACCCATTCTACAGCAACAGGGCCGCAGTGGGAGGGCCCACCCTGACGGGAGTCCTGGGAGCGGCGCCACCTCGGGAGAGGGCGCCAGCCAGCCGGGGCCCTGCCGGGAGAGCAAGCGCTGCGCAATGCAAGCGACGTACAGGCGGGTCTTTTTCCGTTCTTGGCGTATCCTGGAGAGCCCCCCACTGCCGTGGAACCCTGCCGAAGCGTGTCATCGCGACGAGTCCGCCGCGGGCGCGGACGGCTGAACCCTTGGAGACCTACATGCGCGCCACTGCCACCCCGACCCTCTTCACGCTCGAGGGCCAACCCGCGTGGGGTCGCGCGACCCTGCTGGACGACAAGGACGGTAAGCTCGTCCTCGTCTTCGAGCACGGCGGGCGGCGCGTCTTCGTCAAGTCCCAGGTCAAGGGGCTCAAGGCCGTCGAGCTGAGCGCGGCCGAAGCCCGGACGGTGGACACCCGGCTGCGCGGGAAGCACCCGCAGGGCGGCACGGCGAAGAAGTCCGCCAAGGCCAAGGTGGCGCGCCCGCTGCTCGTCGTGTTCCCCTCCTTCGATGCCCAGGTGCGCTGGTTCGAGGCCTTCTTCCCCGGCGGCTTCGCGGGGGAGAAGTTCGTCTCCGAGGAGCGAGGAGCCCCTGAGGCCAAGGGCAAGAAGGGGTACAAGACCGCCGCCATCAAGCTCGCCCAGGAGCAGCTCTCGCCCGAGCGACTGGCGAGCGCCACGCCAGAGGAGATCTTCGCGGTCTCCAAGAAGTTGCTGGCCTTCACCAACCTCGTCTTCCCCATCGAGGGCCCCATCCCCTTCACCTCCATGAAGGAGGAGGACCGGGCCGGGTTCGTGGCGGCCCTGGGCGAGCTGCTGCACGGTGAGGGCGCGCACGGGCCGCGCTTCGAGAAGTTCGCGGACTCGGTCCGCCTCTGGGACGCGGACGGACAGGGCCGCAAGGTCACCTGGCCCCTGGCCACGCTGCTGCAGGCGCTGTACGCCCCCGCGCAGCACACCTTCGTGAAGCCCACCTTCTTCGAGCAGCAGGCGCTCCTCTTGAACCTCACGGCGGACAAGCACGGGCGCGTCACCGGCACCGTCTACGAGAGCTTCCTGGACGTGGCGCGGAAGACGTCGGAGCGGCTGGTGGCTGCGGGGCACCTGCCTCGCGACCTGATGGACGTCTACTCGTTCATCTGGCGCTCTCACAAGGAGCGGCCCGCCGCGTAGCCCTGTGAGAGCGCCACACACCCCGCCTGATCCGTGACCCGGTGTACCTGCACGTGGTGAACCCCGCGTACAATCCCGCGCCACCACGTCATGTGCCGTGTCCTCGGAAGCTGCCGCGCTCAGCGCGGCCCCCCCGCTGCCTTCCTCCGCGCCCGGGCTCCCCTGCTCGCGGCGGCGGTGCTCGTGGCGCTGCTGGGGGCTGCGCGAACCGCCTCGGCCCTGGAGCCGAACAAGGGGCTCAACCAGTTCCCCCACCGCGTCTGGCAGCCGGAGGACGGGCTGCCGCAGAACACCACCCTGGCCCTGGCGCAGACGCCGGATGGCTACCTCTGGGCCGGCACCTATGAGGGCCTGGTGCGCTTCGATGGAGAGCGCTTCACCGTCTTCGACCCCATGAAGACGCCGGCCCTGCTGGACCGCTCCATCACCTCGCTGGCCGTCGACAAGAGCGGCACGCTGTGGATCAACACGAACCGCGGGCTGGCGGGCCTGCGCGCGGGCACCTTCTTCCCCGTCCCCCTCCCCGCGGGCGTCGTCGCGCGCGAGGTGCACCAGCTGCTCACCACCCGGGATGGAAGCCTGTGGATCGCCACCCATGGCAGCGGGCTCATCCGGATGTACGCGACCCACTCCCAGGTCTTCAAGACCGAGCAAGGGCTGGCCAGCAACCGGGTGCTGGCGCTCACCGAGGCGGAGGACGGCAGCCTCTGGGTGGCCACGGCCCAGGGCCTGCAGCGCTGGGACGGCCGCACGTTCCTCCCCGGCCCCCTCTTCAAGGAGGAGCCACCTCCGCTGGTGGCGGCACTGGAGGTGGACGCGAAGGGCACCCTCTGGGCGGGAGATGAGGGTGGCTACGTGTACCAGCTGCAGGGAGGGCTGATGCACCCTGTCCCGGATGCGAGCCTGCCGGGCGCTCCCATCTCCGTGCTGCTCGCCGATCGTCAAGGGTCGTTCTGGGTGGCGAGCAAGGGCCGCGGGTTGTTGCGCATGGCCAACGGTCAGCGCTCCTTCATGGGCCCCACGGAGGGGCTGGAGCGAGGCTCCATCTTCTCCATGCTGGAGGACGCTGATGGCAGCCTCTGGCTGGGCATGGGCGCCCACGGACTGCACCGCCTCAAGGACGCTCCCTTCACCCCCTATGGCCCTCCCGAGGGACTGGGGCACAACATGGTGAGCTCCGTGCGCGAGGCGCGGGACGGCAGCCTCTGGTTCGGCACCCTCGGCGGCGGCATCTCCCGCTGGAAGGACGGGCGGGTGACGACGTGGACGATGCGCGATGGGATCATCGACAACTTCGTCTTTGGCAGCGCCGAGGGGCGCGACGGCAGTCTCTGGTTCGTCACGCGAGGAGGCGTCGTTCGCTTTCGGGACGGGACGTTCACCAACGTCCCCGAGCATGGCCTGGCCTCGAGGCAGTCCATGGGCTACGCCATCTACGAGGACGAGCACGGCACGGTGTGGACAGGGACTCGCGAGGGGCTGGCCCGGTGGGATGGCAGGCAGTTCACCGTGGCCGCAGAGCTGGACAAGGTGCTCGGCGCCATGGTCCGCGTGCTAGAGCGGCGGGCCGCCGGAGGGTTCTGGATCGGGACGCAGGGCGGAGCCCTGGCCTGGTTCTCCGAGGGCCGCATCTCGCTCCTGTCCCCCATGGGCAACCCCATCACCGGCGACATCCGGGACATCCTCGAGGAGAACGGGACGCTCTGGGTCGGCACCACCCATGGCCTGTTCCGCTGGAAGCACGGACGCTTCAGCCGCCTGTCCCGCACCCAGGGGCTCTTCGACGATGTCATCCTGCACGTCCAGCCCGACGGGAAGGGCAACCTGTGGATGACCTGCAACAAAGGCATCTTCCGCGTCTCCCAGGAGGAGCTGGAGGCCGTCGCGGACGGGAAGCTCGCGCGTGTCACCGCTCACGTCTACGGCAAGGAGGACGGGATGCGCGCCCAGGAGTGCAACTCCCTGGGGGGCCCCGCGGGGGTGCATGCCCGCGATGGGCGGCTGTGGTTCCCCACCATCCGCGGCGCGGTGGCCTATGACGCGAGACATGAGCGGCCACCCACCGCCGCGCCTCCCATCCTCATTGAGGAGGTGTGGGTAGACGGGCAGCCCTTCTCCGCCTCCGAGTGGTCCCGCCTGCCACCGGGAGAGGGCCGGGTGGACATCCGCTACACCTCCACGAACCTGAGCTCCCCGGAGCGGCTGCGCTTCCGCTACCGGCTCGAGGGCGTGGATGCGGACTGGGTGGACGCCGGCTCACGCCGCGTCGCCTACTACACCCGCCTGCCACCCGGCGATCACCGGTTCCTCGTCGAGGCGTTCTCCGCGGGGGGCAATGGGCCCACGTCCAGCACGCAGCTGGCGTTCCACCTCCAGCCTCGCTACTACCAGACGGCCCTCTTCCGGCTGGTGTGCGGCCTGGCCGCGGTGCTCGCCGGAGCCGGCGGGGTGTGGCTGCGCCTGCACCGCTCACGTGAGCGTGAGCGCCGGCTCCAGCTCCGCGTGGACGAGCGCACCGCCGAGCTGGCCATGCGCCTGGAGCAGCTCGAGGCCACCCGCGAGCGGCTCGCCCACGCGGAGAAGATGGCCGCCATGGGGACGCTCGCCGCGGGCGTCGGGCATGAGATCAACAACCCGCTCGCCTACATCCTCTCCAACCTCCGCTTCATCACCACAGAGCTGCGCGGCTTCACCAAGAGCGAGGAGGAGCTCGAGCTTTGGCAGGAGGTGGAGGAGGCGCTCGCCGATGCGCTCCAGGGCGCCGAGCGGGTGCGCAAAATTGTCCACGCGCTCAGGACGCTCGCCCGCGCACAGGTGGAGCCCCCGAAGCGGGTGGAGCTCCAGGCCGTGCTGGACCATGCCCTGGAGGTGATGGACAAGGAGCTGCGCCCGCGCGCCCGCGTCGCGAAGGAGTACGGCCCACCCCAGGGAGTGCTGGGAGATGAGACCCGGCTGAGCCAGGTCTTCCTCCACCTGCTCACCAACTCCATCCACGCCATCCCCGAGGGTCAACCCGAGCTCCATGAGATCCGCGTCCTCACCCGGCAGGAGGCGGATGGGCGCGCCATCATCGAGGTGCGCGACAGCGGCCATGGGATTGCGCCCGAGCACCTGCCGCGCATCTTCGAGCCCTTCTTCACCACCAAGGAGGCGGGAGAAGGAACGGGGCTGGGCCTCTCCATTTGCCACTCCACCATCCAGGCCATGGGCGGCGAGATCCAGGTGGAGAGCGAGCTGGGGCGCGGCACCACGTTCCGCATCCTCCTGCCCCCGCTGTCGGCGGAGGTAGAAGAGGGCTGGAAATTTACTGGGAGTGCTATATAAGCCTGGAAATCTATATTTCCCGGGAAATACGCATGAACTCCCCCTCGAGAGGCAATTCCCTGAAGTGGCTGCTCCTCCTGACGCTGGCGGTGGGCTGTGGAGGCTCGGAGTCCTCGGTGGAGGTGGTCGAGCTGAAGGGGGTGGATGAGCAGCTCGGGGTGAGCGAGAGCGCGCTCACGGGCTGTCTGAACTACAAGTCCACGCTGTCGACGACGGCCACGAGCCTGAACCTGCGGACGGGGCCGGCGACGAGCTACTCCATCATCGCGGTGATGCCGCAGGGCGCCACCGTCACCACGATGGACAGCCCGAGCTGCGACAGCGGCGGCTGGTACAAGGTCTACTGGGGGGGCGTGATGGGCTGGGCCTCCGGCACCTACCTGAGCGTGGTGACGCAGACGGCCTCGGTCCGCAACGAGGCCATCACCCGCGTGGAGGGCGCGACGATGGGCGCCGCGGGCGGCACGGGCTTCTCGTACTGGTGGGGCCACGGCGCCTGGAAGCCGAACCAGGCGGCGGGCACGTGCACGGGCAACTGCGGCAGCTGCACGCACTCCGGCAGCTATGGCGCGGACTGCTCGGGCCTGCTGGCCAAGGTGTGGCAGGTGCCCAGCAGCAACACCAACGTCTCCGTGGACTCGCACCCCTACGGCACCATCCACTTCAACGTCGACTCCAGCCAGTGGTACACGGTGGACCGGGGCAGCCTGCTGAAGGCGGATGCGCTCGTGTACAACCTCAACGGCGCGGGCCACACCTTCATCTACGAGTCCGGGGATGGCTGGGGCAACATGCTGGCCCACGAGTGCAAGGGCTGCGCATACGGCTGCGTGAAGAACATCCGCACCGCGACGACTTCGTACCACGGCATCCGGCACTTCTGAGCCGCGCACCCGCGCTCAGCGGCAGCGGGCCCGCATCAGCGTGACGCCGGACTCGGTGATGTGGCGGTAGAGCAGGCCGCCCTCGTCCAGCACGGCGAAGTCGCGGAAGGTCTCCTCCGGCAGGGTGTTGAGGGGCAGATCCGTCTGTCCCAGCACCTTGCCGTCGAGAGGATCCACGCAGAAGACTCGCAGGCCGGGCTGGGTGGGAGCGGCGGCTGTGAGGGAAGGAAGCTCACCCGTGACGCCCAGGTAGAGGGTGCCGGAGAGATCCGAGTCGAGCAGGGCGATGGTCATCAGCGGGAACCCGAGCCGGTACTCGCGCGTGTAGCGGTGCTGGCCTGTCTGGCGATCGACTGCGTTGAGGAAGAGGCGGCCGCTGCTGCGATCCGTGATGCCGGCGAGGACATAGGAGCGCCCATCCCGGGTGGGGCGTCCGGGGATCTCCGGCCGCTCGGGATCGGCCTTGCCCGAGGTGTCGCCGATGCGAACCAGCGCGCCGTGCTCGCGCTCGACGTAGACGGAGTCACCGTCCACGAAGGTGCCGGTGACGAGGCCGGTCTCGGGAACACCTCTGCCCTGCACGGGCAGCTCGCCCCGCAGCGCGCCGGTGTCCGGGTCCAGGATGGCCACGGTCTTGTCCTTCAGCCGGTCGAGCACCAGCAGGGTGCCATCCCGGGCCATGGCGATGTCCTGGGGCGTCTGCTGGGTGA
>NZ_DASPHO010000784.1:0-13394 GCF_035629615.1 Hyalangium sp. | reverse complement strand
CAGCTCCAGGCGCGGCTGGTGGTGGCGGACCGGCTGGCCAGCGTGGGCACGCTGGGCGCGGGCGTGGCGCATGAGATCAACAACCCGCTGGCCTACATGCTCGTCAACCTGCACCTCATCCGCTCGGGGCTGGAGCGGCTGGTGGAGGAGCTGCCGGCGGACACCATCGAGCCCCTGCAGCAGCTGGTGCAGGAGACCACCGAGGGCGCCGAGCGCATCGCGGGCATCGTCAAGGATCTGAAGACGTTCGCGCGCGGCGAGGCGGATGCGCGGCTGGGCGCGGTGGACGTGCGGCGGGCGGTGGAGCTGGCCTGCAAGATGGCGGACAACATGCTGCGCCACCGCGCGCGGCTGATGATGGACTTCGAGGCGGCGCCGCCCGTGGAGGCCAACGAGTCCCGGCTGTGCCAGGTCTTCCTCAACCTGCTGCTCAACGCGGCGCAGGCCATCCCCGAGGGTGAGCCGGCGGAGCGGCACGAGGTCGCCGTGCGCATCCGCGCGCCAGGCCCGGGCCAGGTGGTGGTAGAGGTGCGCGACACCGGCGCGGGGATGACGCCGGAGGTGCTCTCGCGCGTGTTCGATCCGTTCTTCACCACCAAGCCGGTGGGCGAGGGCACCGGGCTGGGGCTCTCCATCTGCCACGGCATCATCGAGTCCATGGGAGGCACCATCTCCGCGGAGAGCACGCCGGGCAAGGGCACCACCTTCCGCGTCACGCTGCGCTCGATGCCGCTGGAGGCGGAGGTCCCCACGCGGCCGGATCTGCGCGCGCCCGTGACTTTGGTGCCCGCGCCCCGCGCGCGGGTGCTCGTGGTGGATGACGAGCCGAACGTGACGCTGTCGCTCCAGCGCGCCCTGAGCCGCGAGCACGAGGTTGCCACCGCCAACAACGCCCGCGACGCGCTGCGGCTGCTGGCCCAGGACCGCGGCTTCGACGTCATCCTCTGCGACCTGATGATGCCGGGGATGACGGGTATGGATCTGTACGCGGAGCTGGACCGGGAAGCACCGGAGCTGGCTAGGCGTATCGTCTTCATGACGGGGGGCGCCTTCACTGCACGCGCCGTCTCTTTCCTCCAGGGCGTGCCCAACCCGAAGATGGGCAAGCCCTTGAATCTGGAGGAGCTGAGAATGCTCATCACCCAGCGCGCCGCTGAGGCGCAGCGATGACTGTCCCCACGGGCCCCTTGGAGCCACAGGCTCTCGAGGAGTCCTCCGCGCAGCCCGCCACGCTCGTGTCGGTGGAGGGGATGGTGGCTGCGGGCGGGGAGTTCACTCCGCGTGCGTTGGTGGCAGGCTGCCTCATCGGGGCGTGGCTGGCCGTCTCCAACGTCTACATGGGGCTCAAGACGGGCTTCTGGGAGAGCGGCTCCATCATGGCCGCGGTGCTGGGCTTCAGCTTCCTGGCCGCCCTTGGGCGGCGCTGGGGCAGCACGCCGGGTGTGCTGGAGACGAACCTCACCCAGACGGCCGCGAGCGCCGTGGGTGCCATGCCCGCCGCCGCGGGGTTGCTGGGCTCGCTGCCCGCACTGGCGCTGATGGGCGTCTCCGTGCCGGCCTGGAGCGTGGTGCCGTGGGGGATCGCGCTGGGAGTGCTGGGCGTGCTGGCCGCGCACCTGCTGCGCCGGCGGCTGCTCGTGGACGAGGCCCTGCCATTTCCCACGGGCGTGGCCACTGCCGAGGTCGTCACCGCCATGCACAAGGCGGGGCAGGTGCAGGAGCCGGGGCGCGCTCGGGCGCTGCTGGGCGCGGGGCTGGGCTCCATGGCCCTGACGTGGCTGCGGGACGTGCTGGCGTGGGTGCCTGGGATGACGGCCATGCCGGGCCGGCTGGCAGGACTGCCCGCCTCGACGTTCACCTGGGGATTCGGGTGGGTTCCCCTGGCCCTGGGGATCGGGATGATGGCGGGGCTGCCCATGGGGCTGAGCATGCTGCTGGGGGCGGCGCTGGGCTGGGGCGTGCTCGCGCCGACGCTCGTCACCTCGCAGGTGGTGGACTCCAGCGCCAGCTACGAGGCGCTCGTCGGGTGGCTCACCTGGCCTGGAGTGGGGTTGATGGTGGGCGCGGCGCTCGTCTCGCTCATGGGGCAGGCGCGCGCGCTGCTCGGGGCGCTGATGGATCTGCGCTCGCTGGGGAGCGTGGGCGAGGGCTCTGGCCGGTGGATGCTGGCCCTGGCGCTGGTGGCTTGCGGTGCGGTGCTCGCGTTGGGGCTCGGGGTGTTCGAGCTGCCCTTGCTCCACACGCTGCTGATGCTGGCGCTCGTGCTGCCGCTGTGCGCGGTGTGCGCACGCGGGGCGGGGCAGATGGATGTCGCCCCGGTAGGGCAGATGGGGCAGCTCGCCCAGGTGGCCTCCGGCACGCTCGTACCGGGGACGGCCGGGCTCAACGTCGCCGCCGGCTCCGTGGTGGCTGGTGCCGTGGCACCGACGGGCGTGAGCCTCTGGTCGCTCAAGGCCGGGCTGCTGCTGGGGGCCTCGCCGCCGCGCCAACTCCTCGCGCAGCTCTTGGGCGTGCTCGTCGGGGCGATCGTCAGTGTGCCCGCCTACCTGCTACTGGTGAAGACTTATGGGCTCGGGAGTGAGGCGCTGCCCGCGCCCTCGGCACACCAGTTCCGAGTCGTAGCCGAGCTGTCCACCCAGGGCCTCTCCGGGCTGCCCGCCTACGCCGCCCAGGCTGCGGGGATCGGCTTCGGGGTGGGAGCCGCGCTGACGCTGGCTTCTCGCGGGCGGCTGGAGCGCTTCCTGCCTTCGCCGGTGGCCATGGGCATTGGCTTCATCCTGCCCGCGTACTTCGCGGTGACGATCGCCATGGGCGGGCTGCTGGCCACGCTCGCGCGCCGCGCGCAGCCTCAGGGGCTGGGGCAGCACGTCTCCGCGCTGGGAGCCGGCACCATCGGGGGTGAGTCCATCATGGGGCTGACCATCGCGTTGCTCGTGTGGCTCGGCTTCATCCAGCGCTGAGCAGGGGTTCGTCGAGAGCCTCCCAAACGGAGGGCCACACGGTCCATCCTCTCAAGTGGAGCCGCCACCGGAAGAGGGAGCACCCGGTGGAGGCCCCCTGCCGAGGGGGTTGGGCACAAACCTGTATGACAAGCAGACAGGTTGGGCGGGGGCCTGCTGCCGGGGGCGCTTGGAATGAACCTGTCATGAGGTCTACATCCACACTGGGCTACAGGTGAGGCAGGCACATGAGGTGGTGCTCTCCACCCATGGCGCCGCCAGAGATTGGCTGGTGTCACCCTACGCATGGGGTAGGCTGCGCGGATAGAGGGAGCGGCTCCCTCCACCGCTCCGAGGCTCCTCATGGACAGGCTGACCGCCCCCGTGCTGCACCCTTCCCGGCTGCCCCCCGGCACGCAGGTAGGGCCCTGGAGCGTGGAGGGCTGGGCAGGGAGGGGCGTCTACGGCGCTGTGTACCGGGCGGTGCCGGTGGGGGCCGAGCACGCCGCGCCCGTGGCTCTGAAGCTGGCCTTGCACCCGGCGGACCCGCGCTTCGCTCGCGAGGTGGAGCTGCTCTCCCGCCTGCACCATCCGCATGTGCCTGGCCTGCTGGGCCATGGGGAGTGGCAGCACCCCGACGGGACGCTCTACCCCTTTGTGGCCATGGAGTTCGTGGACGGTGTGCCGCTCTATGAGTGGGCCCGGCTGCACCCCGCCTCCAGCCAGCAGGTGCTGCAGTGGCTGGCGCAGCTCGCCAGCGCCCTGGCGGCCCTCCACGCCCAGGGCTGCGTCCACCGAGACGTCAAAGGCGCCAACATCCTGGTGAGGCGCTCCGACAGCAGTGCCGTGCTCACCGACTTCGGCACGGGCCTCTACCCCGGTGCCGGCACCCTCACGCCTCCCATGGTGTTCCCAGGCACTCCGGCCTACCGCTCCCCGGAGTCCTGGCTGTTCGAGCTGCAGTGCTACCGGGAGCCCGCCGCCCGCTACCACGCCGGCCCGGCGGATGACCTCTACTCGCTGGGCGCCACCGCCTGCAGTCTGCTCACGGGCGAGTACCCGGAGCCCGGTGAACCCACCCAGGACGAACACGGCACCTGGCACCTGGAGGCCATGCTGCTTCCTCCCACGCTGCTGAGCGACCCTCGAGTGGAGCCGCGGCTGCGTGCCCTGGTGCTGCGTCTGCTCTCGGTGCGCCCCGAGGAGCGTGGCACCGCCACTGAGCTGGCGGAGGCGCTGGAGCAGGCCGCCGAGCACACCGCGCCACAGAGCACTGCGCCGTGCTTCACCGGGCAGGCCCTGCCGCCCTCAGCCCCGCCGCCGGAGCCCGCCGCTGCCGAGCCTGGACCCGGCGCCCCGCGGCACCTGGGCGAGGACGTCGTCGCAGTGCGCGCCGCCAGGGCACAGGAGCTCGCCCTGCCGCTGGAGGTGCAGGTGCCGCCTCCCGAGGAGCCCTCCAGGGCGAGAGGCTCCGCCGGACGGCAGAGGCCCCGAGCGCCCACGAGGCCTGGGTGGCCCTGGCTCGTGCTGGCAGCGGCGAGCCTGGCGCTGGCCGTGTGGACGGGGTGGGCCGCTCGGGCCACTCTGGAAGTGTCCTCCTTCACTCGCGCGGAGGCCTCGAGCGAGTGGGCGCCGGACGCGGTCCCCGCAGGGCTCGGAGAGGCTGCGGCGACCATGCCCCTGGCGGAAGCCCCCTCTGCCCCCAACCCAGAAGGGATGACCGAGGACACTCTTCCCGAGCCAATCCCAGGTCAGCTTCGGCCCGACGAGAAGGGCCGGTGCCCTCCCCGAGGGCTGGTCGTCCTCAACGGAGGTTGCTGGGCTGAGGTGGCCTGGGCCCCTGAGAAGTGCATGGAGCTTGGCGGCCAGATGTTCAAGGGCACCTGCTACATGCCCTTCTTGACGCGCGGTCGCCGCCCCAACTCCAGCTCCATGGACAAGCGGTAGGAGGCATGGATTCGAGGGCGATTGCCTGGGGGGCACGCTCATTGGCGGGAAGTACCTGGACATGCGAGGCCGCTACATGTGGGCAATGGCTCTGAGCAAGAGCCCTGTGTTGGAGGAGTTCGTCGAGGAGATCCGCGAGGCGGGCGAGAAGTTCGGCAAGTTGTTCTCGCGGGATGCGGCGCAAGCGTTCGCCGCATCCAGCTCAGCCACGGTGGCGCGCACGTCCGACAGCTCCAGCTCGGGCCTGTGGAGCGCGCCAGGAGACGCTCAGCGGCCTCCTTCAGCCCGGAGTGACGCGCCCGCCGATCTCCGGGAAGCGCTCGTAGGTCCGCAAGAGCGCTTCTAGATGGGCGGGGTTGTCAAGATCGAGCGGTGCATCCGTGAGCTGCACCACCCACCCGCCCGACGCCGTGCGCCGCGCTCGCGTGAGCAGCTCGGCGTCGCGGGCCGGATCCGGGAACCCGATCACTTTCGCGGCAGCGGCAGACCAGAAGTTCAGCCACCCAAGGGAATAGGGAATCTCTGGCGAGCGGATGTGGTCGAAGAGCTTCAGGGCGGGCAACCCCCGGCGTGGGGACGGCGGTCCTTCCAGCGTGGGTGCTGTCTGATACGCGATGTCCAGCGCAGCGGCATCCGGCGTCGCATGCCCCCAGAACGCGCGTGCGCCCTCCGCTACGCCCTCCAGCATCTCCGCCGCTGCCGCGATAACCGCCTCGTCTAGCGGCAACTCCGCATGAACGTGAAGCTGCGGCTGACCGCCCGGGCTGAGGCGTCCCGATCTTCCCCTTCCCGAAACCGTCACGGGGTAGCTCTCGTCGCCATTGCACAGGAGCGGGAGCTTTCCGCGTGTTGTCGCCTCAACGAGCCAAGCGTCGCGTTGCGGTAACTCGATGGGGCGCCCTCCTTCGCCCACTTCCCACTTCAGGCGCAAGCCGGGCAGCGCCCGTTCCATACCACTGATGACAGCGAGTGTGCGGCCGTCATTGGCCACGAGCGCTGGCGCGTAGACGGCCAGAATGAGGCGATTTCGCGTGGTCATCGTTTGCATCCCGTGACGACGATCTTGAGGGAGGGAAGGACCTTGAGCAGCGCGTCTTTGTGCGCTTGGGTGCTCACCCCAACGACGAAGTCATATCCGCATGCCGCCGCCGCGTCTTGCTCCTCCTCTATTTGCTCCAACTCCTTCAGAATCTCCCGCCCCCGGATGAAGTCAGCGTACGTGTCAAAGCGATGGGTCTTGATCTCCCACAGCACACGCACGCCGACTTGCAGCGCATCGAAGCGCTCACCGCCCACGAATACGTCCATGCCGGGATAACGGTTGGGCGGAAACTTATCGGCGCACTCGTTATGCGGGACATCCCCGCCCGCGTGCGGCACCAGGATGGGCTGGCACTCCGGGCGGCGCTCCAGCGTCACTGGGGGAGGCGGGGCGCTCCTGTTCGCTCTGGGCCCCTCCGGTGCGGGGTTCGCCTCCGGTTGCTGCGCGTCCCGAGGAGCGTCGCCGGCCCAAAGGCCCGGCTCCCAGGTGGGCGGCAACACGCGCTTGTGCGGGCTCCGAGGCAGAGGCTGGGGGCGAACCTGCCCTGGCTGCCCACGGGTGGGGAGGCCCGCGCCGGGCACAGCGGGTGGGCGCACAGGCGCCCAAGCGTAGGTCTCAGGCGCTTCTTGAGTCTTAGCCGCCTCTTGAGAAGTGGCGCACCCAGCTACGACTAAGGCAACGGAGACGGCAACGGCTTGGCGGAGTGCGCTGCAAGTTCGGAAGTTCATTCCACGTCCTTTCATCGAAGAGGGGGCGGTGCGGGTCAAGGCTGGGCCAGTTCCCCTCGGGAGTTTGCCAGCAAGCTCTGCCAGCTTGAGCCGGGGGCGCGCGCGTCCGACAGCACCAGCTCGGCCCGGGGCACGCGCCTGACGCGCACGGCGAAGGGGTTCGCGGAGCAGGTGGGGACGCTGCCCGGTTCGGCGCAGGTGTCGATGCAGGCTGCGGGCCGAGAAGGGGTCTTGTTGTCGGAGGTGGGCGCGGTGGAGTCGGTGGCGGTGACAGCCGATGGCTTCAGTGTGGCGCTGGCACCGGGCGCGGTGGCGATGGCGGCGCGCGGTGGGCGCGGCGACCGCACGGAGAAGCACCACATCGGGACCATCGCGAACAAGAATTCCATCTTGCGCGGTGGCCCGTGGACCCCCCTACTCGAGAAGCTTTTCGCCAGGGCGGGAATGCGGCTGAAGGACCGTGAAAACATCGTGCCCATCCAGGGGCACAAGGGGCCTCACCCGCAGCGATACCATGAGATCGTCTACAGGCGCTTGGAGGAGGCGCTGGGAGACTGTAGCAGCATCGCGGAATGCCGGGCGCGGTTGCTGCCCGCGCTGGATGACCTCGCCAAGCAGATCTCCACACCCGGAACGGAGTTGAACCGGCTCGTCACCCTGGGGAAATGACGCTAGAACTTCCCTATGTCCCAGCGCTTCTTCGACCTCGCCGACGACCTCTATGTCCCCCATCGCTGGCATCTGGATACGCCCGTCGATAGCCAGGGCCGCAAGGTGTTCGACTGGGACTTCAAGAGAGGGACGCCCGTGCACGTGGAGGGACGGTTGAAGATCCCCATCGAGATTCCAGGCAGACCCCTGGACTTCTCAGGTGCGGGATTGAGGATCCCCGTCGTCCACGTCAAGGTGGCCTCCATGCTGGCGGAGCGCGCACACGGCGACGTGCAGCTCATCCACGCAGATATCGAGGGCCAACCGGATCAATACCTCGTCCTCGTGGCAACGCGCCTCATCCGCTGCATCGACGAAAAGGCGTCCGAGGTGAGTTTCTGGACGCCAGAGCATGGAGTGCCCGACAAGGTCGGCCAATACATGGGCGTCGATCGCCTGCGCATCGACAAATCCAAGGTGGGGAGCGCCAAGGTCTTCCGTCCCGAGGGGTGGTCGAGCACCCTGATCGTCTCCGAGGAGATCAAGGACGCCTTGGAGCGCTTGGGCGCGACGGGCACGCGATTCGAGGAGGTCTAGGCCCACTCTCCGCTACCGCTTGAAGACCTTGGAGCGGTGCCAGGGCAGGTACAGCCGGTGGCGCTCCGCCAGCGCCTTCACCCTCAAGGGCGCGTCGAGCCCAAGCGTCTCCCG
The DNA here is from genome assembly GCF_035629615.1 of Hyalangium sp. GTDB lineage: Bacteria > Myxococcota > Myxococcia > Myxococcales > Myxococcaceae > Hyalangium. The sequence goes on along the minus strand of NZ_DASPHO010000784.1, from coordinate 5,376 downwards.
GGCCTCCAGCGGGAGCTGGGGGGAGACCACGACCGCGCCGTCCTCTTCCACGCCGATAAACCCCAGGTCGAACGCGGCGTCCAGGTGAGGCGCCAGGAGCAGGCCGTTGAAGATGTCGAGCCGCTCGGCATCGCTGTCGCAGTCGGCCCACGGCTTGATGTGACTGGCGCGAAGCAGCTCGGGCACCGCCAGGCCGGTGATGGCGCAGCGGCCCTCCCAGTACTCGAGGAGTCCAGCGCGGAAGAGCTCCTGCCCGACGCGCTGAACCACGAGCCGCTCGGCCTCGGTGCTCCTGGGCAGGACGTGGGCCTTCTTCTCGAAAGCGTGAAGCAGCTCGTCGGGAAGTGCTCGGGCCAGTTGGTAGGCGCGGCGCAAGAGATGGTCGGTCTTCCGCTCGAGCGTCTCGGAGATGACGTTGCTCTCGGGGATGGCGGTGGCAAAGAGCTTGGAGGCGACGTCGGCGACAACACGGTTGCGGTCGACCAGGGTGCTCCCGCTGGCCATCGTCGCGGAGGTGCCAATGCACAGGAGCCCCTGGGGGGCGAGGAGCTCGCGCACGCGGCGCACGAGCAGCGCGACGTCGGCTCCCTGGCGGCCGCGGTACGTGTGGAGCTCATCGAGCACCAGGAACTGGAGCCCCGCGCAGTTGCCGATGACGCGGCGGTCCGTCTCCTCCTGCCGCGTCATGAGCAGCTCCAGCATCATGAAGTTGGTGAGCAGGATGTCGGGTGGGTTGTCAGCGACGGCTCTGCGCTTATCCGCATCCTCCTGGCCCGTGTAGATGGCGTAGGTGATGGGCCTCTCGCCGCTGACACCGCCGACGAACTTGTTGAGCTCCTCGAGCTGGCTGTTGGCCAGCGCGTTCATCGGGTAGATGATGATGGCGCGCGTGCGCTTGACGGGGTCCTTCTTCCTCGCCGCCAGCACCGCGTTCACGATGGGGATGAAGAAACAGAGCGACTTGCCGGAGCCCGTGCCGGTGGTGACGACGTAGCTCTCCTTCGCCTGGGCGAGTGCGACGGCCTCTTCCTGGTGGCGATGGAGGGAGACGCCCTTGAAGATGTCGGCGCAGGGAGGCTCGAGGACCCCTTCCTTCACCAGCGCCTCGATGCTCCGGCCGGGCTTGTAGTTGGGGTTGAGCTGGATGAGCGGGTCGGGCCAGTACTGGTTCTTCGAGTAGATGGCCTCAATCTGGTCGCGGATGTCCTTGGCGTGGACCGTCGTGAACGACGTGGCGAACTTCTTGTACTCACCGACGACAGTGTCCCGTAACGAGAAAACGTCCATGGCTCCTCCGCCGGAACAAACGGTAACCCAGCGAAGTCACGAAGGCTTCTGGTTTCCCCCACCAGGACCCTCCTCAGAGCCAGGCGTGAAGACCCGCTCCAGCGTACGGCGCAGCCGCCCCTCCATGACATTGGGGATGCGGGCAGCATGCCCGAGCGCCTCCTCGAGCGCACGGACGGCCGCAGCCCGATCTCCCCGCCGCAGCGCGGCCAGCCCCATCATCTCCAGCACCTCCAATGGCTCCTGCTCCATGGAGACCTGGGCGGAGCGCTCCCGGAGCTGGCGCCACTCCTCTGGGAGGGCTTCTCGCGTGGCCAGCTCCACCATGGCGTAGAGCACCTCCTCGGAGGGGCTGAGCGCCGAGGCCTGGCGTTGCTGAGCGAGCGCCTCGCGCACCTGCACGAGCCGCTCGCTCGCACGGGCGGACTGCCCCTCCCAGGCCAGCACCCGGGCGTGCAGCAGCAGCGCCCATGGGCGGGGGGCCACCTCGGGGTGCTGGCGCTCCAGCTCGATGGCTCGGGCAATGTGGGGCTCGGCTGCCGCGGCATCCCCTGCCTGATAGTGGAGCTCTCCCAGGTTGTGCTCGGCGAAGTACTCCCAGCCCACCATGCCCAGCTCGCGGCCCAGGTGCATGAAGCGCTCCTGGTCCTTGAGCGCGCTGGCCAGATCCTTGCGCGACACCCACAGGTTGCGGCGGTTGTTGATGGCGCTGCCCAGGTGGAACCGGTCTCCACGCTGGGTGCAGGAGGCGATGACGTCCTCCAGGACTTCCTCCGCCTCGGGGATGCGGCCCAGGTTGGGATAGATGACGGCCAGCAGGAGCTGCGCCACCACCCGCGTCTCGTAGCCCGCGTCCCCCAGCCGGTTCGCACGGTCCGCGGCGGCCTCCAGCGGTGGACAGGCCTCCTGCCACCGGCCCTGGCGGAAGCCGGTCGTCCCCACGCCCAGCAGCAGGCGCGCCTGGACGTAGGAGGAGGGGACCTTCCCCATTCGGGCGCTCGCCGCATCCACGCACGCCGCCGAGCGCGTGTAGTCGTTCATCCAGTCCAGCGCCATCGCCTCGTCCAGCAGCACCTCCACCTCGGCGCGCACGTCGGCCACTCGCCGGGCCAGCTCGCGCGCGCGGGTGAAGTCCGCCAGCGAGTCCTCGTACCGGCCGATGCGGTAGCGCATCATCCCTCGCCCCTGGTAGAGCGTGAGGCCGCGCAGCTCGTCCGCCACGTCCAGCACCTCCATCGCGCGGGTGTAGAGCGTCTCCGCGTCCAGATAGGCGTGGCGGCCACGGGCGGACTCGGCCAGATCCAGATAGAGCGCGAGCGCCTCCTCCCGCATGCCGGCCGCGGCGGCGTGAAAGGCCAGGCGGGGGATCTGCTGCCGCTCGCTGGAGGCGCTGCGGCTCTCGAAGAAGCGGAAGGCGGCGCGGTGGATGTGGACGCGGTCGGCCTCGGGCAGCGTGCGTGCCACGGCCTCGCGTACCAACTCGTTGCGGAAGCTCAGCTCCTCGTGCCGGTGCTCCACCAGCAGCCCCAGGTCCAGCAGCCGGCGCGTGGCGTGGTGGGGATCCAGCGGGAAGTCCGCGGCGAGGCCCTCGCGCTCCAGCTCGCGCACCACACCCTCGGCCGAGGCGGCGGTGAACTCTGAGCCCAGCAGTGCGCACAGGCGCGCGTGCGCCGCCAAGGCGGGAGGCAGGGCCCCCAGCTCCCGGTCCGCCAGCCACTCCACCAGCCGCAGCTCCGGGAGGATGTTCAGCTCGTCGGTGACGAGGTACCAGCTCCCCCCGGCGCCTCGCTGGCGCACCAGCCCCTGGCGCTTGAGGGCACGCACCAGCTCCACCAGGAAGAGCGGCACGCGGCGGGCGCGCTCGACGATGCGCTCCACCGCCTGGGCGGGGACGTTCTCCACCGGGCGCAGCAGGGTGCGGCACAGCACCTGTGCGTGCTCGGGCGACAGTGGCCCCAGCGTGAGGGTGGCACGGTGGGCGGCGCGCGTGCCCCAGGCAGGCCGGCTGCGCTCGAACTCCGGGCGGGCCAGGACGCAGACCCACAGCGGCACCTGGGCCTCGGCCAGACCTGCGTACTCCAGCGCATCCAGCGCCGTCTCATCCGCGAAGTGCGCGTCGTCCAGCAACAGGAACAGGGGCCGCTCGCGGGCGATGGCGGCCAGCAGCTCGCCGGTGGCGCGCTGAGCCAGCGAGCGCAAGGCACCCGGCGCCGCGGCCCGGCTCTGCAGCTCCGGGCTGTCCGGTGCGGACCAGCCCAGGGTGCCGGAGACTCCGGGCCACAGCTCCGTGGCCAGCTCCGGCCCCAGCCTCGCGAAGAAGGCGGCGCGGCCCTCCTCGGCCGAGCCCGTCTCCTCCCGCTCGAAGGCATGGAGCGCCAGGCGCAGCAGCGTGCGCAGGGTGCTGGAGGGATCTCCCTGCACCGGCTCGCGCGCGCGCAGGGTGTGGACGCGGGCCCGGGGCAGCCCCTCGTGTAGCCGGTGGGCCAGCTCGGCGCTGAAGTGGCTCTTGCCGAAGCCCCGCTCGCCGAGCACGGTGGCCAGCGTGGGCGCGCGCTTCTCCACCGCCTTCCGTATGCTCTCCCAGAGCCCCCGCAGCTCCTCTTCCCGGCCGATCAGCACCTCGCTGCCCAGCTTCAGCACGGTGGCCTCCGTGCGCGGCTCTACCTCGGCTGGGGCCGGGCGCAGCAGTCCGGCCCGCTCCGGCACGGGGACGCAGCGCACGTCCGGCACGGCGTCCGCTGCCGCGGGGGTGAGCAGCAGGGGAATGGTGTCCGTGGTGGCGGGATAGCGCTCCTTGCGCGTGAAGATGCCGCCCAGGTAGCGCGGGGCCGAGCCCGGGCGCTGCTGCACGGTGACGGTGGCCACGTCCACGAGCACGGTGGAGACCAGCCCCCGCTCCTCCAGCTCCTGGGCCGCATGGATGGCGCGCTGCACCGGGTTCTCCCCAGAGTTGGGATCGAACACGCCGGCGATCCGTGCGCCGTCTCGCCAGGCCACCTGTCCGCCGAGGCCGCTCAGCACCTTCTGGATGGAGAGCAGATTGGCGGAGGAGGAGAAGAGCAGCACCCCCACCGAGCGGCGCGTCTGCGGGGCGCGCGAGGGCTCCTCGGCGGAGGGAGGTCGCGCGGGGGGCTCGCGCACCGGCTCAGGAGCCTGGGAGAGCGCCTCCCGCAGAGCGCCGCGCACCGCCGCCCCGTTGTCGAAGCGCCGGAAGCGCTCCTTGGCCAGGCACTGGAGCACCACCGCCTCGATGGCCTTCGGGACGGGAGCCAGCTCCGAGGGGAGCTGCGGCCGCCGAGAGAGGTGAGCCTGGAGCACCTCCGTGTGGACACCGAAGAAGGGTGGCCGCCCGGTGAGCAGCTCGTAGAGGAGCACCCCGAGCGCATAGACGTCCGTGCGCGCATCCAGCATGGGAGAGCCCGCGCACTGCTCGGGAGCCATGTACTCGGCGGTCCCCGCAAAGGCGTGCTCGCCGTCCATGGTGGACTCGCCGGGGTAGGGAGGCAGGAGCGGGGAGCGCGCCAGCCCGAAGTCGATGAGGCGCACGCGAGAGGCGGCGTCGTCGAGGAAGAGGTTCTCCGGCTTGAGATCGCAGTGGGCGAACCCCTGCGTATGGAGGGTGTCCACCGCCTCCGTGAGCGCGCGCGCACGCAAGGAGAACTCGTCCAACGGCATGGGGCCGGAGAGCCGGGCCAGGCGCTCGGCGAGCGTGGGCAGCGGCACGTACTCCATGGCCATGAAGTGGCCACCGCTCATGATCGAGCTCACCTCGTACAGTGCGGGCACGGCAGGGGGGCCGATGAGTCGCTGTGCCTCGGCCTCGCGCTCGATCAGGGCCGCGGCCAGGGGGTTGCCGGGGTGGGGCACCTTGATGGCCACGAGCCCGTTGTCCGCGCTCCGGCGCGCGGCCAGCACGGTGGCAAAGCCGGCACGCGCGATGACGCGCTCGACACGGTAGCCGGGGAACGAGAGCTCCGGGAGCACGGAACTCTCGAGAGGAGGAGCTGGGGCTTCCAAGGGAGCGGCCCCCTGGGGACAGAGGGTGTGGGTTCCCTCCCAGCGCCTCCCGCATGTCTGACAGCGGGGCAC
>NZ_DASPHO010000783.1:0-12181 GCF_035629615.1 Hyalangium sp. | reverse complement strand
TGGAAGGTGACGACCGCGGTCCCCCGGTGCGCCGGATCCTGCGCGAGCTGCTTGCCCACGAGCTCCAGGGCGCCAGGTGCCTCGCGGACCTCCGAGTCCACGAAGGTGTACGCGAGCACCGCCGTCCACTGGCGTGACACGCGCCAGTCCACGCCCGTCTCCACGCCTCGCACTCGCGCGCGGCCCAGGTTCTGGCGCTGACGCTGCGAGCCATCCGGCAGGGGCGTCTCGAGGGTGAGGTTGGTGATGGGCTCTTCCAGCTCATTCCAGAAGCCCGTCACCCGCACCGTCAGCCCTCGCAGCGCCGAGGTCTCGACGCCCGCTTCCCCGCCGACGAGCCGCTCGGCGCGCAGGGCCTCATTGGCGGCGGTGAGCACGGTGCCCACCTGGAAGGGGCGGTACAGCTCATTGAGGGTGGGGGCGCGGAAGGCGCGGTAGCCGGAGGCCCGCAGGGTGAGCCACTCCCAGGGGCGGACGCGCACGCCCAGGCGTGGACTGAGCTGCTGCTCGCTCCGGTCCGTGAAGGTGACGGTGTCCACCGCGCCGCCGGCCTGCTCCACCCGGCGTGTGCCCTCCACGTTGCGCCATGTGTCCCAGCGGAGCGCCGCCATCAGCTCCACGGCGGACGTCACGGTATAGAGGTCCTGCAGGAAGAGACCGCTGAAGCGCTGGGCTCCTCCCGTGCGGCGGAGGGCGGTGGAGGTGGGGCTGGCCGAGGGGGGGAAGAGGCGCTCGTCCGAGGTCCCCGCAACCTGCCGCAGGTCCGCGCCTGCCGCGAGCACGTGCGTGCCGCCCAGCATCCACGTGGGGCCTGTCCATACGAGCGAGCCCCCCTCCTCGTGGGCGGGGACATCCTGGATGGCCGCGAGCGCCTCGGAGGAGCGGTCCGGAGTCACGCGCGCGCGGCGCTGCTCGAAGCGCTGCCTGCGGCCAAAGAGCAGGAGCTCGAAGCTGCCGGCTGCCTCCGTGGTGAGCTGGGCGCTGGCTCCCAGGAGCGCGGACTCCGCGCGCGCGGTGGTGAAGGTGGTGCCGCCGTTCTGGTTCTCGCGGAAGAGGCCCAGGCGCGCGCCCAGGCGGAGCGAGGGACTTACCTCCACCTCCATGCGGCCGTTCAGGGAGGCGTGGTTGCTGGGCGCCCGCTGATCAATGGCACCGCGCTGCCCGGGAGTGACGACCGGGTGGCCCTCGGTGGTGAGCAGCTCCGTCTCGACAGCGGCGCCTACGGGCCCCCAGCGGTCGGCTGCGCGCGCGGCGAGCTGTCCCGTGCCGAGCATTCCATAGGCGGCGTCTGCCTCGATGCTGCGACTGGTGATGGGACGAGAGAAGAGCTGGACGACGCCGCCCAGCGCTGCGCTGCCGTACAGAGCCGAGCCGCCGCTGGGGACGACCTCGATGTGATCCAGCCCCAGCCGAGGCAGGGCGCGCCAGTACACCCAGCCTCCGAAGGGATCGTTCGCGGGCAGGCCATCCAACAGCACGAGGCTGCGAGACACACCCGAGGGTGCCAGACCGCGCAGGTTGAGGCCCTGGGCTGTCGGGTCCGACACGAGGCTCGACGTGCGGCGGAACGTGGCCGCCGAGGGCAGCGTGCGCAGCAGTCCGTCCTGCGTCAGCGTGGGGCTCCGGTCGATCTCGGCACGAGGGATGACCGTGACGGCGGCGGGCACGTCACGCACGGGACGTGGGAGCCGCGTGGCGGTGACGACGGTGCCCTGAACCTGCGCCGGCTTGTCGGTGTCGGGGTTCTCCGGACGAGAACGCTGGGACGCAGGAGCTTCGACTCGTGTCGGAGCACGAGAGGTCTCGGGTGAGCTCTCGGGAGGATCGGCCTCAGCGTTGCCAGCCAGGAGGAGCAGCCCCACCCCGAGTCTCGCGAAAAGAAGACCCTGAGACGCTCTCCGCCATGGGGAGGGAGACGATGTTCTTTCGCCAGCACCCGGGTGCTCCCAGGGGACTTCGGTCTTGCGCACGGCACTACGCTCCCAATGACACGAGAGGGTTTCCAGCGCTCTCGCAAGGCGATGGCGGGTGGTGGACAGGCGCTCGGGCGAGGACCCTTGAGCACCTGTTCGGAAATGTCGGGGGTTTTGAGGCGAAAAAGTCCCGACATTTCCGAACAGGTGCCCATGTCGGGCGGCCATGTCGGGAGCTGGGCTGCTCCCGTTACGTCCGGACATCCTCGGGCAGCTCGAAGTTGGGCAGGAGGCGCTGCAGCGTCCGGGCAAAGGCCTCGCGGTCGTGCGCCTTCTCCAGCGCCGCCTCGGGGGTGACCTTGCTCGCGGACACCAGCTGCTCCAGGTGCTGATCCAGCGTCTGCATCCCCTGGGCCTGCCCGGCCTGCATCAGTCCGCCGAGCTGGGACAGCTGCCCCTGGCGGAGCGTCGCCGCCACGGTGCCGCCGCCCAGGAGCACCTCCAGCGCCAGCACGCGCCCCGGGCTGTCCGAGGCCCGGACGAGCTGCTGGAAGAGGAGGCCTGCCAGGCTGTCCGCCAGCATCCCGCGGATCTGCGCCTGCTCCTCCTCCGGGAACGCGTGGAGGATGCGCTCGAGGGCAGCCTGCGCGCTCAGGGCATACATGCTGGCCAGCACCAGCACGCCCGAGCTCGCGAGCTGCAGCGCCTGCTTCAAGGCCTCGGGCGTGTTCAGCTCGCCCACGAGCACGACGTTCGCGTCCTCACGCCCCGCCGAGCGGAGGGCCACGGCGAAGCTGGGGGCATGCGGCCCTATCTCCCGGTGCGTCACCTGCGCCATCGCCGGCTCATGCACGAACTCCACCGGTTCTTCGATGGTGAGGAGGCTCGCGTGGCGGTTCTGGTTGATGTGGTGCAGCATCGCCGCCAGCGTGGTGGACTTGCCGCTGCCCGCAGGGCCTACGACGAGCACCAGCCCGCTGCGACGATCCGCCAGCCGCCGCATCACCTCCGGCGCGCTCAGCTCCTCCAGCGACTGCACCTTGCTCGGAATGCACCGGAAGACCGCCGCCAGCCCTGTCGTCTTGTAGAAGTAGTTGGCGCGGAACCGGGCCTTCGTCCCGTAGGTGTAGGAGAAGTCCAGGTCCAGCTCCTCGGTGATCTGCAGCTTCTGCTCGGGCGTGGCCAGCTCGAGGAGCATCGCCTCGACCTCGGACGCCGTGAGCGGGGCCTCGCGCAAGGGGGTGAGCTTGCCGCGGATCCGCCCTAGCGGCGGGTAGCCGATACTCAGGTGCAGATCGCTCCCTCTCTCGGCCAGGAGCGCATCGAAGAGGGGGGAGATGCGGGCGCTCATGGTCGTCCCCTCATGCGCTCTTGCGGTCCATGAACGAGGCCAGCTTCCTTCCGCTCGAGCCCGGCTCGGGGGGAAGCTCCGGCGCGTTGCCTGTCACCAGGGCCTCGAGCACGGCCGGGTTCTCCACGAGCTCCTTGGCGATCTCCAGCGTCGTCTTCCGAGAGCGGACGAGGTCCGCCAGCACATCCTCCAAGCGGATGGCGCCCTGATCCCTGCCGCGCTGCAGGAGCAAGGGGAGCTGGGACAGCTCGTCGTCTCGGATGAGGTGGCTCAGCGCCACCGAGCCAGGGAGCACCTCCGCCGCCGCCATCAGACTGCCACCCGCCGTGGCCGGCACCAGCCGCTGGCTGACGATGAGCCGCAGGTGGGTGCCCAGCGTCTGCCGCACCAGCGCCTGCTCCGCGGGCGGGAACAGCTCGATGATCCGCTCGAGCGTCTTCCCCGCGCTTGGCGTGTTCATCGTGCCGAGGACCAAGCGCCCGGTCTCGCTCGCGGCCAGCGCCAGGCGCACCGCCTCAGGCTCGCGCAGCTCGCCCACGACGATGACGTCCGCGTCCTCGCGCAGCGCGGCCTTGAGAGCGCTCGCGACAGAGCGGGTGTGCGTCCCCACCTCGCGCTGGCTGATCAGCCCTCGCTTGCGCGGGTGCACGAACTCCACCGGATCCTCCACCATGAGGATGTGGCGCCGCGTCTCGCGGTTGAGGATCTCCACCAGCGCCGCCAGCGTGCTCGTCTTCCCATGGCCCGCCGGGCCGGTGATGAAGATGAGGCCATGGGAGTGGCGCGTCGCCCGGATGAGCTCCACCGGCAGTCCCAGCGCCTCCAGCGAGGGCAGCTCCTTGGGGATGAGGCGGAAGGAGCCCTTCAGCCCGGAGCGCTGGCGGCAGACGTTGACGCGGAAGCGGCCGTGCGCCTCGGTCTGGAGCGCGAAGTCGCAGCTCCCGTCTCGCTCGAACGCAGACCGCAGCCGTGCCGGGACCTGGGAGAGCACCATCTGCTCCACCCGCTTGGGGGGCAGCGGCTCGCCGTCGGGCTTCAGCTCGCCCGCGACGCGGAGGAGCGCGGGCCGGCCCGACACGATGTGCAGATCGCTCGCGCCCACTCGGCGCGCCTCCTCCATCAACGCAGGCAGATCCCTCCAGAAGTCCGGCCGGCTGCGCGGGGGCAGCTGGGGCCGGACCTGCAGGGGGCGCGTGTGCTCCTCGGTCTCCGGCTCCTGAACGCTGATGTCGATCGAGGAGAACTCCGACGAGTGAGGCGATCCCGCGGGCCCGGCGGGGGGCGGAGGCGAGGCTGGCGCTGGAGGAGGAGGCGCCTCCGAGCTGACAGGCGGGGGGAAGGCTTGAGGAGCAGGCGGCGGCTCTGCGCTGACAGGAGGCGCGACGGGCGGAGGCGGAGCGGAGAGCACCTCTGGGCTGACAGGAGGCGTGACAGCCTGGGGGACGGGAGGCGCCTCCGCGCTGACAGGAGGTGCGACGGCCTGGGGCGGGAGTGGCGGCGTCGTCGCGCGGATGGGGGCCGGAGTCCCCCCCGGCACCGGGGGCGGCACAGGAGCGGCGGGCGAGGGCTCCTGCGATGCGGGAGCAGAGGTCGCCTTGATCACCCGCAGGCCCGTGACGGACGGGCGGCGGACGGGGGGAACGAGCGGGGCCACCATGGGCGGAATGGTGTCCCGCGCCTTGGGAGGAGGGCTGTCCGCGGGAGGCTCCGTGGGGCTCTGCTCCGGGACCGCGCTGGCGGTGGAGCCGGGCCGGGGCGTCGTCTCCGGGATGCGCGAGATCGCGGCCGCGTTGGCGCCGGAGCCAGGGGCAGGCGTCGCCTCTGGAGGCCGAGTCGGGATCCCGGTGGCATCTCCGGTGCGCATCACGCGCATGCTGAGGCCCTCGCCCCGACGCACGGCGACGACGGCGAGCGTGGCCACGCCCTCGGCCCGCACCGACCACTTCATCGGCTTCTCTGACACCGAGGCCGCACGCGCCGGCCCGACCATGGTCAGCAGCGTCCGGTTCAGCTCCTCGTCCGTGAGCACGGCGCTGTCCACCGGCTCATAGCCGTTGATGCTCTTGATCATCGGGCAGCGCCCCGTCGTCAGGGCGATCTCGGAGATCGCCGGGTGCGAGAGGTAGCGCAGCAGCTCCGCGAGGGGCTTCATTCAGGGACCAGCATCTATCCGAAGTTCAGGAAAAACGAATAAAACGCAGGATAGACCATAGCCCTGCCAGTCACCTGGATGATCAGAGGGCCAACTGTTGCCGGGCGAGGGTACGTGCTTCTGCTACCTGCGCGGCAAGGGCCCTGGGCATGTAGCGCCGGCTGGCCTCGATTCGGGTGGCCACCTGGGCTGCCCGGGCTCCCTCTCCCCGCGCGAGCAGCAGCGAGAGCAGGCGCTCCTGGTTGAGCCAGTTGGTGGGGAAGGGTCGCTGGAGCTGCCGTCCCTGAGCGAGCGCCTGGGCCCAGACCGCATCAAAGGCCGCGTCGTCTCGTGTGGCGTGGGCCTGCTCCAGCAGGAGGGTGCCGGCCCAGTCCACGTGGAGGCTCTCCGGCGACAGCACCGGGGTGCGCCAGTCGAGCGCCAGGGTGGCCTCCAGCAGCGGGTGGGCCTCGGCCGTGCGGCCAGCCTGATGCAGGGCGATCCCCGCATCGGCGCGGTGGATGGGAGCGCGCTCGGGCGTATCGCGGCGCGCAGCCACCTGGAAGAGCTCGGCGGCGCGCGCGGGGTGCGTGGGGCGCAGGCGACTGGCGGCCTCGAGCACCTCCTCCAGCGGGGCGCTCTCCGCGTGCTCGGCCGTCAGGCGCTCAGCGGCCAGCTCGCGCGCCGTCTCCTCGGCCAGCACGTGCTCGATCTCCTCGCGCAGTGGAGTCAGAGCATCCAGCGGCAGCCCGGCCTCGGCGGCCTGCTCCAGGAGCCCGAGCGCCTCCTGGGAGGCCGGCATCAGCTCCGTCACCATCACCTCCAGCGCGTCCTGGAAGCGCACGAAGGCCAGCAGCACCCGCAGGCGCGGATCCGGCTCGGCGGGGAGCACATCCCGCAGCAGGGCCAGCGCGGTGCCGTAGTCCTCCTGCTCCAGGGCGCGCGCCAGCTCCGCATCGAGTCCCCCGGGCAGCCCCCAGGGGCCGGCCAGCAGGTGCTCGGCAGAGGTCGTCATGAGAGGAAGATAGGCTCCCGGGCGGCAGGGAGACAGCCGCCTCGGGCGGAAGGGCAGGCGTGAGTCACCCGACGCCCTCCCGCCGGAGCGCGAGCGGACTACAGCTCGCGGGACATCAGCAGGCGCAGCTTGCCGGACTTCTTGGACACCACCGTCGCCACCGTGGTGAAGCCCGCCTTGCGGTAGAAGCTCACCGCCGGCCCGTTGGCCGGATCCACGCGCAGCGCGATCGTCTTGCGGTACATGTCCCGCGCCGTCTGCATGGCGTGGTTGAGCAGCACCGTGCCCAGCCCGTGCTTGCGCAGGTCCGGACGTACCACGATGTTGCGCATGTACGCCGCGCCGGGCACCGGGCCGTCGCGCTCCACGGTGATGTAGCCCACCACCTGGTTCTGCACCCGCGCCACGTGGGTGAAGGGACGCAGCTGGGTGAGCGCCTGCAGGCTCTCCTCCTGCGTCTCTCCGCGCGTCTTCCACGGCTCGGAGCTGGCTCGCAAGGCGGCCAACGTGCCCATGTCCTCGTCGGTGGGGTTTGCCACCTTCACCGCCGAGTTCAGATCATTGGGCAGGCTGCTCGGATCCAGCACCGGCACCGCGCTGATCTCTGTGCTTGGGTCCACCTGCTTCATCGTCATCGCCTTGATCCTCCGTACCGCATCGATCCTAACCGTTCCGGCGGTAACTGTGCACGCGGTGTTTCCGCGCACATTTCCCCTCAGTCCTCAGGGGACCGGACCCTGGCAAACTGCTCACCCGGATCCTTCATTCCAAGCAATCCGCCCGCCTCCCTTGCCCACTCTCCAGGCGGCTTTTCATTGGCGGACACCCTCACTATAAGAAATGAGCGGCCGAGGCGAGGGCGTGATGTTCCTTCTCTCTGCTCGGCCGAACTCCGCCCTTGCAACTCAACCACGCCCAGCGCGAGCTCACGCTCAAGATCGTCTACTACGGCCCCGGGCTCAGTGGGAAGACGACCAACCTGCGGCAGCTGTACGCCCGGACGCGCCCCGAGGTGCGAGGCCGGCTGCTGTCGGTGGAGACCCGTGACGACCGGACACTGTTCTTCGACGTCCTGCCAGTCTTCTTCGCTTCCACGAGCGGGTACAACGTGAAGGTGAAGCTGCTCACCGTCCCGGGCCAGGTGATCCATGTCGCGACGCGACGCATCGTCCTGCGAGCAGCGGACGCGGTGGCCTTCGTCGCCGACAGCCGCCGCAGCGCCACGGGGGAGAACAACCGGTACTGGCACAGCCTCCGGGAGGACATGCGCGAGAACGGGCTGGATCCGGACCGGGTGCCCGTGGTCATCCAGTTCAACAAGAAGGATCTGCCGGACACCCGCACGGAGGAGGAGCTGGAGCTGGTGCGCCGCCGGGGCCGGGAGCCCGTGGTGGGGGCCGTGGCGCTGCGCGGCGAGGGTGTCTGCGAGACGTTCCACGAGCTGATGCGGGCGGCCTGGCAGCGGCTTGACGTGGACGCGAACCTGGGGCGCAACATCGGGCAGACCGAGGAGGAGTTCCTCGGTCGGATCTTCAGCCATCTGGACCTGGGGGGTACTACGCTCCAGGGACGCTACGGGGCCGAGGGTATCTCCGGAGGAGGTGCAGCATGACGGGAGATCAAGATTACACGTCTTGGGAGGCCAAGCCCCCGCCTCGCTCGGACTCCCTGCTGCTGCGCGAGCCGCCGCTGGTGGAGCTGCTGGATGGGCCCTCCTTCGAGGAGGTGGTGAAGGGCTTCGTCGGGCTTCATGGCGTCGGCGCCCAGGTGCTCGACAGCCGGGGGACGAGTCTGGCGGGCGCTCAGGGCCCGGCGGGGGACTTCTGCAGCCATGTCACCGCTCCTGAAGGAGGCGAGCAGTGCGCGGCGCGGATCGCGCTCGGCGCGGGGGCGGCCATGGCCGTGCTCTCCTGCCCGGAGGGCCCGCACTACCTGGTGCTCCCCGTGCGCTGGGAGGGGACGGAGATCGGCCGCGTGCTCTTCGGGCCGCTGACGGCGGCGGAGCTGGCGGCCTTGCCGCGGGATCGGATGGATGTCGAGAAGGCCCGCAGCCTGGAGTCTCCGCTGGCGCGTGCCGCCGCGTACTTCTCCCGGGTGCTCGAGGCGCTGATGGTGTCCGGGCACCGCTCGTGGCTGGCCAGCCGCATCCAGCAGGAGTCGGCGGGGGAGATCGGCCGGGAGCTGCAGGTGCGGGATGAGCGCATGGCGGCGCTCGACAAGCGCCTGCGCGAGGTGGATCGGCTCCAATCCAGCTTCCTGGGCACGGTGAGCCACGAGCTGCGCACGCCCCTGGCCTCCATCATCGCCTACTCGGAGCTGCTGTCCGAGGGCCTCACCGGCCCGCTCAACCCGGAGCAGATCCAGTGCGTGCAGTCCATCACCGAGATGGGCCGCACGCTGTTGGATCTGATCACCTCCATCCTGGACATCAGCCAGCTCGAGGCGGGCAAGCTGCGGCTGGCCTTCGCGCCGGTGGACGCGGCGGAGGTGGTGGTGGGCGCGGTGTCGAGCGTGACGCCGCAGGCCCGGCGCAAGGGCCTGGCGCTGGACGTGCGGTTCCCGGAGTTCCGCCAGCCGCGCGTGCTGGCGGACAAGGGACGGCTGCAGCAGGTGCTGGTGAACCTGCTGGCCAACGCGGTGAAGTTCACCGCCCAGGGCGGGGTGCGCATCCGGCTCTCCGATGTCGGGCCGCAGCCGGAGCTGGAGGATGCGCCGGGCTACCGCATCGCCGTCGAGGACACCGGCGTGGGCATCCGCGCGGATCACCTCGATCGCATCTTCCAGAGCTTCTACCAGGTGGACTCCAGCTCCACCCGGGAGTTTGGCGGCGTGGGCCTGGGGCTCGCCATCGTCAAGCGCTTCACGGAGGGCCACGGCGGCAAGGTGATGGTGCAGAGCGTGCCCGGAGAGGGTTCCATCTTCACGGTGGTACTGCCGGCGCGCCCGCCTCAGACGGGCGAGGCCGTGCTCGTCGTGCCGCCCCTTCCCGAGCCGGATCGCTTCTGAGCGCGCGAGGCGCACGTGCGCGGTGAGTTCTCCCTCATCGAGCGCTTCCTGGCGGCCTTCCCTCGGGCGCGCGTGCCGGTGGGCCCCGGAGATGACTGCGCGGTGCTCGCCCCCACGCGTGGCGCGCTGTGCGTCACCACGGACGCCGTGGTGGAGGACGTGCACTTCACCCGCAAGGGGTTCTCTCCCGAGGACATCGGCCACAAGGCGCTCGCGGTGAACCTCTCGGATCTGGCCGCCATGGGCGCCACGCCGCGCTGGTTCCTCTGCGCGCTGGCCCTGCCCAGGGGCTTTCCCGAGCGCGAGCTGCGAGGGCTGGCGCGGGGCATGAGCGCGCTGGCCCGCGAGCACCGCATCGCCCTCGTGGGAGGCAACTTCACCTCGGCCCGCGAGCTGTCCCTCACCCTCACGGCCGCGGGGGAGCTCCAGCAAGCGGCGCTGACACGCGCGGGAGGCCGGCCCGGGCACCTCCTCTATGTCTCCGGGACGCTGGGGGAGGCGCGGCTCGGGCTGATCCAGCTCCAGTCCGGCCAGCGCCGGGGGCCCGCCATCCTCCGGCAGCGCCGGCCGATCCCCCGGGTGGCGCTGGGGAGCCTGGCCTCCCGCTTCGCCTCCGCCGGCATGGACCTCTCGGATGGGCTGGCGCAGGACCTCGGACACTTGTGCGAGGCGTCGGGTGTAGGCGCAGAGGTGGAGCTTGCCCACCTGCCACTCTCACCTGCGGTGCGGGCGGTGCTGGGGCCTGAGGGCGCGCTGGCCGGAGGTGAGGACTACGAGTTGTTGCTGGCCATACCCCCTGATCGAGCCGGGGCCTTCGAGCGGGCATGCGCTCGGGCGGGAGAGCGGGTGACGCATGTGGGCCGGCTCACCCGAGGGCACCGCCGGGTGTGGCGAGGCCTTGAAGGACGGCCGGTTGCCCCACCGCCAGGCTTCGACCATTTCACGCGTCGTCGGCCGGTAGATTGACCGTGCTGGAAGGCAAGGCTAAACCCGCATGAAGCTTCCGCCGTCTTCCCGGATCCGCCTACCCGTGCGCCGCCCACTTCGCGACGAACTCTCCCCAGGCCTCTCTCCCCGCCGTGAGCCCGTGCAGCGGATCCTCCGCTCTGTGGACACCGACGGCGGCGAGCGGATCGTCTCGCTGCACCGGAAGATCCTCACCGGCTACCTGCTGCTGGGAGCGGCCCTGGTCTTCTCCATGGCCGTGCTCCAGCGCTTCGAGCTGGGCCTGCGGTGGCAGATCCCCATCGGTGGGGTCCTCACCGTCATCGCCGCGTTTACCCTGCCGCGGCTGCTGGCGCGGGTGAACCGCGTCCGGGTGCTGTCGCGCTCCGCGTTCGAGATCTCCCAGGGTGATCTCTCCAAGCCCGTGGACGCCGACCCGTCCAACCCGCGCGACGAGATCGACGAGCTGACGAACGCCATCGGCAAGATGCAGGAGAACCTGCGCGAGCTGGTGGGGAAGATCCAGGACACCGCCAAGAGCGTGGCGGACACGGCCATCGAGGTGCAGCGCTCGGCGGAGAACGTCAACGGCTCCACCGAGGAGGTGGGTTCCTCCATGGAGAAGATCGCCGGGGGCGCCGAGGCCCAGTCCATGCTGGTGAGCAAGGCCTCCACCGTCATCACCTCCATGGCCGGCTCCATCCAGCGCACGGCGGCCAGCGCCGAGGACGCGGCGCGCACCGCCCTGGAGACGAGCCAGGCGGCGGAGGATGGCAGCCTCGCCGCGCGGCTGGCGGGTGAGAAGGTGAAGAAGGTGTTCAGCCGCATCGAGGCGGCCAGCCAGCAGGTGTTCGCCTTCGGCGAGAAGACGCAGGAGATCTCCAAGATCGTCGACGCCATCACCCAGGTGGCGCAGCAGACAAACCTCCTGGCGCTCAACGCCACCATCGAGGCGGCGCGCGCGGGTGAGTACGGCCGCGGCTTCGCGGTGGTCGCCGACGAGGTGCGCAAGCTGGCCGAGAGCGCTGGCCGCTCCGCCGAGCAGATCTCCAAGCTGGCCCGGGACATCTCCGGCCAGTCCACCGCGGTGGTGTCCGCCATGAAGGAGGGCATCGAGGAGCTGGCCGAGGGCCGCGAAGATTTGACGAACATCGTGCGCTCCATGGGCGCCATCACGGATACAGTGCGCAAGGGCGCGGAGAAGGTGCACCTCATCTCCGAGAGCGCCCGCGAGCAGCTGGAGGGCAGCAAGGAGATGGTGAAGGCCATCGAGGAGATCTCCATGGTGGCGCGCAACAACTCCACCTCCACCGAGGCCATCCAGTCCGTCATTCAGGAGCAGACCAGCGCCGTGGCTCGCATGGCGTCGCTGGCCAATGAGCTGACCAACACCTCCGTCGAGCTGCAGAGCGTTGTCCGCAGCTTCCGGCTCGACCGGTGAGGCACTCCCCCCGAGGAACCCGTGAGGCATGTCATCTTCCGGGTGGAGAAGGAGCGCTACGGCCTGCCCCTCTCGTCAGTGCGCGAGGTGGTGGTGCCGCCCGGGCGCTTCACCCGCGTCCCTCGGGCTCCTCCCGCCATCTCTGGGGTGATGAATCTGCGCGGCCGCGTGGTAACGGTGGTAGAGCTGCGCCAGCTGCTGGGGCTCCCGGAGGGGCAGACACCCCCTTCGCGCGTCCTCTTGCTGGACCGGGGGCGGCGGGACCTGGGATTCTTGGTGACCGATGTAGATGGGATCGAAGCGCTCGAGCGGGTGAGCGCGGCGGCGCCAGGGAAGACCGTCCTGGCAGTCCGAGGTGTCGCCAGATTGAAAGGTTTGG
>NZ_DASPHO010000782.1:0-16536 GCF_035629615.1 Hyalangium sp. | reverse complement strand
CGCGGTTGAGGGCCTCGGCATTCACCGTGGCCACGGAGTTGGCCAGGTTCTTGCGGGCCACCTCGGAGGCGCGGCCGACGACGACCAGCTCCTCGGTGAAGCTGGCCTCCAGGGGGACGTTGACGCTGCGCTGGGTGGCCGGCACCAGCACCTCGCGCTGCTTGTAGTCCTGGCTGGAGATGTCGAGGACGACCGCGCCCTCGGGGATCTCCAGGGTGAAGTAGCCGTTGACGTCCGTCTCCGTGCCCTTCGTCGTGCCCTTGATGATGACGCGCACCAGAGGCACCGCGTCATTGGAGGACTTGTCGAAGGTCCGGCCGCGGAGCATGCGCATGCCGGGGGGCGCGGCCTGTGTCGCGGGAGCCGGAGCCGCCGGAGCCGGTGGCGTCACAGCCTCGGGAGCGGCGGGAGCAGTGGGAGCGGCCTCGGAGGGCGCCGCGGGGGCGGGGGCCTCGGGAGCAGGAGCGCTGGCGGCAGGCGTCTGGGGCGCCTGGGCTGCCGTGCTCGTGTCCTGAGCCATGGCTTCAGATGCGAGGAGCGCAAGAGCGCACCCCGAAATCAACACCCGTCTCATCATTCGGTGTTCACCTCGTTACGGATTGGCTTTGGGATGAACGTCCTTCTCAGGGGATGGACCGTTCGGGACTGAATCGTCCGTGGGGACAACGTGTGGAGTCAATGGTGCCAGGACCTAAAATCCACCCTATTGGGGGGGTGGGGGGCTCGGGCGGCCCGAAAGGGGGGGATTGGGCAGCCTACCTGCATTTCTGGGGTGTCACGGTGTGCTTGAATGGGGCGGGAGATGAACCTCACCCGCCGCTCCGCCCTGTTTCTCGTGCTGTTCCTGCCTGCTGTCGCCCTGGGGTTCTGGGGCAAGAAGACCGATGAGGAGCGGCTGAAGAAGAAGCTGGACTCCCTCAAGGTCCACCTCTACCTGGCCGGGAAGGCGGCGCTGACGAAGACCGCCGGCTCGGACGAGGCGAAGGCGGTGAAGGATCGGCTGCTGGCCGTGGCGGGCGGGACGGCGCACTCGGTGAAGGCGCTCCAGGGCAAGGAGGCGGAGCCGGCGGAGGCCGAGGCCGCGCCGAGGCTGTCCCTCAAGGACGTGGCGGGGCTCGGCAAGGCGCTCTGGGAGATGCGCGCGGTGGGCAAGGAGGTGCTCGAGGGGGACAGGGACGCGCTGCCGCCGGCGCTGCCCGTGCTCCTGACGCCGCTCGGTGTGGCGCCCGAGCTGGTGTCGCGCCTGGACCGCCCGACGGACCATGCGGCGCTCTTCGTGGCGCTGGCCCTGGTGAAGCTGCACCCCCGCTCGCCGGTGCCCATCGCCCCGGAGATCATCCTGTACGAGGGCACGCGGATGGACCCGGCGCAGGTGAAGATCCCCGGATTCACGCCGCAGCTCCTCGCGCTGAGGGCGTACTCGCTGGCGATGAGCGGGATGTGCGATCTGGCCGAGAAGGAGGCCCAGGCGCTGGATGCGCTGGGGCCGGTCGCCGAGCCCGCGCAGCTGAGCGCCGGGTTGAAGCTGCTCACGGGCAAGGAGGTGAGCCTGTCTGCCACGCAGCTGACGTCCGTGGGCGCGTTGACGCAGGTGCTGACGCAGGGCTCGCTCGCGGTCTGCTTCTTCGGGCGCGCGGCCTGGGACAAGGGGCAGCAGGCGCTGGGCCGGTTCCTCGAGGTGGCCGAGCGCTCCGGCATCGACGACCCCGAGCTTCACATCCTGCGCGCGTACACGGAGTGCAGCTCGAAGGCGCCGGAGAAGGGCAAGGCGCGGCTGAAGGTGCTCGCCGAGCGGAGCGATCTCTCGGAGGCCAGCCGCGACGACCTGAAGTACCTGGAGGATCTCTGTGGCAAGGAGGATGCGGCGGGGATGCAGAAGGTCGTGGGCAAGGTGCGGCTCGGGAAGGTCATCGTCCGCGTCACCTGGGAGCACCTGAAGCGCAGCGGCTTGCTGGAGGCGCTGGGCGACCAGGAGTGGGTGAAGGCCGTGGGGGACTTCGTCACCGCGCTGGGGCAGGGGATCTCCAAGGTGCCCGGGAACGTCCAGGTGTCACTCGGCGGCAGCGATGGGGACTGAGTGGCTTGAAGCAGCCAGGCAATGAGATCTGCGGTCACTTGGGCCACCGAGGCGGCTCCCGCAAGCGCCATCACGTGTGCCGAGCACTGTAGGAGTGTCTCCTCGTCTCCTGAGCCGCAAGCACGGCGTAGGGCGTCATGGCCCCGAGACTACACAGCCGCGCGCTGCTCAGCGGCCTCGAATGGGCTGCACCTCGCGCAAGGTGAGGCCCACGTGGGCGAGGCGCGCCTGCCAGCTCATGGAGACCGTCTCTGACAGCCCGTGCAGCAGCAGCTCGTAGGTCCGGGTCGCTCCTGGGGCCGGAGGCAGAGAGCGTCCGAAGACACTGGAGAAGCTGCCCGGGTGGCCCGGCACGTAGTTGTAGTTCCCGTTGACCGCCCACTCCACGGTCCACACCGTCGGGTCTTCCGGCACGAGCGCCGACACCTGGTCCGAGGATCCCAGCGCGAACCGGCACTCCCTCACGAGGTCCTCTCGCGAGAGGTGAACCTCATAGAGTTCCCGGCCCGGGCCGCCTCGGCGTGCGACGAGGAGGCCATGCATGTCCCCCTCCTCCAGGAGCCGGTCCCGCTTCGGCGCGTCCGGCAGAGGCTCATACGGATGGTTGACAGCCCCCGGAAAGACATCGGCCAGCCGGGGCAGGGGCGCGCCAGGCTTCAGCTCGCAGAGCCACCGCTCGGAACTCCCAGAGGATCTGAGACCCATGGGACCCAGGAAGGTGACGGGCAGGGGACGTCCCTCGCCCGACACGCTCATCGCGAAGGAGAACTGCTGGGGCGCAAGGCCTGTCAGGAGCACCTCGCCCCCGGGGATGATCTCGGCATGCCGGACGATGCTGACGGTGGGCCTTCGGGTCGAGAACTTGCGCCACTTCTTCGGCACCGTCGGTGGCCAGCGCCACTCCAGCTCGGGAGACCAGAACTTGTGGATGACCTCCTCCAAGCGTGTCCACGTGTCGCTGTCCGCATCGATGCGAAAGCGGGTGAGCCCGAGCTTCGTCCCCGTGCAGCGCAGGGACCAACCCGTAGGAGCCTTTACCTGGAGCAGAGGCTCTGTGCTGGGAGCGATGGGCCGGGCGAGGCGCACCTCCCAACTGCCGGGTGTCCAGGTGGAGACCTCCCACTCCATGGGAGGAACCGTGGAGGAGCGCTCGGGACAGGAGCGGACGGGTGCTTCCCGGAGGGAGGAGCGCTCGCCGAACTCGCGCAGGAGGTACTCCGCGAAGACGGGCACCTCGGCGAGCGGGAGCACATCCGGAAGTGGGGCCATGGGGGATCTCCTTCGTGCCGTCACCCAAGTTAACGGGGAGGGCTGACACGAAGTGGATCTCTGGAAGTCAGCTGCCAGAAGCTGGAAGTCCGCGGCAGGACGGCCTACCCGAGAGACCAGCAGACCCGTTCCCTCGCCGTGCATAGACTCAGCCCAGCGAGGTCACCCATGAAACTGTCTCGTTGTCGCCTTCCTCTTGTGCTCGCCGGGCTCCTGTCTGCGGGCTTCCTCTTCCACGCCTCCGCCGCGGAGCCTGCCAAGCCCAAGAGCGGCCAGGCCGCCAAGAAGGGCGGCGAGGTGAAGACGCCGGGCCTGCCCACGCCGAATTACATCCCCGAGGCCGCGCGCCCCCTTCTCCGCAAGAAGATGGAGCGCCACGGGGAGGATGCCAGGGATCTCATGTTCGGGGTGACGCTGCTCCAGTACGATGCGGCCAAGGCCGCCGCTCAGCGCATCTCCTCCGAGCCGCGGCTCGTGCGCCCCATCGTCGGCGGCGAGGATGATCTGAACACCCTGCTGCCGGAGCGCTTCTTCGTTCTGCAGGACGAGGCGCGCAACCGGGCCCAGGCCGTCGCGACCGCCGCCGACAAGAAGGACGACAAGGCGCTCGCCGAGAGCTATGGCCGCCTCGTGGAGACGTGCGTCGCCTGCCACTCGGCGTACCTGAATCGTCAGTAGGATGAGGCTCATGCCTACCGCCGACATCCGAGAGTCCAACGCCCAGTTCCGTGGCGCCTGGCGCCACTATGCCGTCACCAGTCCCAAGGGCGAAGTGGTCGACACTCCCGAGGTCTCCATCGCCTCCGCCAACGCCCCCTGGCCCATGCTGAACACGGCCTTCCTCCCCGCGCCGGTCGAGACTGAGTCCGCACTGGAGCGCTCCGTGACCGCCGCGGTGAGCCACTTCACTGCTCGCAAGGTGGGGTGGATGTATGTCGTGTGCGAGGACTGGCTGGCGCCGAGCCTGCGCGAGAAGGCCAACGCCGTGCTCGAGGCGCATGGCCTGAAGCGGGCCCTGAGCGTCATGGGCATGGTGGCCGAGCGGCTCCTGCCTCCCACCCGGCCGCTGCCGTCGCTCGAGGTCCGCCACGCCAGCGAGCTCGAGGCCCTGCGCCACATCGCGGACATCAATGCCCTGGCCTACGGCTCGCCGCTGGAGGTGGCGCGCGAGTCCGTCGCCGTGCCCGCCATGTTTCAAGGGGACTGCCGGGGCTACGTGGGCTCCGTGGATGGCAAGCCCGTGTCGGTGGCGTCCGTGGTCCGGATCGACGGCGTCGCCTACGTGGCCTACGTGGCCACGCTCGCGGAGTACCGCCAGCGAGGCCACGCCGAGGCGGTCATGCGCCACGGGCTCGAGGAGGCCCGCCAGCTCTGGGGGCTGGAGCGCACCGTTCTCCACGCCACCGATGCGGGCCGCCCCCTCTACCTGCGCATGGGCTACCGGGATGTGGCGCGCTTCGGGTTCTACATGCCCACGCCCGCACCTGCGTCCTGAGCGGCGCTCAGCGCAGCATCCGCTCGAAGGTCACCACGCGCAGCGCAAGCAGGAGGACCACCGCCGTCCCCAGGAGGTACCCTCCTGCGATGACCGCGCTGGCCAGGGTCGTGCCTGGCACCACCGCCATGACGATGAAGCTGCCCAGGAGGAAGGGCGAGAGCACCAGTCCATTGAGGTTGCTCGCGGTGCGGATGTCCCGTGCCAGCAGGCTGACGAACAGGGCGGTGCTGGAAGAGAAGGCCAGCGAGGCCGCCACCATGATGAACATGGCCACCACGTAGCCCGGTGAGCCCAGCCCCCGCGACAGCATGAGCCCGCCGACAATGGCGAACAGCCCCAGGCACACGGGCGCGGAGAGCGCGAGGATGGCCAGCAGCTTGGCCTGGAGGATCTGCCCCACCCGCACGGGCAGCGCCACGAGCAGCTCCAGCGTGCGCGACTCCCGCTCGGAGATGAAGATGTAGCTCGCCGTCAGCGCAGGGGTGAGGAGCCCTCCCATCGAGATGAGGGGCGTGAGCAGGAGCCGCACGGTTGCCAGCGGATCCTTGCCCACCTCCGCGAGCCCCGGCGGGAGCGAGACGTCGGGAGGGATGGGCAGCTCCTTCGGATGGTCGGGGTTGACGGCGAGGACCTGCGCCAGCGGGATGATCAGCATCAGCAGCAAGGGCAGGAAGAGGGCCGTCAGCATCGCGCCCTTGTTGCGCAGGAGCTGGCCCAGCTCCTTGCGGAAGAGGATCTTCACTTCACGCGCGAGCATCGGCCGCTCCAATGATGTCCAGGAAGAGCTGCTCGAGGCTGGGGGTGACGACCCGGCACTCGTAGACGTCGACCCCCGCGGCGAGCAGCCGCCGGAGCAGCTCCGGGGCCTGGGTGGTGGGCTCCGGCGTGGGGACGAGCACGGCCTCCTCTTCCTGGCGCCCAGGGGTGCCCAGCTCCGCCAGCGCCGCCAGGAGCCGCTCGGGGCCTTGCGCCGCCCGAATGGACAGCAGAGCGGGGGCGCGCTGGCGGAGGGCGGAGATCCGCTCGTGCAGCACCACCCGCCCTTGCTGGAGGATGATGGCGCTCTCGCACAGCGCCTCGGCCTCGGCGAGGTTGTGCGTGCACAGCAGCACCGTGCGGCCGGGCATGATGCGCCGCAGGAAGGCATGCACGTCCCGCATGGAGACGGGATCCAGCCCCACGGTGGGCTCATCCAGCAGCAGCACCTCTGGCGAGCCCAGCAGCGCGGCCGCCAACGACAGCCGCCGTTGCGTCCCCCCGGACAGCTCCGCCATTGGCCGGCGGGTATAGGGCCCGAGCCCGAAGACCTCCACCACCTCGGCGATGTCGCCCCGGCCGTAGAGGTCCTTCACCAGCTGCAGGTAGTCGCTCACGCTGAGGTCCCGGTACATCCCCGGGAGCTGGGGGACGATGCCCACCCGGCGCCGGGCCTGGAGGAAGGACTCGCTCTCCATTCCCAGGCCAAAGAGCCGCACCTGCCCGTACGAGGGGCTGAGCGCCCCGGTGAGCAGCCGGATGAGCGTGGTCTTCCCCGCGCCGTTGGGGCCGAGCAGGCACGCCCGCTCCCCTGACGCAATGCGGAAGCTCACCCGGTCCAGCGCGCGGACATTCCCCGGGTAGTCCTTGATGACGTGGGTGACTTCCAGAGGGGGAACGGCCGGATCCGCCATGCCGAGGAGATATCCGGGAAACGCCCCAGGCTCAAACGAACGGCCTCACCGCCGCTGCTTGCGCGTCCTCGGGGCCGGGGCTCGCTTGGCCCGTGCGGGCTGCGCGGGCTCGGGCTCCCGGAAGGCCGAGGGCTCGAAGAGGCGGAGGAAGGGACTGCCATAGTGCTGGTAGGCGCCCCATGTCCGCGTCCCGGACGAGGTGGTCGCGATGGCTCGCCGTGCCGCCTTCATGGCGCTGTGCATGGGCAGCATCGGGCCTCGCTCGTACCGCTCCTCCCCGCGACGCAGGCCCAGCAGCCCCGCGTAGAGCGTGAGCGCGAACTGCCGCGCGGCGAAGTCGTCCACCGGCCACGCCGTGCACACGAAGTTCGACACCCCTCGCTCGAAGAAGGACTCGGCGAAGGTGGGAGCCAGATCCACCGAGCGCAGCTCCGAGCGGTCCGGCGTCTTCCCTGACTCGCACGCGTTGGAGAAGACGAAGGGCGGGATGCGATCCAACCGCCGCAGCTCGTTGGCCGTCAGGCGCTCGTCCCGGCTGAACAGCCAGCCCGAGGCGGAGCGGTCCTTCTCGTCGTACACACAGTGGCCCGCGTAGTGGAGCACGTCATAGGGCTCCGTCTTCATCAGCAGGTGGCGCAGCACGTTGGTGCGCGTCGCGTCGTGCGGCCCGAACAGCCGCACCACCTCCACGCGGTTGGGGCCCTGCGTGTATACCCGGTTGAAGGCCTCGAAGAGCTCCGCCACCTCCAGGCCCTCCTGCTGGGCGCCCGGCAGGGGGTTGTCCTCGGCGGGGTCGGCCACCACCAGCACCCGCAGCACGCGCCGAGGGGGCGGCGGTGGCTCGGGCGGCGGCGCGAAGGTGGTGCGCAGCTGGCGCGTCAGCCCGCGGCTCGTCCCCAGGAAGAGGTCCAGCGCCGCCTCCGCGTTGTCCGAGAGCTCCTGCGAGGGCACCTCCGCGTCGGACTGCGCGATCGCCTCCCAGTGCACGCGCGCCGTCGAGGCGTCCAGCATCAGCACCACCGGGTTCTCCCGGTGGTTGTAGAACTCCGCCCGCAGCTCCGCCGGCAGGAGCAGCCGCTCCAGGAACTGTCCGTGATAGAGCTGCTTGGCGGGCTTCCACTCCGCGGCCAGCTCGTCGTTGGCCTGCATCACCAGCACCGGATCGATGGGCACCTCGCGCTCGGGGATGGCGGCCCCCTCGGTGATGGCGCCGAACCGGTACCGCTTGTGCTCCAGCGACAGCGTCACCCGAGTGGGGATGGGGTTGCGCTCGGCGCGCGGGTGCGGAGCAGGCTGCTTCGGCGGCTTGAGCGTGCGGCGCAGCTCCGCCGCGGGCGGGGGCTCGAAGTCGAGCTCGAGGCGCGGGTCTGTGCGCAGCCGCGCTGCCTCACTCTGCAGCGCCTTCTGGAGTGCCCGCGCCTTGGCCCCATCCACCTCCACGAAGGTGATGCGCCTGAGGAGCGCGGGGCCCAGGCCGGACGCCACCTGCTGCACGCCGCGCACCCAGGCGCGCGCGGCCTCTTCCACCGAGAGGTTGCCCTCGCCGGTGCCAATCATCACCGTGGCCAGGTGCTTCTTCCCCATCCGGCTGAGCGACCAGAACAGCTCGCGCACCGTGACGGTCAGCTCGGGCATGCCGAAGCGCCCCGGCACGCCCATGCCCGCCAGGACGATGAGCCGGCCCGGTGAGCGCGGGTCATCCAGGAAGAAGGGCTGCCCGAGGTCTCCTCGGAGCACGCCGCGCTCCGAGTACTGTGTCAACAGCAGATCCGACTCCTCGAGATCCTCGGCCTTGCGACCTTGACGCTCCAACAGTGCCCGGCTGATCTCCTCGTCCAGCGCGCGCTCCGCCCGCTGGGGAACGACGCCCAGGTAGTGGCCCACGGAGATGGCGTCCACGGGCATGCCCCGCGCCCCGTCGCCGTTGAAGGACTGGATGTACCCCCGAGACACGCGCAGCTCCACCTTCACCCGCCGCGGCGCGGGGCCCACCGGCCGGGGTTCCGGGAGGACGGCCTCCGCGGAGCCGAGCAACGCGCTGGCGAGCAGCTCCTGCACCCGGACCTCGTCTCGCGTCAGGTAGGGCGGCGCCAGGCCTCGAGTGGTCCGCGTCTGGAGCTGCTGCACCAGGTGCTCCATCTCCTGGTCCATCTCCGTGCGATTCTGCTCCAGCTCCCGGCGCGCGTCCGGCTCGTCCTTCCTCGGGCCCCGCGCCTGCACGGGTGACGTCCGCGAGAGCTGTGAGGTGGTGCCCTTGGCGAGCAGCTCCTCCAGCGCCTCCTGCACGCGCCCATCCCGCGTCAGCGCTGCGTGACCGGACTCCACGTACCAGGTGGGGACTCCCTGCAGCAGGCCGAGCGAGTGGGGCACGCGGCCGTCACCCGCACGGGTCACCAGGTACGCGCTCGGGGAGCGCAGCTGCTGGGCGCGGGTGAGCGCGTGGTAGGTGGGCCGGTTGTAGCCGACGACGTTGATCATCCGCTCGGGGTCCACCACATTCGCCAGCCGCTCGATGTGCGCCCGGCCCTCGTCCAGCCGCGCCTGGGACACACGCAGATCCCCGTAGTTGTCCGCGTGGAAGATGGGCTCCAGCTCCTTCATCACCCGTGGCGAGGGCAGCATCTGGAAGGTGCCCACGAAGGTGTTGAGGATGGCCAGCAGCTCCGTGAGCGAGTCCTTCAGGTCCAGCCGCGCCAGCCAGCGGACGAGCGGCTCGATGCCGGTGATGACCTGGAGTGCCGCGAACGAGCCGTGGTTGGGCGTGCCCAGCATGATGAGCCGGCCGCCCAGGGCGCCCGGGCGGGTGGGATCCCGATCCCACATGGCCCGCCAGCGGTGGGGATAGGCCTGGATGAAGGTGCGCGCCACCAGCCCGCCCATGGAGTGGCAGACGAAGTGCACCGGCGCGTCCTCGGGGAACCACGCCCGCATCCGCTCCTCGAGCGCGGCGGCCGAGTCCCGAAGGTCTCTCCGCCAGTCGTACCAGAACGTCTGCACGTTCCAGTTCTCCGAGAGGGAGAGGATGAGCTCTCCATAGAAGAGCTTGAGGATGCCCGAGGGGCGGACGTCGAACTGCGGGCGGCCCGTGTCATCCAGGCGCAGGTGCCCGAGCTGCCCGGCCACCATGCGCAGCGGGTTGACCCAGATGCGGTTCGTCTGGGTGCCGATGTGCTCGGACAGCTCGCTGCCCATGATGCCGGGCATCACGACGACATTGCCACGAGGGCCTCGAGGGCCACGCGCTGCGCCCGTGCGGCGGACCGCCATCGTGTGGAGCCGCTCGAAGCGGGCATCCCCGAAGTAGGCCCGGAGCGCGCGCTCCTCATCCCGGCTGGGACGGGCCAGGAGGGCGGCGAACAGATCCGGCTCCGCGGCCTCGACACGGGCGATGAAGGCTCTCTCGTCCATGGGCGATGGCATGGGCGGGAGCGTACACAGAAGCGCAAGAGCGCAGGAGCGTCTCACGAGGCGCCCCGCCACCTGCCGAACATCCGCGCCCGCCGCACTGCGGCTGATGGGTGGCGGAGGAGGGGAGGCTCAGCTCGCGGCGCCCTCGACGTAGATGCGCTTGTGGTCGCGGATCTCCGCGAGGCGGAACGTCCCCGCGGCGGGTGCCAGGGGCTCCGGCGCCTCATACGGCAGATTCATGATGCGCTCGTACTCCACCACGGAGATGCGCTCGCGGCTGGCCATCACCGCCTCGACACCCGCCTGCGCCATGCGCCGCGCGGCCTTCTCCCCCACCACGCCGGAGTAGAACTCCGCCGCGCAGCCGCTGCCGTACGAGAGCAGACCGATGCGCTGCCCGGCCAGCGTGTCGGCCTCACCGTGCAGCAGCCCCGCCAGCGCCAGGTACAGCGAGGCGGTGTACACGTTGCCGATGCGGGCATTGAGCCCCAGCGAGGAGGCCACCTGGGCCTCGTAGCTGGAGGCCGCCTTGGCCCGCTCCTCGCGCGCCTCGGCAGTGGTGGCGGGGGCGTTCGGCACGTCCTCCAGGTCGCACAGCCTCAACTGTGTGTGCGCCTTGCGCGCCATTTTGCAGAAGGGCACGTGGTAGAGGACGCGCGCGAGCTGCTCGCCCGGCAGCGAGGGGCCCCAGCGCACCACCTCATGCGCCAGCGCGCGCTCGCGCCAGCCGCGGTAGGCGCTGGAGAGCGCCTCCAGGTAGCACTGGATGGAGTAGTGCCCGTCCACCACCGCTTCACGGCGGCCCAGCGGACGCCAGAAGTCATACACGTCCATGCTGCACACGCCGTTGAGCCCCACGTCCACCGCCAGCAGGTCCGGCTGTTCGGAGACGAGCAGCGCCACGGCGCCCGCGCCCTGGGTGGGCTCGCCCGCCGTGTTCAGCCCGTAGCGGGCGATGTCCGAGCACACCACCAGCGCCGAGCGCCCCGCCGCCGCGCCCGAGGCGATCCACTCCACCGCCGCCATCAGCCCCGCGGTGCCGCCGTAGCACGCGTGCTGGGTGTCGAAGACGCGCATGCCCCGAGGCAGCTTCAGCAGTCCCTGGACGTGGGAGGCCACCGGCTTGGAGTGGTCCACGCCCGTCTCCGTGCCCACAACCAGCATCCCAATGCGGGCCGGATCCACGTCGTTCGTTCGCAGCACCCGGGCTGCGGCCGTCGCCGCCAGCGCCACCGAGTCTTCGCCCGGATCCGCCACGGCCATCTCCCGCGCGCCCAGCCCCGCGGTGTACTTGGCGGGATCCACCCCGCGGGCCCGGGCCAGATCCTCGATGTCCACGTAGCGACGAGGGGCGGCGATGGCCAGTGCTTCAATTCCGACGAGTCTCTTCATGTCCGAGCTCACACCTTCTCCCCGGTTGCGGCCCCTGGCACCACCAACCCCCCGAAGAACAGATCCAGCATGCCGTCGATGATCTTCTCCGACGACAGCCGCCCGTCCGGCTTGAACCACTTGTAGACCCAGAGCACCATGCCCAGGAACGAGAACGCGACGATGGTGGGCTCCAGCGGGCGCATGCGGCCCAGCTTCACCGCCTCGGCGAACGTGTTCTCGATGAAGCGCACGTACTGCTTCTTGCGCTGATCGATGTACTCGCGGGCCTCGCCGGTGAGCGTGGCGTGCTCGTGGAGGATGATGATGACCTCCTTGCTCGCCCCGTGCGTCACCAGCTCGATGTTGCGCCGCATACACGAGCGCAGCCGCTCGACGGGATCCTCGATGTCCCGCACCTTCGCGAGCACCTGCCCCTCGAACAGGTCCATCCCGTAGCTCATGATGGCGAAGAGCAGCTGCTCCTTGTTCTGGATGTGGTGGTAGAGCCCGGCCTTCGTCAGCCGGCACGCGGAGGCGATCTCCTGCATGGAGGTGCCCTCGTAGCCACGCTCACAGATGAGCCGCGCGGCCGTCTCCAGGATGGCTCGGTAGCGTTCTCCGTCGTCCGGCTTGCGCCCCACGAGTCCCACGTGTGTCCTCCTTCCGGCCGGTTACGTCTCAGGCCGTCAGGCTACCGACCGGTCGGTAACACAGCCTGACGCGAAGGGTCAATGACTTCTCGTTCTCGCGAGGGAGCTCTGCCGAGGAGTGCAGGCGAGCCGGGGGCTTAGCGGGCCTGGTTCCGCGATTCGAGGACTTGGATGCGCTCGAGTGTCCGCACCAGCGCGTCCGCATCACAGAGCACGACGTAGTGCTCGGCGACGGACTCCAGGTGCTCGCGGGCCTCGGGCCGGAGATCCATTCGTTCGTAGAGGCTGGCGAGCCGTTCGTGAATCTCGGTCCGATTGGGCTCGAGCTTCAGCACGTGCTTCCAGAGCGACACGGCCTTGAAGACCATTCCGTCTCGCTCGTGGCCCTCCGCCGCGCTTTTGAGATCCATCACCGTGGGTCGTCGCCTGCCGCGCAAGAAGTCCTCCGAGCGCCTGAATCAGAGCCGCACAGGCTGTCTCGCACAAGCACGCGGGTAGGTTCACCGCGCACATGTTCTGGGGGGCTGAATGGCCGGTTTTCGAGTAGGCAGATGTAGGCGGAATGACGACTGTCAGACGCATTGTTCAAGGTGCGTGCTTCAGAGCAGTCTGCCGGTTTGCGGCGGCGCGGGCTTCCGGACAAGCAACCCCTCCAAGGTGCTCGGAGCGCGCGCCGCCGTTTCTTTTGGGCCGCGTGGCGAGGCCCCCCTCCAGCGCTAGAACTTCTCGGAGGCGGGGCGCAGGTCCAGCTCCTGCGTCCACGCGGTGGGGTGCTGCTGGTGGAGCTGCCAGTAGGTCTCCGCGATGGCGTCCGGGGCGAGCATCGTCGAGGGGTCGCGGCCGGGCATCATCCCTCGCACGCGAGCGGTGTCGATCTGCCCGTCGATGACGACATGGGCGACGTGGATGCCGCGAGGCCCGAACTCGCGCGCCAGGGACTGGGCCAGGGCCCGCAGCCCGAACTTGCCCACGGCGAGGCCGGCGAAGCGGGCACCCCCCCGCAGCGAGGCGGTGGCGCCGGAGAAGAGCAAGGTGCCGCGCCCACTCTCGAGCATCTTGGGGAGCACCTCGCGGGCGGAGAGGAAGCCCCCGAGGCAGTTCGCCCGCCAGGCGGACTCGAAGGCCGCGGGCTCGAGCTCCAGGATGCCGCTCATGACGAAGGCCCCCGCGTTGTAGACGAGCACGTCGGGCGGGCCCAGCTCGGCGCGAATCCGGGAGAACGCGGCCGAGACGGAGCCCGCGTCTCCTGCGTCCGAGGGGAACACCCCGGCGCGTCCGCCTGCCCGAGAGATCTCCGTGTGGACCTCGTGCAATGAGGCCTCGCTGCGCGCGAGCAGCGCCACTGCGTAGCCCTCCCGTGCGAAGCGCCGCGCCACCGAAGCGCCCAGGCCCGGTCCCACTCCGAACACGGCTGCCACCTTGGTTGTCGTCATGGCGCGCAGGCGTAGTGCACGAGCGAGCCGGATGCCAGCGTCCGTTGTCCCTATATAAGGAAGTGGGTGCTGCGCCTGGAGGACAGGGATGGTTCGAGTCGTCGAGGGAGACCTGCTGGACCAGCCCGTGGACGCCATCGTCAATGCGTGGAACCGGAACATCATCCCCTGGTGGCTGCTGCTGCCGCAGGGAGTGTCCGGGGCCATCAAGCGCCGCGCGGGCACCCAGCCCTTCCGCGAGCTGGCGCGCGTGGGCCCCATGCCGCTGGGCACGGCGGTGGTCACCTCCGCCGGGCGGATGCCCTACAAAGGCATCATCCACGTGGCGGGCATCAACATGCTGTGGCGTGCGTCGGAGCAGTCCATCCGGGACTCGGTGGCCCACGCGCTGGCGAGGGCGCGGGAGCACGGGTTCCACTCGGTGGCGTTTCCGATCATCGGCGCGGGCAGCGGCGGCTTCGACGAGGCGCGAGCGCTGGAGGTGATGCGCGCGGCGCTGGAGGCCGGGGTGGGGGGGCTCGAGGTGACGGTGGTGCGCTACTGCCGGAAGTGAACGAGCGGCTCGTCTCCAGCGCGCGGGGCGGCTATGAATCGCGCGCATGAGCTCTGCCGCCACGCGCCTGCTGGATCTGCTGTGGGACCGTTATGCCGCCGAGGTGCCCTACGCGCGGACATTCGTCGAGCTGTCCGGGGGCAGCTTCTGGAATGATCACGTCGCGCTGCGCACGCTGGCACGGCCTGGTGGCGGCATCGCGACCTTCGAGCGCGTCTTCGAGCGCCTGGGCTGGCGGCGCGCGGGAGGCTACAGCTTCCCGGACACGCGTCTGGAGGCCATCTACATGTCCCATCCGGATGGCCTGCCGCGCGTCTTCATCTCCGAGCTGAGGGCCGAGCAGCTCTCGCCCAGGGCCCGGGAGCTGCTCTCCACGCTGCCCGAGGATCCGCCGCCGCCCGAGGCCGGAGAGGCGCTGGCGGGCTGGTTCTCCGCGCCGCCTCCGCCGGAAGAGTCCGCGCTGCTGGAGCTGGAGAAGGAGTCCCAGTACGGCGCCTGGCTGCTGGCCTTCGGGCGCAAGGTGAACCACTTCACGGGCTCGGTGGACGACGTGGAGGTGTGGCAGCGGCGGATGCGCGAGGCGGGCGTGCCCATGAAGGCGGACATCGAAGGTGCTCCCGGGACGGCGCTGAGGCAGACGGCCACGCACGCGGCGCCGCTGCCCGTGGCGCTCAAGGGAGGCGGCACGCGCCCGTGGCCCTACGCCTACTTCGAGATCGCCCAGCGTGCGCCGAGCTTCGACGGCTTCCTGGGCCCACAGGCCCGCGCCCTCTTCGACATGACGAAGCGCGGCACCTCCTGACATACAGCCTGCGGGGCACTCGGGCAGGGCCGCGCGCTCCTCGCTCGACAGTCGGGCTCGGAACCCTCTTCAGTCACAAAGGGCCATGCGCCCACTCCCTCTGGTTGCCCACTCATGGGCAATGCAAGGAGCAGGGACATGAAGCGAGAGACCATTGTCCGGGCCTGGAAGGACCCGGAGTTCCGCGCGAGCCTCAGCACCGAGGAGCGCTCGTCGCTGCCCGAGTGCCCGGCCGGCCCGGCGTTTACCGAGCTGAACGAGAGCGATCTGGAGGATGCCGTCGGCGGAGGCGCCTTCTACGAGTTCGACGGGTGCATCTGCTCGCCCTACACAGGCGGAGGCACCTTCACGAGGCCCACGACGACTCGCACCCTCACCGTCAACCCGCTGGACGTGCTCACCCTGGATCGGGGTGCGCTCAACGTGGCGCGGTTCTGAGTCTTCCGGCACGAGCGTGGCACCCTCGAAGGACGTGAGCGGTGCCCACCTCGGGAGGAAGTCACAAACAGCGCCCATGAACTCCCTCCTGATGTCCGCTCCAGACCGGCGCGGGCTCACACAGGAGAACCCCCATGAATAGCGATCTGATCATTCGTGCCTGGAAGGACCCCGAGTTTCGCGCCCGCCTCTCCGCCGAGCAGCGGGCCTCCCTCCCCGACAGCCCCTCGGGCAAGCCCATGACCGAGCTCGACGAGGGAGAGCTGAGCGAGATCACCGGCGGGCTCCTGACCAACAAGACGATCGGTGCCAACACCGGCTGCACCGGACCTGCGCGGCCCACGTGCGGGATCGTCAATTGTTCCATCCGGGAAGAGTTCTGACCGGACCTCACCTCCCGCTCGAAGCATCCCTCCACTCCTCCGACGAGGCCCGCATGCACGCGCTCTCACCTGTATCTCCCTGGAAGAAGGCGACGTTCCTCCACGAACGGGCCTCGTCGGAGGAGGCCGCCTCACCGCCAGGGAGCGAGGCATCACTCCAGCAGGCCGAGCGCCGCGCGAGCGCCTGGCGCCAGGTGATGTCCGCCGATGAGGGGACGCTGGACGAGCGCCTGAAGAGTGTCGGGCTCGATCGGGAGGGCTTCCTGCAGGTCCTAGCCCGCGCGGAGAGCGGTGTCAGCAATCCCCCGGGTCAGTCCTGGGAGGAGCTCCTCCAGGAGATCCTCTCGGATCGGCAGGCGGGAGCGCCGCTGCCCCCCTCGCTGTCCGCGCCTGCCAGCGTCGGCCAGCGAGGGCTGCCGTTCTCCGGCCTCCTCCACCCGTTCCTCCGGCTCGGCGCGGTCCGGCTCCGTGCAGGGCTCGAGGAGCTGCGCGTGCATCATCCCTCGCAGGGCCCGCTCGTGGGCCCCGCGATCGAGGCCACGATGCTGGAGGCGCTGGCCCTCCGGCTCCATGAGCTCGCCTCCCGGGTCCTCATCTTGGAGCTCAACGTGGCCCGGGTGATGGAGCGGCTCTCGGGGAGCACGCCTCAGGAGCGGTTCCACCACTTCTCTACCGTCCTGCTCCAGGAGCCCGGTGCGCGCGCCGCCTTGCTGGAGGAGTACCCCGTGCTCGCTCGGCTGATGGTCACGGCCCTGGAGCGCTGGCAGGAGGCCAGCCTGGAGCTGCTGGGGCACCTCGCCGCGGACCGCGAGCTGCTGGAGCGGACATTCCTCTCTGGGCGCGAGCTCGGCACGCTCGTGGTAGCGCAAGGGGGCATCTCGGATCTGCACCGGGGCGGCAGGGGCGTCTTCCTGCTGCGGTTCAGCTCGGGGCTGCGGCTCGTCTACAAGCCAAAGTCCCTGGAGGTGGACGTGCACTTCC
>NZ_DASPHO010000781.1:0-18941 GCF_035629615.1 Hyalangium sp. | reverse complement strand
CTCCACGCTCCTGGATGATCTGGAGTCCTATCGGCCCGTGGTCCTGCTCGATGGCCTGGACAAGCTCCCCCCGGATCAGGCGCGCGACTTCTTCCTCGACCAGAAGAAGAAGCCCATGGCCGAGCTGCCGGGCGCGGCCATCCTCACCATCCCGCTCTCGATGGTCTACGAGCCTACGTTCAACGTGCTCAGCGAGCGCTACAACAACGCCGACAACTCGGTGCTGCCGGCGGTGCGGCTCTACGACTTCCATTCCAAGGAGAAGTCGCGGGAGCGCCTGCAGAGCGGGTTCGACATGCTCCGGCACCTCATCGAGCGGCGGGTGAAGGGGATCGATCCGGACCTCATCCTGCCCGATGCCATCGATCGCGCCATCGAAGGCTCCGGGGGCAACATCCGTGAGCTGGGGCGGCTCATCCAGTCGAGCATCGTCAAGGCCGTCGTCCGTCAAGGATCCTTCGTCGAGCGAGTCGACATCGAGAGCGCCATCGTCGACCAGCGCGAGTCCTTCCGGCGGGCCTACCAGCCGCGCTTCCTCCCGGTGCTGAAGAAGGTCCAGAGCCAGATGCAGCTCGACAACGCCGACGACGTGGGCAAGCTGCTTCTCTACGGCCTGTGGGTGATGGAGTACCGCAACGGGATGGCGTGGTACTGCCTCCCGGTCCCGGTGGAGCAGCTCCTGCAGCAGATCGAGCGAGGGTAGGGCATGAACGCGGCCGCCTTCGTCGATGAGCTCGTCACGCGGCTCCAGCTCTCCCAGGGCTCGCAGACGCTCTTGCTGCTGGTGACCCAGGAGACGCAGGAGAGCGTCCCAGAGGAGCATGGCCTCGGCCGGGCCTCCGAGGTGCTCACGTCCTTGCTGCGGCACGCATCGCTCAACGTCCATGCGCTGCAGGCGGCCCAGGACGCGGGGCCCTCCTCCTGGGTCAAGGCCATGAAGGGCACGAGCGCCGATGCGTGGCTCACGGTGCTCACACCTGGCCGGAAGCTGCTGGCGAGGGAAGTGGCACGGCGGCTCAACGCGCAGCGCCAGCAGCTCCAGGACTTGTCGGCCCCGCTCATCCTCCTGGTCTCCGCTCAGACCGAGACCCTCATCCAGACGGACGCCCCGGACTTCCACACCTGGCGCGCGGCGACGTACGTCGTCCCCTCACTGCGCGAGCTTGAGACGCTGGCGCTCCAGCGAAACGTGGTGCAGGTCCGCCCGGTGGAGGCCCGCCGGCCCGTGTCGACCCGGCCGCCGATCCGCTTCCTGCACCTCTCGGATCTGCACCTGCGCCACGGGGATGCGCGCCGCTACGACCAGAACCGCGTCCTGCGAGGGCTCCTCGACTACCTGGGGAGCGCGAGCAGCGGCCCGCCGATCGATCTCATCTTCGCCACGGGGGACCTCGCCTTCTCCGGGCATGCGGACGAGTTCGCGCTCGTCACCGAGTTCCTCCGAGAGCTGCTGGAGGTGACAGGCGTACCGCCGGAGCACCTGTTCGTCGTCCCGGGCAACCATGATGTCGACCGGAGCGCCGGGCGATGGCTCCTGCGCACCCTGGAGTCAGATGACGAGGCGACGGCCTTCTTCGTCTCGGAGGGCAACCGCCGGTGGCATGCGGAGAAGCTCGCGGCATACCGCCAGGCGATGTCGGACCTGCTGGGGGCGAAGCGGAGCCTGGGGCTTCGGTGCGGCGCCGAGGCCGTGGAGATCGTCAACATCCGCGACAGCACGATCGCGATCGCTTCGTTCAACTCGTCCTGGTTCGCGCAGGACGACGAGGACCAGTCCAAGCTGTGGCTGGGCGAGGCGAACGTGGATCAGGCGGGCGAGCGCATCCGCGACGCGGGAGTCGCCCTGGCGTTGGCGCTGATGCACCACCCGCTGGATCACCTGGCGGAGGCCGAGCGGTCACACGTGGGGGATCACCTCGAGCGCACGTTCGATCTCATCCTGCGGGGCCACCTGCATACCCCCAAGAGCCAGGCGCTCCGCTCCCAGCGGGGCGGGTACCTGGAGCTGGCCGCACCTGCCGCCTACCAGGGGAGCAAGTGGCCCAATGGGTGCATCGTGGGAGCCGTCGATCTCGAGGCCCGCCGTGTCGAGCTGACGCCGCTGCGCTTCGGCTCGGGCGCCGACCCGTGGATGCTCGACACGACCATCTTCCCGGACGATGCCCACCGAGGCTACCGGCATACCTTCGAGCTGCGGGAGCGGCGCACGGGCTCTCAGGTCGCCACCTCGCTCGCGGCGGAGCTGGAGCGCATGTACACGCAGCTCGGGCGCCAGGAGCGAACGCAGGTCCAGCGCGAGCTCGGCGTCATCTCGAAGAGCCCGGGGCTGGCGGACGAGACGACGCTCCGGCTCCTCAAGCACTCCGAGTGGCTGAAGGACTTCTGGCAGGCGCTCAGCCGGTACTCGAGGGGAAGCAGCAGTGGCGATGCGCTGACCCGGCTCGCGCAGCGCATGTCGGAGCACGTCACGGCTCCGCCGAAGCCCATGGCGCTCAGCAAGACGGGCGCGCTCAAGCAGCTGCTCTTCGAGTTCGCGGAGTTCTGGAGGGCGCAGGGCTCCGCCTGGTGCGAGGACTTCTCGGGGGTCGCCGCGCGCAAGCTCGTGGTGGGGGCGTTCTTCTGCCGCGCCTTCCAGGGCCAGGTCCGGCTCGATGCTCCCAGTCCCACCGGGGGGTATGACTATGCGGACATCCTCCTGGGAGGGGATGAGCGCGAGTCCTCACGCCGTGCGGTCATCGGGGTAACGGCAGAGCACCTCTCGAGAGGGAGCCTCGAGGGGATCTTCACGGCGGGGGATGCGCTCCGCGCGGGGTTCCAGGCCGAGCACGTAGCGATGATCCTGCTGCCGGGCAGCGGGCTGGAGAAAGGGGAGGGCCCTGGGCTGACGGCGCACTTCGAGCGAGAGGGGCGCAACGTGCACGTCCTCCATATCTGAGGGAGGACGTTCCCGATCAGGCGTCCTCGTCGCCCAGCTGGGCTCGGAGGCGGGACAGGCGCATGGGGCCGATGAGCCCCTGCTGGGAGAGCAGCTGCAGCAGCTCCACCGTGGCGCGCAGCCGGGCCTCCTGGACTTCCTCCGACTGGTCGGCGATGTCCGACTCCACCAGCACATCCATGTGCTCGGGGTTGATGGGGGTGGGGCCCTCCGACCAGGCGATGTCGAAGAGGCGCTTGGCGATGTGGGCGCGTGCGGTCCGCTCCGCGTCGGTGGCCCCCTTCTGCGAGAACTTCATCATCAGGGCGTCCACGCCCTCCCGGGTCAGGGAGGCAAGCGCGGGGATCT
The DNA here is from genome assembly GCF_035629615.1 of Hyalangium sp. Taxonomy (GTDB): domain Bacteria; phylum Myxococcota; class Myxococcia; order Myxococcales; family Myxococcaceae; genus Hyalangium. Next base: position 15,658 of record NZ_DASPHO010000781.1, on the reverse strand, counting down.
CTCCGAGCGCCTCCCCCACGAAGGCCGTATCGAAGCTGTCCACCTCCTCGTCGTAGCCGAAGGCCTCCTCGAGCAGGATGGAGGCGATGAAGGACTCTGTCTCCTCCTCCGAGGCTCCCTCCGAGGTGAGCGCCTCGCGGGCCTTGGCGGTGGCCGGGGCGAGCCGGGAGTCATGTGCGATGGCGCGCGCGGCGGTGTGCGCCGCCAGGAGCACGAGCGAGGCCTGGGAGTCGGAGGCCAGCTTGCGGCCGGTGACGCCGAGCACCTCGGCGCGCTGCTGAGGGTGCGCGGCGGCGGTGGCGGTGAAGATCTGCTCCTCGGCATCGAGGGCCTCGCCCGCCTTCTCCTTGCGGAGTGTCTCGCGGGCGGCTTCGAGGCTGAGGAAGCGGGCGATCAGTGGGTGCATGCCGCGCCTGTTACCACATGCTAGAGAGCAAGCGATGAGCACGGAGCAGGAAGGGCCGGAGGCAGTGCGGCGCGCGACAGATGCGTGCCTGCGGCTGCTGGCATTGCGCGCCCGGAGCCGCCACGAGTTGGAGCTGGCCATGGGGCGCAAGGGCTTCTCTGCCCAGGTCCAGGGGGAAGTGTTGAAGAAGCTCCAGGGTTACGGCTACATCGACGACGCGCGCTTCGCCCGGGAGCGGGCCGCCTCGCTGCTGCAGCGGGGGAGGTTCGGCCCCCAGGCGGTGCTCCAGCGGCTCCAGGCCCATGGGCTGGGGAGCGAGGTAGCGCGCGAGGCGCTGGCCGCCGCCACCGGAGCCGGGGAGTTCGACGCCCTGGCCACCGCTCGGCAGGTGCTCGAGCGCCGGGGGCTGCTCGGCCGCCCGTTGACGCCCAAGGAGCAGGCGCGGGCTGGACGCCTCCTCCACAGCCGGGGCTTCTCTGAGGACGTCATCCGGCGGTTGCTCGGTGAACCAGCGCTGGATCCGTCCGGGTTGGACGATTAGCTTGCGTGAGTGCCTATGCGTCTTGCCGTCACCTGTCTGACCACTTTCCTGTTGCTCTCCACCGGCTGTGCCGCCCTCAAGGACGGGCAGGCCGGAGACCCGGACTATGCCTCCCAGGCCGAGGAGAATCTCCGCCTCGGGGAGGAGGCCCTGGAGAACCGCGACTTCTTCAAGGCCGAGAAGTACTTCGAGTTCGTGAAGACGAAGTTCCCGTACCTGGAGGCCTCCAAGGAGGCCGAACTGAAGCTGGGGGACGTGGACTTCGAGCAGGAGCGCTTCCCCGAGGCCCGCGAGAAGTACGAGTCCTTCATCAAGCTCCACCCCACGCACCCCAAGGTGGACTACGCCGCCTATCGCTCGGCGCTCTCGCACTTCAAGGACATGCCCTCGGACTTCTTCCTTCTGCCGCCTTCGGAGGAGAAGGACCAGACCGAGGTCCAGTCCTCGCTCAAGGCGATGAACAGCTTCCTGCGCCAGTACCCGGAGTCGCAGTACGCCAAGGAGGCGAAGGCGCAGGCGGATGACGCGAAGCGGCGGCTGGCCGAGCACGAGCTGTACGTGGCCGCCTTCTACCGCAAGCGCGAGCGCTGGCGGGCGGTGGCCCAGCGCCTGGAGGGGATGCTGACCCGCTACCCGGGCACCAAGTACGACGAGGAGGCGCTCTTCTCCCTCCATGAGGCGTACGTGAAGCTCAAGCAGCCGGACCGCGCCCAGGAGACGCTGCGCAAGGTCATCCAGCAGATGCCGGGCACGCCCGCCGCGGAGCGGGCTCAGCGTATGCTCGGCTCGTGAGGTCGACAGCGGACTGGAGCCGGCTGGGCGGGATCCTCATCGCTGCGACCGCGTTCGTGATGGTGGCGGTGGTGGGGCCCCGTGTGCTCGGGCTGGCCGCCGGTCCCGAGGCCGAGATCATCACCGCCCTCAAGCGCTTCGAGAAGGAGGGCATCTCGCTCCCCCTCGCAGGCGTCGCCCCCGAGCTCACCTCGCGCGAGCTTCACTACGCGCGCATCACCGTGCGGGTGGAGCCCGGAGGGCAACGGGCAGAGGTGCTGGCCACCCTGGACTTCACCGGCTCCCTGGGCGACACCCAGGTCAGCTCGCTGGGAGTGGAGCAGGTGCCCTTCGTCCTCCAGGACGGAGACTGGAAGCCTGAACGGGGGGAGGTGCCGCGCCTGGCGGCGGTGGTGGTGGCACTGGAGGCCCGCCGGCGAGCCCTGGAGCAGGGGGACCCGGCGACGCTGGCCAGGCTCTCGGGCCTGATGGGCGGGGAGGATGGCGGCTCGGAGGGGGTGGATGGCGGGTCGGAGGGGGTGGGAGAGCTGAGCCTGGACACGGTGCTGGCGCTCAAGAAGCGGAGCTACAGGGCTGGAGCGTGGTTCCTCCGGCTCGAGCGGGACGAGGCCGTGGCCACCGAGCACTGGCACCTGCAGGGGGACCTTCCCTCTCGGCCGGTAGACCTGCGGGGGGAGTCCCGGCACCGCCTCTTGCGTCGTGGTCAGGAATTCTTGTTTTCGTCGGCGCTCAGGTAGGCTAACGGTCTGATCGCCAGCTTTGGCGAGGTAGGGACATGGACGAGGCCCTCAAGCAGCTCCTCACCCTCGGGCGGGGCTATTTCGACAAGAAGCAGTACGCGCAGGCCGAGCAGTACCTGGCGCAGGTTGTGGAGCACAACCAGGCGTTCGCCGACGTCTACAACATGCTTGGCATCATCTACCACGACCAGGGCCAGTTCGCCCGGGCGCAGCGGGCCTTCGAGTCGGCGCTCCGCATCAACCCGGCCTACACCGAGGCGGCGCTCAACCTGGCGGTCATCTACAACGACATGGGCAAGTACGCCGAGGCGAAGGAGGTCTATCAGAACGCCCTCGCCCGGCAGAAGAACGGCCCCGGGGAGATGGATCCCTTCGTCAAGGGAAAGATTGCCAACATGTACGCCGACATTGGCAACGTGTTCGCCTCCAATGGCGCCTGGGAGCAGGCCATCGGCGAGTACCAGCGGGCCTTGGGGCTGTGTCCTCAATTCGTGGACATCCGCATCAAGCTGGGGGATGCCTTGCGGGATGCGGGCCGTCACGCGGAGGCCCTCAAGGAGTTCGAGCAGGCCATGGCGCAGAACCCGTCCTTCATGCCAGGTCGCATCCATTACGGAATCGCGCTTTACTCGGCGGGTCAGCGGGCCGAGGCGCTGAAGGTGTGGGAGGAGGTGCTGGCGCGAGATCCGGACAACAAGAGCGCGCGGATGTACCTCAATCTGGTGAAGGAGCCGGCGGGCAAGGCCGAGCAGGCGGGCTGATATTCATGGAAACCCTCTTCATCGAGGTCTCGGTACCGTGAGCACTCCGAGCGGGTCGAAGTCCTACGCCCTCAAGTTCATCTCAGGGAAGTACCAGGGCGGCGAGTTCCCCCTGAAGGCGGACAAGCAGATCGTCATTGGCCGGTCCAGTGAGCTGGACATGGTGCTCGTGGAGGACATGGTCTCGCGCAAGCACGCGAAGATCATGATCAGCAGCGGGAACATCACCATCGAGGATCTCGGCTCGACCAATGGCACCTTCGTCAACGGGGAGAAGGTGAAGCAGGCGCGCCTGAAGGAGGGGGACCGCATCCTCATAGGCACCTCCATCCTCAAGCTGATCCAGCAGGGCGCGGACTCGGTCAACGTGGACGAGCACGTCGTCAAGCAGAAGCTGGAGGAGGCCGCGGCGGCGCAGGCGGCGCGCTCCACGAAGACGTCGTCCATGACGGGGAAGATCGAGGAGATCCCCCTGCCGGACCTGCTGCAGCTGTTCCACACCTCCAAGAAGAACGGCGTGCTCGTCATCACCAACGAGCGCGAGGGGAGGATCTACCTGCGCCAGGGCCGCGTGTACTACGCGGTGATCGACGACAACCACAACCTGGGGCCGCAGAAGAGCTTCAACCGCATCATCACCTGGGAGATCGGCGACTTCGAGCTGCGCCCGGCGGACAACCAGGAGTTCATGGTCGAGCTGGACTCGTCCACCGAGGCGCTGCTGATGGACGCGCTTCGCCAGCTGGACGAGTTCAAGCGCATCCAGGGGATGCTGCCGGAAATGAACATGTCCATGCGGCTGGCCCAGCCGATGGCGGCGCCGCTCAAGGAGCTGACGCCCGAGATGCTGGACGTGCTCCAGCTGGTGCACAACTACGGCAGCCTCGCCGGGGTGCTGGACCACTCGGACCAGGACGACGTGCTGACGGCCGAGGCAGTGGTGCAGCTCATCAAACGCGAGTACGTGCAGGCAGGGTGATCTCATGGCGGACGAGCAGCAGCGGCCCAAGCGACTCACGGAATTGAGTCACCGCGCGGGCTGAGCGGCCAAGCTCCGGCCCGCGGATCTGGCGCAGGTCCTGCGCCGCCTGAAGACTGCGCAGGGCCCGCAGACGCTGGTGGGGTTCGCCACCAACGACGACGCGGCCGTCTATCGCCTTGCGCCCGGGCTGGCCGTGGTGGAGACGGTGGACTTCTTCCCGCCGGTGGTGGACGACCCGTTCCAGTTCGGAGCCATCGCCGCGGCGAACGCGCTCTCGGACATCTACGCCATGGGGGCGCGGCCGCTGTTCGCGCTCAACCTGGTGGGCTTCCCGTCGGAGCTGCCGCTCTCCATCCTGTCGAAGATCCTCGCCGGCGGGCAGGCGAAGGCGGACGAGGCGGGCATCCCCATCCTCGGTGGCCACAGCGTGCAGGATCCCGAGCCGAAGTACGGCATGGCCGTCACTGGGGTGGTGCACCCGAAGAAGGTGCTGACCAATGCGGGTGCGAAGCCAGGGGATGTGCTGATCCTCACCAAGCCGCTGGGCTCGGGCATCGCCACCACCGCCATCAAGCGGGGCGTGGCCTCCAAGGCCTTGGTGAAGCGCGTGGTGGGGGTGATGTCCACGCTCAACCGCTCCTCGGGAGAGGTGTTCGCCTCCGGGAAGTTCAAGGTGAACGCGCTCACGGACGTGACGGGCTTCGGCCTGCTGGGGCACCTGCTGGAGATGATGAAAGGGGCCAAGGCACGAGCCCTGCTGGCGCTGGAGCGCATCCCCATCATCCAGGAGGTGCCGGCGCTCGCGTCGCAGGGCGTGGTGCCCTCGGGCAGCAAGGCAAACCTCACCCACGTGAGCAAGCACGTGCGCTTCCCGGAGGGGCTCCCCGAAGACATCCGCTGGGTGCTCGCGGACGCGCAGACCAATGGGGGACTGCTGGCCTCCGTGCCGGCCCGGGACGCCCGTAAGGCGCTCCTCGCGCTGGAGAAGGCGGGCGTGGAGGCCGCGCTCATTGGCGAGGTGGCTCGGGGCCGCCCGGGAATCGATGTCGTGGGCTGAAGGGGAGGGTGGGATTCACCCCAGCGCCCGGGCTCCGATAGCATTGCGGGCGGCATGACGCTCCGCACCATCGTCCCTCTCGTGCTGTTGCTGTGCTGGTCCTCGACTGCTCTCGCTGAGCGCAGTGCCCGCATCGTCATCGATCCGGGGCACGGCGGCTCTCAAGATGGCGCGAAGGGACCTGGAAGCCTGCAGGAGAAGGAGGTCGTCCTCCAGCTGGCGAAGCGGCTGCGGGAGAAGCTGCAGAAGGAGGTGGGGGCGCAGGTGTTCCTCACCCGTGAGAAGGACGGGACGCTGCCGCTGCCCGAGCGTGTGCAGTTCGCCAACGGCAAGCGGCCGGACGTCTTCCTCTCCATCCACGCCAACTCCATGCCCACCAAGAAGCTGCGCGAGCGCATCGAGGGCATTGAGACGTACTTCCTGTCCGCGACGGCCTCGGGGGCGGGTGCGCGCTCGGTGGCGGACCGGGAGAACGCGGACGGCCCCGCGAGCCAGGCCGTCCAGAGCGACTCCACGCTGAACTTCATCATTCACGATCTGGTGCGCATGGAGGCCCACGCGGGCTCCTCGCGGCTGGCCTACGCCATCCACCAGCAGCTCATCTCCGCCACGGGTGCCACGGACCGCGGCGTCCTGCAGGCGCCCTTCTTCGTCCTCACGGGCGTGGAGGCCCCGGCAGTGCTCATCGAGGTGGGTTACATCTCCCACCCACAGGAGGGCACTCAGCTGGGGCGCGCCGAGTACCAGGAGAAGCTCGTCTCGGCCATCACCGAGGGGGTGAAGACCTTCCTGGGGGAGGTGAGCAAGCGCGATGCCTCCAAGGCCGAGGAGGCCCCCGCGAAGCCGGCGGAGGGGGAGCCCGTGGCCAGACCTGCCTCTCTTTGAGTTGAACTGGGACGGGCTGGCTCTGGTAGACAGCGGCTCTCTCTAGCCCGAGGAGCTGCCCGTGCGGTCCTTTCAACGCGGAGCGCTGGACCTTCGTCCCGTCACCCTCACGCCCGGTGTGAATCGTCACGCCGAGGGCTCCACGCAGGTGGAGTTCGGCCACACCAAGGTCCTCGTCACCTGCTCGGTGGAGGAGCGAGTGCCTCCACACCTGATGGGAAAGGGGACGGGCTGGGTGACGGCCGAGTACGGGATGCTCCCGCGCTCCACGCACACCCGCTCGCAGCGCGAGGCGGCCAAGGGCAAGCAGAGCGGCCGCACCATGGAGATCCAGCGCCTCATTGGCCGCTCCATGCGCGCGGCGATGGATCTCTCGACGCTGGGGACACGCACCCTCACGCTGGACTGTGACGTCATCCAGGCGGACGGGGGCACGCGCACCGCATCCATCACAGGCGCCTACGTGGCGCTGGTGCTGGCGCTGCGCAACCTGCAGAGCCGGGGGATCCTCTCGAAGATCCCGAGCCTCACCCCGCTGGCGGCGGTGTCCGTGGGCGTGGTGGGCGGCGAGGTGCGGGTGGATCTCGACTACGAGGAGGACTCCAGCGCGGACGTGGACCTCAACCTCGTGGCCACTGGGGACGGCCGGATCGTCGAGGTGCAAGGCACGGCCGAGCACAAGCTCTTCGACCGGAAGCTGCTGGACGGGATGCTCGACGGGGGCCTGGCGGCCATCCAGCAGCTCATGGCAGCGCAGGCGAAGGTGCTCGGATGAAGCCCCGACTCCTCTTCGCCACCACCAACCCGGGCAAGGTGAAGGAGCTGCGCGGGCTGGTGGGGGACGCGGTGGAGGTGGTGTCACTGAAGGACCTGCCTCCCATCCCCGAGCCGGTGGAGGATGGGGAGACCTTCGAGGCCAACGCGGCGAAGAAGGCCCGGGCCTACGCGGAGGCCTCGGGGCTGCCGAGCCTGGCGGACGACTCCGGGCTCTGCGTGGATGCCCTGGGCGGCCGGCCGGGAGTTCACTCGGCGCGCTATGCGGAAGGGGATGACCGAGCGAGGTACCAGAAGCTGCTCGGAGAGCTCGGGGGACTGCCAGAGGAGCGCCGGACGGCCTCGTTCCAGTGTGCCCTGTGCCTGGCGATGCCGGGCGGGGAGGCCCGGATCGAGGTGGGGCGCTGCGAGGGGCGCATCCTCACGGGCCCCCGGGGCTCACACGGCTTTGGGTATGACCCGGTCTTCTTCATCCCTGCGCTGGGCAAGACGATGGCGGAGCTGACTCCGGAGGAGAAGGCAGGGGTCTCCCACCGGGGGCAGGCCTTCAGGAAGATGCGGCCTGCGCTGCTGGCTCTCCAGGCGGGTAGCTGACAGGTCAGTCAGGTTCAACTTGCGCGTCCGTGCGCAATGTCACAAGAATGGCCGTCTTCATCGGGGCGTAGCGCAGCCTGGTAGCGCACCTGCCTTGGGCGCAGGGGGTCGGAGGTTCGAATCCTCTCGCCCCGATATTGAAGCAGCGAAGCAGTAAGGGACGGTAGAAGCTCCAGTAGCTCAGCCGGATAGAGCATCGGCCTTCTAAGCCGGGGGTCGCAGGTTCGAGTCCTGCCTGGGGCGCCATCCTTCCCTAGCTCATTTGGGCCTTGTCACGGTCCCGGCTTCCACGATAGGGAAGCCGCCCGTTTCACCCTGTTGTACGGTTGTAGGCATCACGGCGGCCATAGCTCAACTGGTTAGAGCGCTGGACTGTGACTCCAGAGGTTACCGGTTCGATCCCGGTTGGCCGCCCACCTTGTCTCCCCCAAGCGCCCATAGCTCAACTGGATAGAGCATTGGCCTTCGAAGCCAAGGGTTGGGGGTTCAAGTCCCTCTGGGCGCGCTCTTGTAAGGGGCTGGAATCGCCGGGAAAGCTCCCCGGTGGCTCCGGCCCCTTCGCTTGCGGGCGCTACGCCCGGACCACCGACTGCAGCATGGCCTGGGCCGCCTCGACCACTGCAGGCGGGGCCACGCGCAGCGAGCCAGTCTGGAAGGGCGGCGCAGGGTCGTACTCGATCCCCAGTTGGATGGACTGAGCCAGCAGCGCCCCGAACTCCTTCGCCACCAGGGCCAGCGCCATGTCAATGCCCGCGGACACGCCCGCGGCGGCCACCACCTTGCCATCGAACACGACGCGCTCGGCCACGGGCGTTGCTCCGAAGTTGCGGAGGTGCTCGAGCACCATCCAGTGGGTCGTCGCGCGCTTGCCCTGGAGCAGGCCCGCTGCGCCCAGGATGAGCGCGCCCGTGCACACGGATGTCGTCCAGCGCGAGGACGCATCCATCGCTCGCAGCCACGAGAGCACTCGCTCGTCGCCCATCACCTTGGACGGATCCGGACTCCCAGGGACGACAAGGATGTCTGCGCGGGACACTTCTTCCAGCCGCTTGTCCGCGTGGATCCGGACACCCAGATCCGTGCGCACCGGGCCCGCCTCGGTGGCGACCAAGTGGAGGCGCGCATTGGGCACCATACCGAGCACCTGGTACGGGCCGATGAAGTCCAGCGAGGTCATGTTGTCATAGAGCAGGAAGGCGATGTCCATGGTGTGTGTCCCCCGGTCGGGTCTCAGGCAGCGCCTCCATGGCGCTGACTGGAGCCAGACTACGCTTGCCAGGTAATGGCAGGACTGCCAATGATTTGACGTTCTCTGCCAACCCATGTCTGTGCGGGTGCCCACCATGAGGGAGCGTTCAAGCGGATCCATCCGGAGCCAGTCGGCACGGCGGGTGGTGATCGTGGCCTTCCCCGAGGTCCAGATCCTGGACCTCGCGGGACCTTCCTCGGTGTTCACCACGGCCTCACGGCTGGTGAGTCCGAAGCAGCCCGGTTACCACGTCGAGATCGCGGCCCTGCGGCCGGGCCCAGTGGTGACGGAGGGAGGGGTGCTCCTCCATGCGACTGTCTCGCTGGAGCGCGTGCGCGGGCCCGTGGACACGTTGCTGGTCCCTGGCGGAGAGGTCACCCTGCGCCGGGATGCCGAACCTGCGCTCCCTCCGCACCTGCGCCGCCTGGCTGGCCATTGTCGGCGCGTGGCGTCTGTGTGCTCGGGGAGCTTCCTGCTCGCCCGGGCCGGGCTGCTGGATGGTAAGCGCGTTACCACGCACTGGCTCGCTTGCGACGAGCTCCAGCGGCAGCACCCCAGCTGCAAGGTGCTCGGGGACCAGATCTTCGTCCGGGACGGCCAGATCTGGACCTCGGCGGGAGTCACCAGCGGGATCGACCTTGCCCTCGCGATGGTGGAAGAGGATCTCGGCCGGGAGGTAGCGCGTCAGGTGGCACGTCTGCTGGTGGTGTACCTCCGCCGCCCGGGTGGGCAGAGCCAGTTCAGCGTTCAGATGGCCTCCCAGTGGGCCTCACGTGCCCCCATCCGTGAGGTGCAGGAGTGGCTGCCGGAGCACCTCCGGGAGGATCTGTCGGTCGAGACGTTGGCGCGGCGCGCGGCGATGAGCCCGCGGAACTTCGCCCGGGCCTTCAGCGCACAGGTCGGCGTGACGCCCGCCAGGTACGTCGAGCGCCTGCGAGTGGAGGCGGCGCGTGCGTCTCTCGAGGCTACCCAACAAACCGTGAAGGAGATTGCCACCGAGGTGGGGTTCAGCACACTGGAGACGATGCACCGCGTGTTCAAGCGCGCGCTCGGAGTGCCCCCCGCTGAGTACCGCCGCCGGTTCGCTCCTCGAGCGTGACACTAACGGGGGAAGCACCCTTCAGAAACGACTGAAGCCCGGCGGAGTACGATCCGCCGGGCCGCGCAGGACAGTCTCAGATGGTGGAGGTGGGCGACATGGGTTCGGGGATGCCGCGGAGCCGGTGACCGAACCGCGTACGGATGATGGCTCCGAAGGCGACCATCGTGGCGAGCGTCAGCACCACCGGGCCGATTCCTGGGATGGCGCCCACGGTCAGCAGGGCGAGCAGCCCCATCGCCAGCACCGCCGCCTGCGTCTTGCGCCCGCGCAGCACGGGCACCTTCAGGCCGATCTCGCTGGCCAGCACCGCCAGGCCCATGGCCGCCACCACCGGCACCACCAGCCACATCGCCACCACCACTGGGATGCCGATGATGGTGATCGCCAACACCGCCGTGAGCGGGATCAGCGCGATGAACCCCAGCAGCCCCGTCAACCCGCTCTTGACGGGCTGGTTCTTGATCTCCGCCGACAGCTCCTTCATGCGCGCCGGGAAGAAGAGCTGTCCGAGGAAGCCCAGCCCGAACAGCGCGGCGAACCGCAGGATGAACCCCACGAGCCCTCCACCCGAGTGCCGCTCCTCTTTCTCGACCGTGGAGCTCACCGCGCGCGCCTCCTGGCTCTCCTCCTCGGGCGCATCACTCCGGAACTCGTTCTTCAGGCTGTCCTTGACCTCGCTGGCCACCAGGGCGCCGAGGCTCCCGCCGCTGAAGGTCTCGGTGCTGCCCTCCACCCACGTGCCCTTCTCGCGGATGACCGTGCCGCCAATGGCCGAGACATCGCCCTCCACGGACGCCCCTTCATGCAGGACGACGTTGCCGCCGAACGCATGCGCGTCTCCCTCCACATGGCCGTAGACGTCCAGGTTGCCGCCGAAGGCCACCGCATCCTCCTCCACCTGGCCCTTCACCAGCAGGTTGCCGCCGTAGACGACGGCATTGTCCACCGACTCGCCCTCCTTCACCTCCAGCGACTGGCCGCGGGCTACCACGTCGTGTTCCCCCTTGCCTCGGCGCTGCGCCCGGCGCACCCCCTCGCGGACCCGCTCCTGGATCTCTCGAGGGTCGAGGTCATCCGCCGAGATCAGCGGCAGGGCGGGCAGGGCGGGAAGCGCCGGAGGAGCCGGAGGCACGACGGCCATCGGCGACGCGGGAGCTGCCACCGGGGCCGGCGGGGACACACGGGCGGTCTGCTCCGCCGCCGTCAGGGGGCGCAGCGTGAAGATGGAGCCGTCCTGATCCAAGCGCAGTGAATAGGTGCGCGCCAGGGTGCGCAGGGCCTGCTCGGCGGTGATGCCCTGCAGGTGCACCTCCACGGAGGTGTCCAGGTCGCCGGTCGCCACCAGGTTGAGACCTCCGTCCTCGGCAATGCGCTTGAGTGCATCCCCGAGCGTGCCGCGGAAGTTCACGTCAATGCTCTTCACGGCCGGCATGGCGGCCGAGGCCTCGGCGGCAGTGGGGAGCGGGGTCTCCTGGGCCAGGGCAACGGGCGCGCCGAGCAGGAGGGTGGGCAGCAGGAGGCGTGAGGCAATCTTCATGGTGGCACCTGGGCGAGGCTCACCCGCCCGCGGCGCCCCGGTAAGTCGGGGGCATGCGGACCAGGTGAGGAGAGCAACAGCGTTCGCATCCAGGTCTACGGAGCAGGCATCTCCCCATTGCATCCAGGCCTGACCCGTCGGCTGCCCACCTGGCGCGCACTCTCTAACGCTCGGTTTCCACCCAAGAAAAACGCCGTGCCAGGGCTCCCCGGCACGGCGTTCATGTTCTCAGCGCTCTTCGAGGCCTTCGATCAGGCCTCGACGGACGCCTCCTTCTTGGAGGAAGCCGAGGGCACCCGGCACCGCAGCTCCGTCTCGGCCTCCAGCGCCGCGAGGTTCTCGCGCATCGCCTTGGCCCACTTCGCCTTGGGCTGCTCCATCAGCTTCTCGTGCGCCATGTCGATGGTCTCGCTCAGCTCGTCATCGCTGAGCTCCGAGGCCGTCTTCCCCTTGTAGGGACCGAAGGCCACCACCGTCGCTGAGCTCTTGGGACGCGGCTGCTCGGCCTGCGGCGCCACCGGCTCCTCCAGCTTCACGTCCATGCTCAGCTGCGCGGACCCATTGCCAGACTTCTCCTCCTTGCCCCCCGTGGGCAGGGGAGAGAAGGACGCCTTCACCAGGCCCGGCTTCACGCCGAGCACCTCATAGGCGCCATTGCCCGTAGCGGGTGCGTGCTCCTCGGAGACTGCCGGAGTCGTGTCGTACTCCTCCGCCGGCATCTCCTCGCGCACGTACAGGCCGCCGAAGGCCTCCGGGTACGCCTTGCGCAGCGCCGCCACGCGTGCGCACTTCTCGATCATCGTCGTGGGGATCTTCGCCCACAGCGGCGTCTGCTGGACGTAGCCCGCGAAGTCCAGCCACACCACCACGGGCAGCTTGCCCTCGCGCACCACCCGCGCCCAGGCGCCTACCAGCGCGCCCTTGCGCTTGGCCGGGTTGAAGCGGTGCACCACCTCCCCCTTGCCCTGATCGACGATGATCTCGTCCTCGGCGTACACCGCACTGGCCTGGATGCCCTTGAAGTCCGGGAAGCGCTCGGCACGCGCCAACATCCCCGCCTCCGAGGGCTGGAACTCGTAGCGCGTCACCCAGTTGGGCCGCTCCCGGTTGCCCGCGTTCTGTCGGCGTCCCACGCAGAACGCCTCCTTCAACAGCGGATCCAACCCCGAGCGCTTGCACTGCTCGATGAAGAGCGCGAACTCGTCCTCGCCGATCCCCTTGGGGCAGATCGTCCTTCGGATAAGCTCCACGCGCTCGCGGCTCCAGGCCGACTGGGCCGCCGCGGTGTCCACCTTGTTCTGTCCGTCCGTCACTGTGCTTCTCCGTTCGAAAAGGCGGACGACCTCCGTCCGCCTGCCTGGCGTGCTGCGGTACGACCACGTTTTGAGGATGCTCCCGGTGATCCTCCCAGCGCGGGACGATCACAGGCCGCAGCGTGGTTCAAACGCACAGTAGGATCTGGGCCTTCTCGGCCGCAGGAATGCTCCCCGCGCACGTCCGGACAGCGGCCGGACAGCCCTGGATCAGGGGAATTTCGGCGTGGGGGCAAAAACGTTTGACAGCGCGGGCGGCCTTCAGTAGTTAGCGCCGCCACTCGACAGCGCGTCACGACGCGCCGCATCGAGCGCCAAGCCGGGAGCGTAGCTCAATTGGCAGAGCAATGGACTCTTAATCCATAGGTTGTGGGTTCGATTCCCTCCGCTCTCACTCGTCGGGGCTCCTTCAGAAATGAGGGGGCCCCGACGTCTTTCCGGGGTCCTCTTCTCCGCGTCAGGGGCTGAACACCCGGATCGTTTCGGAGTAGAAGGACGCGCAGCGCCGCTGGGCGGGTGGCGAAACTGGTAGACGCGCCAGACTTAGGATCTGGTACCGCAAGGTGTGAGGGTTCGAGTCCCTCCTCGCCCATTTCGCGTTGACCCTTCCGTACGTATCTCCTAAAGCCGCACCTCCCACACTCTCTCTCATTCGGCGCTGGCGCGGCCTCCCCGCGCGGCGAGCGAGGCGTTCATGAAGGTCCAGGTCGAGGAGCTGTCTCCAGTCGAGAAGAAGCTCTCCATCGAGGTTGACAGCGCGCGCGTGGCGGACGAGCTGTCGCGCGCCTACACGGCGATTGGCCGCCAGGTGAAGCTGCCCGGCTTCCGCCAGGGCAAGGTCCCCCGCCGCATCCTCGAGCAGCGGTTCCGTGAGCAGGTGGAGGACGACGTCATCCAGCGCGTGGTGCAGACCGCGTACGTGGAGGCCATCACCCAGCACGACGTGGAGCCAGTGAGCCAGCCCCAGGTCACCAACTCCGGCCTCAAGCCCGGCTCGCCCTTCTCCTTCGAGGCCCGGGTGGAGGTGAAGCCGAAGATCGACGCGAAGGACTACAAGGAAGTGCCGCTCAAGAAGAGCGAGTCGGCCGTCGATGACGCCCAGGTCAACGAGCAGCTCGAGAAGATGCGCCAGTCGCACTCGACCCTGGAGCCGGTGACGGACCGGGACGTGGCGCGCGCGGGGGAGTTCGCCACGGTGGACTACGACGCCACCATCGACGGCCAGCCCTTCACCGGCAGCAAGGCCGAGGGCGTCACAGCGGAGATCGTCCCCGGCGAACTGGTGGACTCCAACATCGCCGCCCTGGAGGGCGTCAAGGTCGGGGACACCAAGGAGATCGACTACGCCTTCCCGCCGGACTACCGCGTGGAGGAGGTGAAGGGGAAGACGGCCCGCTTCAAGCTCCACCTCAAGGGCATCAAGGAGAAGAAGGTCCCCGATCTCAACGACGAGCTCGCCAAGGAGCTGGGCGCCCCGACGGTGGACGAGCTGCGCGCCAAGGTGAAGTCCAACCTGGAGGCCACCGCGCGCTCCAAGGCCCAGAACGAGGACCGCGAGGCCCTCATCAAGGCTCTCATCGAGCGCAACCCCTTCGAGGTGCCCAAGGCCATGGTGGAGCGCGCCATCGACTCCATGCTGGAGGGCGCCATGCGCCAGATGCAGCGCTCCGGGCTGGATGTGGGCAACCTGGGCCTGGACTTCATGCGCCTGCGCGACGAGATGCGCGAGCGCGCCGTCCAGGAGGTGAAGGGCACGCTCCTCTTCGAGGCCATCGCCCTCAAGGAGGGTATCCAGGCGACCGACGCTGACATGGACAAGAAGATCGAAGAGCTGGCGACCGAGGCCGGTCAGCCCGTCGCCAACGTTCGCAAGTACTTCAAGAGCCAGGATGACCGCTTCGGGTTGAACCTCCGACTGCGGGAAGAAAAGACCATTGAATTCCTGAAGGCTCAGGCGAAGTATTCATAGGACTTTCCGCTCCGTTTCCCGAGGCCTACATGCCCTTCATGCCCATTCCCTACGTCATCGAGCAGACTCACCGGGGTGAGCGCTCGTACGACATCTACAGCCGGCTCCTGAAGGATCGCATCGTGATGCTCGGGACGGAGATCGACGATGACGTGTCTAACGCCATCGTCGCCCAGCTGCTCTTCCTGGAGTCCGAGGACCCGGACAAGGACATCAACCTCTACGTCAACTCGCCCGGCGGCTCCGTCACGGCGGGCCTGGCCATCTATGACACGATGCAGTACGTGAAGTGTCCCGTGTCCACCATCTGTGTGGGTCAGGCGGCCTCCATGGGAGCCGTGCTCCTGCTCGCCGGCGCGAAGGGCAAGCGCTACGCCCTGCCGAGCGCTCGCATCATGATCCACCAGCCGCTCGGTGGGGCGCGTGGCCAGGCGACGGACATCGAGATCCAGGCCAAGGAAATCCTGCGGATGCGGGCCAAGCTCAACGATCTCATCGTCAAGCACACCGGGCAGGCGCTTGAGCGGGTAGAGAAGGACACCGACCGCGATTACTTCATGGGGGCAGCCGAGGCGAAGGTCTACGGCATCATCGACGAGATCCAGAACCCCCGGAAGACGGTGGTGCTGGGCAAGGACGAGAAGAAGTAGCCGCGCGCACCGCCGTGCGGCAGCCAGCCGGAGTCGCGGGAGGGAGGAATGTCGCCCCGCGCCTCCGGCTTTCTGTTTCCTGCGGTACGCTGGATTTGCTGTTAACTACCTCCCAGGTGCGTGGACGTCCCGGCGTGGGGCTGACTAGATTGAACCGGGCCAGGGGTTCGGACGGTTTTTGGAAGGTTTCTTCCAGAGAGGCGCAGCGAGGGCATCATGGCGGGCAAGAACGTGGAGAAGCGAGACAACCAGACCCTCTGCTGCTCCTTCTGCGGCAAGTCGCAGAAGGAGGTGAAGAAGCTCATC